>JAODMM010000220.1 GCA_025465015.1 Cryobacterium sp. | reverse complement strand
AGCGGCAGCATCGCTAGATCGACGAGCCACGGCAGCTTCGCCGTGGCGTTGCGGATCGCGGAATTGATTGAGGTCATGTCTCCTTCTTCATGGGGAGGGATCGTGGGTGGGCCGCATTCGGATCTGCGACCCACCCGACTTGGCTACTTGACGTCTGCACAGCCCCAGACGTTCGCCTTCTCGTCGCTGAAGTTGCCCTGGTTGATAGCCAAACCCGCGATCTCGACGATGTGTGGATCTACTGTTTCGCCTGCACTGAGGGCGCGGGCAGCTTCGACGGCCTGAGTTCCGAAGTCACCGACAAGGGTGGCGATGTCCGCGTCGATAGTCTTGTCGGCCAAGGCCTGGCATCCCACGGGGTCCCCATCGATCGTCACGATGAACACGTGGTCAGGGTCGCCCACCGGCTTGAGCTTTCCCGCAGCGTCCAGCGCGGACAACACTGAGGGAAGCAGATAGTCGGACGGTACATAGATCGCATTGATGTCCGGGTTCTTCTCCAGAGCATTCGAGGTTCCATCGAGCGCCTTGGTCGGATCCCAATCGGTGGGAACATCAGCGACGATGGAAACTGCGGTCTGCCCCTTTAGGCCAGCAACGAAGCCGTCCCGACGGCCAACAGCGTTCTGGTCGGTGAGCCCTCCGATGAGCTGAAGCACCTTCAGATCCTTATCGGCTGCGATCATCTGCTCTGCAACCAGCTTCCCGTCGGCAACAGGGTCGCCCGTTATCTGGAACGAGATGTTCTCTTGATCGGTCGTTGCTCGGTCGATCGTGAGGAACGGCACATTGTTCGCCTTGGCCAGCGCGATTGACGATGTGATCTGATCCTTGTTGAAAGCGATGACGATGAGCGCGTCGACCTTCTGGGTCTGGATGAGATCCTGGATCTGGCTCGCCTGCTTCTGAGCGTCGTCGTCCGCAGACACAAACACGACCTTGTCGCCGTTCTTCTTGGCCGCGTCCTTGATTCCTGCGAGTTCAGCCGATCGGATCTCGTTGAGGTGCTCGAAACTGACACCGATGGTGATCCCACCGTCCGACGTGTCCGTAGTGGATGCGGGCGTGGCCGTCGAACAACCGGTCAAGATGACCGCCATTGCTCCGAGGGCGGCGAACGACGCCTTGAACTTCAACTTCATTGTCGTGACCTTTTTTCTATTTCGTGTACGGATGGTGATGCGGAAGGGAAGGTAATTGAGTTCAGGTGCGAGCGGACTGCGGCGTGGATGACGAGTCGGCGCGCAAACGTCGAAGAAGCTGCTGCGGAATCCCGCTGAGGAGCAGGGCACTAAGGAGCACAGCCCCTCGAACTATGTCGAAGATGTAGGCAGACGCACCGATGAGGACGAGGCCGTTTTCGACGATCGCAAGGATGAGCGCGCCGATCATTGTTCCGATTACCGAGCCTCGGCCGCCGGTCAAAGAGGTGCCGCCGAGCACTACGGCCGTGATCACGGTGAGCTCAAACCCGCTGCCAAGTGTCGGCTGGACAGCACCGAGTCGCCCGACCTGGACCATTGCGGCGATTCCGACCAGGAGACCCGCAAAGGCGTACACCCCGATGAGCACCCGTTTCACGGGCAAACCCGCGTTCATAGCTGCCGGTTGGTTCGATCCAATGGCCTGAACGAATCGACCAAATACCGTTCGTCGGAGGACGAAGGTCCCGAAGAGGATCACGGCGATCGCCACCACGAAGGGCAGCGGGATTCCGGCGACATCCCCCCTGCCCATGAAGCGCAGGTCATCGTCGACGATCACGCTCCGCTGGCCAGTGATGTGGCCGCCCAACCCGCGGAATATCTGCAGCGTGGCCAACGTAACAATCATCGCTGGCACTCCGACCACGGCGACGCCGAGGCCATTCAGGCCACCGAGCACGGCACAGCAGAGCGCAACAAGAACGAGCGCGAGCGCGGGCGGAAGCGACTGCAGCCAAGTTGAGGTGACTAGGGCGCCCGCGAGGAAGATCATCGCGCCCACGGACAGGTCAATCCCTGCGGTCAGGATGACGAACGTCATGGCCGTGGCAGCGATGAGAAGGACGCTAGCCTGCGTTGCGATGTTGAGAGCGTTGGACCCGCTCGCGAAGTTGGGTTCGATCACCCCAAAGAGCGCGATCAGCACCAACCCTGCCGGGATAAGCGGCTGACTGCTGACTGCACGCCATGTTGCACTACCTATGCTCCTTGAGCGCGCGATTTTGCTCACAGCTCGCCTCCAGTGGCTAGTCGAATCAGCTTTTTCTGGTCAGCGTCATCACGATCCAAGATCCCTAAGAGGCGTCCTCGTGCCATCACAGCCACACGGTGACTCATCCCCAGGATCTCCTCCATCTCGCTGCTGATGAGGAGAATCGCGAGTCCCTCGCGCGCAAGCTCAGCGAGCAAGCGGTAAATCTCCGCCTTCGCGCCGATGTCGATTCCTCGCGTGGGCTCATCCAGGATTAGAACGCGAGGAGCTGTCTCGAGCCACTTGCCTATGACGACCTTCTGTTGATTACCGCCGCTGAGTGAGATCCCGTTTGCTTCGAGCCCCCCGCGGGCGGTTACGTGCATCTGCTGCGCTTGCTCGACCGCCTTTCTGCGCTCCTGCTCGCGGTCGATTACCCCTGACCATCGCGGCTTACCTAGTGCGTCAAGCGCCACGACGGAGAGGGTCTCGCGAATCGGCCGCTCCAGGAAAATCCCCTCGTCGCGCCGGTCCTCAGTGACGAAGGCGACTCCGGCGGCGATAGCTGCTTGCGGTGAGCGTGGCTTCAGGGGAACCCCGTAAACCGCGACGTCGCCGTGGGCTTCGGAGAGACCGAAGATAGCTCTAGCAATTTCGGTGCGTCCCGCACCCATCAGACCTGAGACGCCGAGTATTTCCCCTCTGCGGAGCTCGAAACTGACGTCGGTTATGGTGTCATCCGTCAAGCCGGATACAGACAGCGCGATTTGGTCAGTGGGAGGGGAAATCGCAGGGAATCCTGCTGCAAGCTCCCGACCCACCATGAGCGCTTCAAGCGAGGCACGGTCGAGTTCTTTACGCGGAAGGTCAGCGACCAGGCCGCCGTCGCGCAGGACGACGATGCGGTCGCTGAGCTGAAAAATCTCCTCGAGAAAGTGACTGATGAAGAGGATTCCAACTCCTTCATCGCGCAGGGACGACACGGCGTTGAACACGTAATGCCGCTCGGTCATCGTGAGCGATGCCGTCGGCTCATCCAGGACAAGGACCTTGGGATTGGACACCAAGGCTTTGGCGATCTCGACGAGTTGGGTCTGGCCGGTCGAGAGGTCGCCAAGAGTAGCGAGCGGAGAAAAATGCGCACCCACCCGTTCTAAGACCGATTCCGATCGAGCGGCCAGCTTGCGCAGGCTCACACCGAATGGGGCGCGCCCACTCAAACTGTTGATCCAGATGTTCTCGGCGACGGTGAGATCTGCGAAAAGACTGATCTCTTGGTGGACTGTGGTCACATGCTGTGCCCGAACCCCGGCGACGGATGCCGCTTGTTCGCCGCCACGAACCAAGATGGTGCCGCTATCGGGCCTGAGGATGCCACCGATCATGTTCTTGATCGTTGACTTCCCGGCACCGTTCTCGCCGGCGAGAGCGACGACTTGTCCGACTCCGATCGCGAAGCTCACGTCCCGCACGGCGGGAACTCCCGCAAACGACTTGGATATCCCTCGCAACTCAAGGGCCGGAACGATGAGAGAGTCATCGATGACAGTCATACTGACCTCCTTTGCGCAGTCGAGTTGATGCAAAATCTAAACGTTTAGACGCTTTTTCTTACCGTTTAGAACAATCTCTAAACGATTAGATTGACAATATGAACTAATACAGTTCGTGGGATTGACAGTTAAACCTCACTCTGCGGGGAGGTCATCTAAACGATTAGAACTGCCGCTAGGGAGCGTAGCGGAACATCGAGCGCAAGCGCAAGCGCAAGGCCACCAGGCCGCTTGTCTAGACGCTGCGGGAGGAGTCTGTTGAGCGACGGACGACAAGCTCCGGCAAGAGCAGCAGGTTGCGAGGACGGAAATCAGGGCGTTCCGCGTCAATCAACATCCTGACAGCTTCAGTACCCATATATCTGCTGGGTTGTCGAACGGTCGTCAAGGGAACGGTGGTTGCACTGGCGAAGGCGATGTCATCAAAGCCCACGAGCGACATATCCTCGGGCACCCTGATGGAGCCATCTTGCGCAAGGACCTGAAGAAGACCGGCCGCGATCAAGTCGTTGGCAGCAAAAACGGCGTCTGGACGCCTACCCGGCTCTCTGTCGAGAAGCTGCCGGCCTACTCGACGACCTTCCTCAAAGGACAGCGCCGTCGTCTCGATAACCTCAAGGGTGCCGTCGGTATATTCTGACAGGGCTTCTCGGGCGCCTTCCAATCGGTCCCGAATCTGGCGGATAAACGGTCCCCCAACGAAAGCGATGTTGCGGCGGCCTCGCTCGAGGAGGTGAGCACCAGCGAGCCGACCACCTGTGACATTGTCAACGGCAATCGATCCAAATCGCGGATCCTCCGACTGCCAGTCCACAAGCACCACGGGAATCCCCCGCTCAAGAAGAGTCGTCAGTCGGGCTTCGATGTCCCCGAAAGGAGCGATGACGATACCTCGGAGCCGTTGAGCCTCGAACAGATCGAGATAAGTCGACTCTCGGTCCGCATCTCGATCGCTGTGCCCCAATACGACCGAGAGACCGTTTGACGCGGCCTCTTCCTCCGCGCCCAACGCGAGATCAGTGAAGAACGGGTTGCGCAGGTCCAGCATGACTAGTCCTATTGCGCTGCTCCGGCCCATTCGCAACTGGCGGGCGGCCTCGTTACGCACGTACCCGAGGTCAGCAATCGCCTGCTGGACTCGCTCGGTCGCTCCCGCTGAAACCCGTCCCGGCGAGTTCAACACGAACGAGACAGTCGCGACGGAGACACCTGCGCGTGCTGCCACATCGCGGATGCCGACTCGTTCCATTTCTGCACGGTAGCACCCCACGCTGAAGGCGGAGCGCAGCACTCCGCACAGCGCCTGAACCCCGCCCGCCCTTCGTCGAGTGTCACGCGTACGACCGGTCGGTGTGGAGTGCGCTTCTAGCGACAGCATCCGCAGGGAATGTAAGCGGCACCGCTGCAACTCACGAGGGTTCTCAGGCGGATGGCTGAGGTCCCAGGGGCGCAGCGACGAGTTGCCTGGCCCGACATGTTTGCACCCGCGGCGAGAGCCACGGATTCCAAAGATGAGCAGCTATGCAAGATGACCGTGAAGGCGGTTCAGCTTCCTCTCCGTCCTTCGTCGCGGCACCGACCAATGGTCACCCGTGACTGTATAGTCGTGACATGCTGATCACCGCTTCCTCAACTCGGAAACCTGCTTCCTTCCTGGCGTGACCAGCAGCTCTCAACGCGAAGAGAAAGCTCACCGAAGATGGCCATTGCCGCGCTCGTCCTCTACCTCGTATATCTCGTGCTGTGCTTCGGCGTGCGGGCTGTAGTGCTTCGCCTACGCACAGGGGACACCGGCTTTCGCGGTATTTCCGGCGAACGGGGAAGCAGTCGCTGGTGGGCCGGCGCCATCTTCGGGCCGGCGATCATTCTCGGAGTTCTGGGCCCCGTGTCCGACCTCGTGGGCGTGCCGCCGATGAGCTTGCTGACGCATCCGGCGCTACAAATCACTGCGGCGGGGGTCGCGCTGTTCGGAATCGCCCTGACAGTTCTGACCCAATCCGCCATGGGAGACAGCTGGCGCATCGGGGTGGATGACACGGAGCGCACAAAGCTCGTCATCAACGGGCCGTTCGCCGTCGTGCGCAACCCCATTTTCTCCGCCATGCTCCTCACCGGCGCAGGGCTGGCACTGATGGCCCCGAACGCTGTCTCATTGGCGGGGTGGCTCGCACTCTTCGTCGCAGTCAACCTTCAGGTCCGCCTCGTCGAGGAACCCTACCTGCTCGACACCCACACTGACGCCTACGTCGCATACGCATCACGGACCGGCCGCTTCCTCCCTCGGATCGGGCGCAGCCGCAATACCTACCAGCGCCGCTTGTCTCATGAGCACCGGAATCGCCCATGACCTCATCGACGCCGGAGGCATCAACGACTGCGCAACCGCCCACCGCGGGTTCACCAGGTACTTTCGCACTCTCCGCGACGGCTCGGGCAACGCCTTCCGCCTGCGCCGATCACATCTCGCCGTGACCGGCATCGCCACCTGATACCCCACCGCGGCCTTTGGGACTTCCGGGCCGTCTTACTCACGGCAACTACCACCGGCGTCGGAGCGAGCGCTGCGGGGTCGTGCGTCAGCATGTCGAAATACAGCTTGCGGAATCCCTCAGCGGGAGGCGACCGCTGCCGGAGCTGGCATCCTGACGATTGCGCCAACCATGACCCCACCGTCCGAGCAGACTGAGCGCCGCCGCCGTGCACAAAACAGATGCGCTGCGAGCGAATCGTCTGGTCACACCAGCACCGGTCTAGACGCTGATCAGGAGAGGGTGAGGAAGAGCTTCTCAAGCTCATCTACAGTGACGGGATCCGTGGTGTCTTCTGGATGGGTGATGCAGGTGCGCATCGCAGAGGACACAATCGTGAACCCGGCTCGGTCCAAGGCTTTCGATACGGCAGCGAGCTGTATGACCACATCGCGGCAGTCTGCACCGGACTCGACAGCCGCGATGACCGAGGTGAGCTGTCCCTGCGCCCGACGGAGCCTATTGACTATTTTGCGCTGACTTTCCGCGCGCGTCGCCTCCGAGCCGCTCTCAGCGGGGGTGTTGTCCATGTTCGTTCCTTTGCTCTGCATTGAGTGTCGTCCCGCCGCATTTCGAGGCGATGAGGGCGGGTAGCTATACGGTTTCGATGGGAAGGCCGGCCTGGGCCCAGGCGGAAGTGCCGCCGATGACGTTTATCGCATCGAAGCCGTTGACACTGAGGGCTTCAGTGACCCGTGCGCTGCGTCCGCCGGAGTGACAGATCAGATAGACGGGTCCGTGAGCGGGAATCTCCGCCAGGCGTGAGGCGACCTCCCCAAGTGGCACGTTCACGGCACCGGTAGCACGGCCGGCTGCGTACTCTTCGGGTTCGCGAACGTCGATCACGGTGACGTCGCTGAGTGCGAATAGGTCGGTGACCGAGATCTGTTTCATGCGGCGACTCCCACTAGTTTGGTCCGGAGACTTGTTGTACCGGCGGCCCAAGTCTTGTAGCCGCCGTCGAGGTTGCGCACGTCTCGACCGAGCTGGGTGAGTAGGCGTGCCGCGGTGTGCCCGCGCTGGCCGACCTGACAGTGAACGATGAGATCCCCCTTCGGCAGTTCCAGTGCCCGGACGCGCAATTCATCAAGCGGCACGTTCACTGCGCCAGGAATGACGCCTCCGGCGTGCTCCCCCGCGCTTCGCACATCGACGAGAACGGCTCCTGCGGCCTGGGCGGCGTGGAGTTCATGCCACTGGATAGTGCGAGTCGCACCGGTGGCGAGATTCTCGGCGACGTATCCGGCGAGGTTCACCGCGTCCTTGGCCGAGCCGTACTGCGGGGCGTACGCC
>JAODMM010000210.1 GCA_025465015.1 Cryobacterium sp. | reverse complement strand
CGTCAGCACCGCCGTGAGACCGGCCAGGACGTCGTCCTTCTCGAGCTTGTCCGATCCCGCCTTCAAACGGCGGGCGTTCTGCTCCACCTGCCCGCGCAGGAACTTCAGCAGACCGGCCTCAAAACCGGCCTGGTGGGTACCGCCCTTGGGCGTGGCGATGATGTTGACGAAACTACGGAACACGGTCTCATAGCCGGTTCCCCAGCGGAGGGCCACGTCCACCTCGCAGTCCCGCGTGACCTCCGTGGGCACCATGGCACCGGTCGGGGACAGTACCGGGACGGTTTCAGTGAAGGTTCCGCTCCCGGTCAGGCGCCAGGTGTCGGTGATGGGGGTATCGCCTGCCAGGTGTTCGGCGAATTCGGAGATGCCCCCGGCGAAGCTGAAGGACTGGTTGACCGGTTCGTCCCCGCGCTCATCCGCGACGTGAATAGCCAGGCCGGGTACGAGGAACGCTGTCTGCCTGGCACGTGAGAGCAGCTCTTCGGTCTGGAAGGCCGCTCCCTTCGTGAAGATTTGACGGTCAGCCCAATAACGGATCCGAGTACCCGTGACGCCACGTCTGACCTTGCCGATCACCCGCAGTTCACTCTTACTCTCGAACGGCGTGAACGGGGCGTCCGGGCTCTTCTCACCCGTGTCCGCAAAGACTCCCGGCTCGCCTCGGTGGAACGACATCGCCCAGGTCTTGCCGTCGCGGTCGACCTCGACGTCGAGGCGCTCCGACAGAGCGTTGACAACGGATGCCCCGACGCCATGCAGTCCGCCGGAAGCGGCGTAGGAGCCGCCCCCGAATTTTCCGCCGGCGTGGAGCTTGGTGAAGACGACCTCGACGCCGGAGAGTCCAGTTTTGGGTTCGAGATCCACCGGGATCCCTCGTGCGGTGTCCCGCACCTCAACGCTCTGGTCCGGGTGAAGCAGGATATCGATGCTGTCGCCGTGCCCGCCGAGCGCTTCATCGACGGAATTGTCGATGATCTCCCACAGGCAGTGCATGAGACCTCGGGAGTCGGTCGATCCGATATACATTCCGGGGCGCTTGCGCACCGCCTCGAGCCCTTCGAGGACGGAGAGATGGCGCGCGGAATAGTCTGAACTCACTCTGCCAAGACTATCGACCGTCGCCGGTACTCTTGCGCACCGCAACACCCCCGGTGGCGCCTGCCATTCCCGGCTACGCGGTCAGCGAAATACTCGCCCCGGAGCTCGATAACACCCCCTGGTCGTGTTTACATTGACAGACAGGTTATTTGGACCCCGACTGGAGGAGGAGCACATGTCCCAGATCGCCACCGAGAACGGTGCCGTCGACGCCCTCGACGCCCCCCACCAGCTGACTGCGGCTGACCGCTGCGACGCTTGCGGCGCACAGGCCTACATCCGTGTCGTCGTCAACAACAGCGAACTTCTGTTCTGCGCCCACCACGGCCGTAAGCACCAGGAGAAGCTTGCTGCCGTCGCGCAGAGCTGGCACGACGAATCGAGCCGTCTGTTCAACGAACAGCGTTCCTGACCGAGTGCGTGCCGCATAGCGTGAGCTATTCGGTAGCGAGCCCGAGCCGCACTGCAATCTGATTGCGTGCGGCTTTCGCTATCTCATCGACCTCGGCACTCCGGCCACCGCGGGCATAGGAGCGACCATCGCGTCCGAGAGCGACCGTGAGGATGTGGTCGCCGAGGGCCGGATTGCGGGCCAGAACCGGCCCATGCATGTGGGTTCCGATCACGCTGCCCACGATGACACCTTCGATTCCACTCCCGTTGCCGGTGCCCGAGACGGTGCGCCCGAGGGGCGATCCTTCTGCGCCGACATAGTAGCGTGCGTGGTTCTCGAAGCCGATGAGGCGACCGAACCGGGAGGACACGACGAGGTCGCCCGTTAGTCGCGCCGGCGAACGCACGGCCCGTCCCGGAATCACGCCCAGTCCTTCGATAACATGGCCATCCGCGAGCTCTACTCCCCAACTGAGCAACTCCCAGCCGGTGCCCACCGCAAGCACGGGGACCCCCGCGCTCACCCATTCCCGCAGCGTTTCCGCCAGCGGCAACAGTGCTCCCCTGGCCGCTTCGAAGTCCGCGTCGACTCCGGACCCGAGCACGACGGCGTCCACTGCCGCAGGGAGCGCCTCTCCGGCAGTCACCGGCACCACGGAAGCACCGTGGCCGGCCCATCTCGCCCGTTGCGCGAGCACCCGGGCGTTGGAGGCATCGCCGTTTGTGTCAAGGAGTTCAGGCAGAAGGGAGACGACGGTCAGGGGCCGGGTCATGCCAGCTCCTCGCTGTTGGTCGCCAGGCCCAGATGCGCTCGGGTGCGGCGCATGGAATCCGCTGAGAAAATGATCGTCTTCAGTCCGCGAGCCGGGTCAGGTAGTGCGAGGAAATCGTCGAGGGCGAGGCCGAGGTCCGGTTCGATGCGCTCGACAGTGACGTCGTCGTAAGCCAATTGGAGGGCGATGTCGTGGGCCTTCGAACCAGAGGCGATGAGTACCCGGCCAATGCCGCTGGTGTCGACGGGCCAGAAGTAGGACGGGTCACGCACATCCGATCCGACCGCCACCAAAACCTGCTCGGTGTCCGGTTCGAGGCTGTCCACGTTCAGTTGAAAGCTCGCAGGATTCTGCACCAGAACGAACTCGACCCGCTTCCCCTGCACGGTTGCGATCTCCCCGCGACCGAAGACGGGCGGGATGGCTGAGACGGCTTTCACCGCTGACTGGAGATCGAACGCGTCACCGAGGACGGCACGTGCGGTGGCCAACGCCGTGGCTGCATCCACGGCGTAGTGGGTGCCGCGGGCCGGCAGTTCCACCGTGGCGCGCCCCTCGGGGAGCTCCAGTTCCGCGTGCCGTCCATTGACTTGCGTCACGACGATCCCCTCACCGCTGACGAGCCGTCGCGACGACGTCTGCGCATAGCCGAGGCCTCGTGGGTTTTCGGCGAGCACCTCAGCGGTGACTCCATAACGCTCCACCTGGATGGCGGGTGCGAGGGTTCCTGCCAGGCGGGAAAGGTATTCGTCGTCAGCGTTGATGACGACGGCCTGGGTGGCGCGGGAGGCGATGCGCCCAAGCATCGCGGCGACCATCTGGGAATCATGGAAGCGGTCGATCTGGTCGACCATCACGTTGGTGAGGGCAACCACGCGCGGACGAAGGGTGGCAGCGACAAGGGCGCCATGCCCCTCATCCATCTCCAGCACGGCAAGATCGCCCGGGATGCGGCCGGTCAGGTCCGCCTGCTCGAGGAGCGCGGACGTGAGCCCCTGGCTGATGTTCGCCGTCGACGGGTTGGTGAACACCTTCTTGCCATTGGCACGCAGCACGGCCACGAGCATCTTCGTGGTCGTCGACTTGCCGCTGGACCCGGTGACGATCACCAGGCCTTCCGGGAAGCTGTTCAGTGTGCTCGCCAGGAAGCCGGGTGCGATCCGATTGACGATGAGCCCCGGGATGGCAGATCCTCCGCCGGGTTTCCTCCACCTCGCGACTCTCCGCACGACCCTGCCGATCAGGATCGCCGGCGCATAGCGCACCCGCGCCCCTTACTCGAGGTAGTCGCGCAGCGACTGGGACCGCGACGGGTGACGGAGCTTGGCCATCGTCTTCGACTCGATCTGGCGGATACGCTCGCGCGTGACGCCGAAGGTATCGCCGATCTGGTCGAGGGTCTTGGGCATGCCGTCGCCCAGGCCGAACCGCATCCGGATCACGCCGGCCTCACGCTCGGACAGTGAGTCCAGCAGGCTCTCCAGCTGCTTCTGCAGCATTGTGAAGCCCACCGCATCAGCCGGGACGACGGCCTCGGTGTCTTCGATGAGGTCACCGAATTCACTGTCGCCGTCTTCACCGAGCGGCGTGTGCAGTGAGATCGGCTCGCGTCCGTACTTCTGCACCTCGACGACCTTCTCCGGGGTCATGTCGAGTTCGCGGCTCAGCTCTTCGGGCGTCGGTTCGCGACCCAGGTCCTGGAGCATCTGGCGCTGCACCCGGGCCAACTTGTTGATGACCTCGACCATGTGCACCGGGATGCGGATCGTTCGGGCCTGGTCGGCCATGGCGCGGGTGATGGCCTGCCGGATCCACCAGGTGGCGTAGGTCGAGAACTTGAAGCCCTTGGTGTAGTCGAACTTCTCAACCGCCCGGATCAGGCCCAGGTTGCCTTCCTGGATCAGGTCGAGGAACTGCATTCCACGTCCCGTGTATCGCTTAGCAAGGGACACGACGAGGCGAAGGTTCGCGCCCAGGAGGTGGCTCTTGGCCCGGGCGCCATCTTTGGCGACCCATTGCAATTCGCGGCCGAGAGCGTTGCGCTTCTCGGCGTCGGTCATCTGCGACAGCTTGTCCTCGGCGAAGAGTCCCGCCTCGATGCGCATTGCTAGCTCGACCTCTTCGGCCGCGTTCAGCAGGGCGACCTTGCCGATTTGCTTCAGGTAGTCCTTGACGGGGTCTGCCGTCGCGCCGGTGATTGCGCTGGAGTAGACCGGAACCTCGTCTTCGTCGTCCACGAGGGACAGCACGAGAGCGCCGGAGGGAAGAGACTCAGCGGGTGCGGGCCGCGTGGACGACTCCTCGTCGTGCTCCTCTTCTTCGGTCTCTTCAGCTTTGTCGGCGTCGACGGCAACTTCCTCAACCGCAACGACGTCATCGTCGCCGGGCTCCACGTCTTCTTCGTCGGACTCGTCGTCCGCGCCCTTCTTAGCCTTCTTCGTGGCTGCAGCGCGCTTCTTGGGGGCAGGCTTCTCACCGGCGGGGACCTCAGCCGAAGGGTTCTTCTTCGCCGCCACCTTGCGTGCTTTCGGGGCTGCAGCCTTCTTGGGGCCGGTCAGCTCACCCGCTTCCGCCGTTGCCGTGGGGGTTGCGGCGGTCTTGTCGGTTGCCTCAGTGTTCTGGGGGCTTGCCATGTCGGACACCTCTCATGCCTTGGTTTCTGCGCCGAAACG
>JAODMM010000159.1 GCA_025465015.1 Cryobacterium sp. | reverse complement strand
AGGGCCGCCTCCAGGTGGCTCGGTTGTATCACATGACTGATGACCACGGCGTGCGGGATCTCCTGTCGTTCCTGCTGGCAAGAGACACGATGCACCAGAATCAGTGGCTCGCGGCCGCCGCCGAGTTGCGTGCGGAAGGCGCCGAGGACCTGCCCGTGCCGAGCAATTTCCCGCTGCGGAAGGAGGACCGGGACGTGTCGTACCAGTACCTCAACTTCTCCGACGGCCAGCAGGCGGCGGAGGGAAGCTGGGCGAGCGGTCCCGCCCCCGACGGCAAGGGCGAGTTCAGTTATGTGTCAGACCCGACCGGGGTGGTGCCGATGCCCCCACCCACGCACCCTGACTCCCGGTATTACGGCACCACGGAGCTCCCCAATGCGGTGGAGAAGATCGCCGGCGCCGTGCAGGACAAGCTGAACAAGGAGTAGACCCGGCCCCTGCTGTTGCCACTGCGCATCGCTGCGGCGAGATGCGCTGTCGTCCCGCCTGCGAGGGACCCTCGCGGCAAGCGTTCGCGAAAGCGGCACGTGGACAGCGGAGTGCCCGATTCCTGAACGCGGGCCGCGCGCCTGCCTGGACGCGCGCGTGGCTGGACGCGGGCGTGGCTGGACGCGGGCGTGGCTGGACGCGGGCGGCGGCGAGCCGCTACTGCCCGAGCGCTGCGATGGTCCAGCTCGCTGCGGTCGACTGACCAGGGTCTAGCACGAGGAGGTCGGTGCCGGAGTTGAAGGCGTCGGGCGGGCAGGTCATCGGCTCGACGGCCAACCCGAGTCGGCTCATTGCCGGATCGGGCTGATCTGCCGTGTGCACCTGCACCCAGGGGCAAGCATCGTTCCACCGCATCGTCACACCGGTTCCGGATGCCGCTGTCAAACGCACCTCGGTCGTGCCGTCGGCGTCTCGCTCGAGACCCGTGAAGGCGTGGTCGATGAAAGCCCCTTGGATCTGTCGGGGCTTCGTGAAGTCGAAGGCCCCATCCGCCTCCGACGCGACATCGGCAAGGTCGACCGGGATGAGGCGGTCCGGGGTGACGGTGAGTACCTGCGCCGCGGGCAGGGTGAGGGTCCAGTCATCGACCAGACCCGCGCCCGCGACGAGGTACGGGTGCGGGCCGGTGCCGTACGGTGCGGCATCCGTGCCGGTGTTCCGCGCGGTGACGGTGGTGGTGAGACCCTCTGGGCTCAAAACGAACTCGGCACGTACCTGCAGCCGGAAGGGGTACCCGGCCTGGGCTTCCACGGTGGTGGCGAGCAGAACCCGTTCGGGTGACTCCTCGAGAGAGATGAAGTCGAGCCACGCCGCCAACCCGTGGAGAGCATGCAAGCGCTCCGGTTCGCTCAAGGGAAGCTTCAGGTTCCTGCCACCGAAGCTGTACCGCCCGTCGACGACACGGTTGGGCCACGGCGCCAGCGTTGCGCCCCGGAAGGCTGGCCGCACTTCGTCCGCGTCGAACGGCACGATCAGGTCGCGACCCCGGTACTGGAGTGACCGCAGGGTGGCGCCCACACTGGCAATGGTGGCGGTGTAGTCACCAGAGGCGAGTTCGAACTGAGTTCCCGACAGCGGGATCGAGTGCGCGGTGGGGGTGGTCATCCTCCCATCCTGCCGCACAGAGCGTTGAAGCGGGCGCTTCCCGAGCTGCTGCCGGGGACTGTCAGGGCGACGATGCCTCGTGTGCTTCGACCGGCTCGAGGTCATGAACCGCGGGCCCCTCAAGTCGTGCCCCGTCGTGTGAGAACCGCGACCCGTGCAGGGGGCAGTCCCACGACTGCTCGGCGTCGTTCCAACCCAGCACTCCGCCCAGATGAGTGCACGACCCGGACACGGACGAGGTCACGCCGCCGACTGTGCACGTCGCGGTTGGCTTCACCCTGTTCCGGTAGACCACGCCCTCACCCTCGGCGGGCGGGGTGGATGGCTGATGCGAAACCGCCTGCCCGATCCAGTCCTTGGCGAGCTCGAACGCCACACTGGCGTTGAGCTTCACCGCATGCGGGGCATCCGTGAAGGTTGCCGGACGGTCGTAGAGGACGTCGGCCCACGGCATGGCGCCGTCCAGCAGCCGACCGGAGAGAGCGACGGCTGCGGCGACAGCGTTGGTCATGCCCCACTTGTTGAAGCCGGCAGCGACGAAAATGTGGTCCTCGGTTGGCAGGATCGGGCCAGCATACGGGGCGTAATCGAGGGAACGGTAGTCCTGCGCCGACCAGCTGTGCGTGCGCACAGCGCCAGGGAAGTGCTCCCGAGTCCACGCCTCCAGGTCTTTCACCTGCGCGCTGGTGGGATGCTGCCGGCCGACGATGTGCCCGTTTCCGCCGACGATCAGCTTCTCCCCGTCACTGCGTGGTGCTGTGCGCAGTGAACGGGTGGGACTGTCGACGGAGAGATACATCCCCTGCGGAATCGCCCCCGGCACATCGAAGGCGAGCGCGTAGGAGCGGTGCGGTTCGAGGCGGGCGAAAAACCCGCCGCGGTCGAGGATCGGCATCCCGGTTGCGAGAATCAGTCGGTCGGCGTGCACCTCGCCCAGTGCAGTCGTCACGGTGACTCCTCTACCGGGGTCCCGCCTGCTCGCCTTCGAGACGCCCGTTACGCGCGCGCGCTCGAAGATGCGACCCCCGCGAGAGCGAATGTCCCCGGCCAGCTTCTCCACGACGTCGAGCGGGTCGAATTGCGCCTGGTCCGCGAGCTTCACCGCGCCCCAGGTGGGGTAGGGCAGCTCGGTCTCGGACTCCAACGTCACATTCATGCCGACGGACTTGCACGCGTCGAATTCCCGGCGCACCCGGTCCGCAGAGGAAGGCGCGCCGGCATAGGTGAAGGCGTCGCGTTTCTGCACCGGGATCCCGTGCTCTTCGCAGTACCGCAGCAACCACTGTTGGCCCTCGAGGTTCGCATCGAGATAGGCGCGCGCGACCTCGGGCGAATTCTGGCTCAGCACGTGCGAGAGCTGCCCGCCGTGCAGGAGGCTCAGTTTTGCGGTGGTGTTGCCGGTGGTGACGGCCGCGATATGCCGCCCTTCCAGCACAATCACCGACTGGCCGGAGCGCACGAGCAGCAGCGCGGTGCAGAGTCCGGTGAGTCCGCCACCGACGACGATCGTGTCACAGGACTGGCCGGCGACGAATGGATCAGTGGGAATTGCCTGGGTGCGATCGAGCCAGAGTGATTTCACGGGATCCTCTTACGTCAGCAGTGCCGGTGCCGACGACCCTACCCCGTTCGAGTGACGGAGTGAAGGGATCGATGAGGCAGTGATCCCGCCGGCTCGTTACTCGCCGAGCCGGATCCGGGAGTTGTTGACGGATGCCGCATCCTGATCCCACAGCGCGGCCACAGCATCCGCGAGAACCGGTTCCAGCCCCTCGAGCGCGCGCACGACGAAGATCACCGCCGCTGCAGTCGGATTCACTCTGGCAAAGCCGTGACCCACCGCGCGGAGCCACGTCTCGGATGCGGCCTTGGCCGCTGCATAGTTGGCTCCACCCGGTGCCGGAGCATCGACAGTGACGGACGACACTATCGCTAGCCTCCCTGACGGCGCCTCCAGGAGGTGATCGTTGAATGCGCGGGTGGTGTTACGGAGCGTGGTGATGATGCGCTCGTGAAGGAAATCCCAGTCCTCGTCGGACTGGCCACTCAGCCCGCCGCCTCCCCGCCAGCCGCCGACGAGGTGGATCAGCCCGTCGAGGGGGCCGTGCTCGCGGCGTACCCGCATTGCCAGACGATTCACCTGCTCGGAATCGGCGAGGTCGCACACCTCGGTGAACACCGCGGCGTCGGCGCCCGCTGACACCTGCGCTTTCAGAACTTCGAGGCGCGCTGCGTTCGAGCCCACGGCGATGACCGTTGTTCCTGCGCGCGCGAGCCGCAACGCGACGGCAACTCCCGCCGAGCTGGTCGCACCGGCGATGAGCACGGTACGACCAGCGGCGGCAGAAGAGGTGTCAGGCACTCGCCGTGATCCCCACTGTTGATTGGATGACGCTCTTCATCTTCTTGTCGAGTGCCTCGAAGAACATTGACAGCGGAAACTCGTCGTCCATCACGAGGTCGGTGTAGCCCTTCGGGGCACCGGCCAGGACTTCGTCCGAGAGTCCGCGGGCCCACACCGATGCAGGGTTGGGCGTGAGCGTCTCCCTGACGAGTTCGTAGGCGGCCAGCCAGTGGGCCTTCTTCGGCCGGTCGATCGAGCGCCAGTACAGGTCGTCGATGCGGGTAGCCAGTGCCACGACCACCTCGGGAACCGCCTCCCAGTCGAAGCTCAACCGGGTGTCCGTCCAGTGCAGCACGTGATGCTGATGCAGCCAGGCGAACAAGAGCTGCCCGCCGAGACCGTCGTAGTTGCGCACGCGGCTGCCGGTGATCGCGAACCGGAAGATCCGGTCAAAGATCACCGCATACTGCACCAGCTTTGCGTGTCGGCGTGCTTCAGGGCTTGCACTCAGGTCACGTTCAATTTTCACCGACTCCCGGAACGCGGTGAGGTCGCAGCGCAGTTCCTCAAGCGAGTAGAGGAAGTACGGCATCCGCTGCTTGATCATGAACGGGTCGAATGGGAGATCGCCACGCATATGGGTGCGATCGTGGATGAGGTCCCACATGACGAACGTCTTCTCGATGACGTGCTGATCTTTCAGGAAGGTAGCGGCGTCGGTCGGAAGGTCGAGCCGTGTTATGTCCGCTGCGGCGCGGACGACCCGGCGGAACCTGGCGGCCTCACGGTCGGCGAAAATCGCTCCCCAGGTGAAGGTCGGGACCTGTCGCATCGCGACAGTCTCAGGGAACAGCACGGCTGAGTTGGTGTCGTAGCCGGCTGTGAAGTCGAGGAAGCGGATCGGTACGAACAACTCGTTCGTGTACGTCTCCTCCAGCTCGGCGATGAACTCCGGCCAGATAACCTCGATCAGCACGGCCTCGACGAGTCGGTTGGAGCTGCCGTTCTGCGTGTACATCGGGAACACGACCAGGTGACGGATGCCATCGACCCGGTACTGCTGCGGCTGAAACGCCAGGAGCGAGTCATAGAAGTCCGGGATGCCGAAACCGGCGACGGACCAGCGCTTGAAATCTGTGACGAGCGCCTGCAGGTAGGCGGCGTCGTGCGGGAAATGAGGCGCAAGCTCGCGGATGGCGTCGACCACGGTGTCGACCTCGGCCCGAGCGGCTGGGTGTGCCCCGGTCTCTGGAATTGAGCCGTCCTGAACCTGGACGGACTGCAGCCCGGTCGCGGCTGCCTTGAGGCGTAACCAAGCCGGGTGGGTGGCCAGCTCGGGGGACTGGGCTTTGGCGGGAGCTCTGCCTCTGACCGGGGCGTCCTCGAGGACCTCGGGCTCACCGACCAGCGCTTCTACACTGTAATTCGACATGGGAACCTCCCGTCCTCGTTGAGCGGCCGCGGCGGAGTGCCTGTGGCGGGACCCGCCCGTTCAGCGTATCGAGGGCGACCGCGCTTTTTCTCGCTGACCAGCGCACGAACATTGCGTGATCGACGCGGACCAGCGCAGAACGTTGCGGAGCGCGAGCTTCGGGTACCGCCGTGCTGCGACTGCCGGGCGGTCCGACTTCTCCGGCCGTCGCTGCAGGGTCCGCCGCTTTGCGGCCGGGTCTGTGATCGAACTGACTCGCAGCAACGACGACACACGACACATATTGGCCCTCACCTGCATATTCGTTGGCGAGCGAGTGCGCGACCGCTGAATCGCGGCATGATTGACCCCATGAGTCGAACGGTTGCCGGAGCACGAGTCCTGATCACGGGGGCGGCCAAAGGCATGGGTCGCCTATATGCGCAGCGCGCCGTCGATGAGGGTGCAGCCGCTGTGATTCTCTGGGACAGCGACGCCGCTGCGCTCACCTCCGCCGCGGCCGAGCTCGGTGAGTGGGCGGCTGAGCGCACTCGGGTCGCGCCCTACGTGGTCGACATCGCAGACCTCGGGGCGATAGCCCAGACTGCGCAGCGGGTGCGCACCGAGGTTGGTAACCCCGACATCGTGATCAACAATGCGGGAGTCATCCGTGGGAAGTATTTCTGGGAGCACGACAACGGCGACGACACCCGGCCGACGATGCAGGTCAACGCTCTCGCCCCCATGTACATCACCCGCGAGTTCCTGCCTGCCATGATCGACAACGCCTACCGGGAGGCGCGAATCGTCAACATTGCCTCTGCAGCGGGCACACTCTCGAACCCGCGCATGAGTGTGTACGCCGCGTCGAAGGCCGCGCTCATCGGCTGGAGCGATTCGCTTCGGCTCGAATTGGTGCAACAGGACCACGGCAACGTGAAGGTGACCACGGTGTGCCCGAGCTACATCTCCACTGGCATGTTCACGGGGGCGAAAGGTCCGCTGCTGACGCCGATCATGACTCCTGAGTACGTCGTGGATCGGGTCTGGCGTGCCATGCTCGCCGGGAAGCCGATGCTCACGCTTCCCTGGACGGTCGGGCTGGCCCAAGCCCTTCGGGGCACTCTGCCACTACCGGTCTGGGACGCAGTCGCCGGCAACGTCTTCGGCGTATACCGGTCGATGGACAAGTGGGTGGGGCGGGGCTAACGTGGCGGTCAAGCGGAAGGAGTCTCCCATGACAGAGCAGGATGCTGCCGCCGGGCTGCCGGCTGAGGATGGTGCGATCGGGAAACCTTCTCAGGCCGAAGGTGACGACAACGGTGCCACAAGGGATGCGGATGTCGACAGCAATCCCGAGGCCGACCTCGACGAGCCCATCGGCAAGCCGTCGCAGGCGGAAGGTGAGGACCCGGACGACCCGCAGATTTAGCTGCACCTCTGCCTTGCAGGCTCCACCCGCAAGCGGCAGGTGCCGGCTGGAGCTGAGCTGAGGGCTGAGAGCGGGTCGTGAGAGGCTGATCCCAATCGCCGGTCACCACGTGGTCGGCCCGACCGGCTGCAATTCAATGGGAACTGCATTCGCCGCTCGCCGGGTACCGCCTCGCCGCGGGCACCATCTTCAGCGAGGTGCCGGAGGGATGCCCCAGCCTAGACTCGATGAAATGGGGGGAGTGCTGACTGGGTTCGCGATCATCGGCTTCGTCATCCTCGTCGGTTACCTACTCCAACGCGCAGGCATCCTGGACCCCGGAGCGGGGCCTGTCCTCAGCCGGGTAGCATTCTTCGTCGCCTCGCCTGCGCTTCTGTTCACGGTTCTTGCGCATGCGGACGTCCGTGTGCTGCTGTCGTCATTCCTGGTGACGGTGCTCTGCAGCGTCATCGTGGGAGCAATGCTCTATGTGATCATCTCCCGGGTATGGTTTCAGGTTCCGGTCGGAGAGACCGCCCTCGGCGCCGCCTCCTCGATGTATGTCAACGCCAACAACATCGGGTTGCCCGTGGCCATGTATGTGCTCGGCAGTGCACAGTACGTGGCCCCCGTCCTGTTGCTCCAGCTGTTGGTGCTGGCTCCACTCACGCTGTCCATTCTCGACATATCCACGCGCGGGCATGTGTCGTTCCTGAGCATCCTGACTCAGCCGCTTCGTAACCCCATGATCATCGCCTCGGTCGCCGGCGTTCTCGCGGCCGCTTGGGGACTGCAGCTGCCGGAGGCGGTCCTGGCGCCGCTCGAACTCATCGGCGGGGCGGCCATCCCGATCGTTCTTCTCGCGTTCGGGATGTCGCTGCACGGTCAGCGGCCCCTCAAAGCAGGGAGCGGCCGAAAACAGGTGGCCGTCGCATCCGTCATCAAAGTCGTGATTATGCCTCTCCTGGCATATCTCTTCGGGCGCTTCGTCTTCGGCCTGAAGGGCGAGGATCTGTTCGCGGTTGTGACCGTGTCGGCACTGCCGACCGCTCAGAACATCTTCAATTTCGCGGTGCGCTACAACAGGGGCGTCGTCGTCGCCCGGGACACGGTGCTCCTCACCACACTGGGATCGATTCCGGCCCTGCTGGTGGTCGCGGCGTTGCTGGCGTGAACGGAATTTACAGGAGTCTCCAACGATCGTGAGCCCGCGGCTGTCGCTCCTGCCGTGGTGTCGCATGCCCGCGGCGGCTCCCTTGCCTAGAAGATCATCGGGCGGTCGTCGTTATCGCCCGGGATGTCCAAGTCGACGACGACAGGAACGTGGTCGCTGGGCGCCACGCCCTTACGCTCGTTGCGGTGGATGCTTGCATCCGTCACGAGCTCGGCGAAGGCCTCTGAAGCGAGGATGAAATCAATGCGCATGCCCTCGTTGCGTGGGAAAGCGAGTTGCTTGTAGTCCCAATACGTGAAAAGCCCCTCCGGCACGAGGGGGCGCACGACGTCACGTAGACCCACCCCCTCTATCGCGTGAAACGCGGCGCGCTCGCGTGGGGAGATGTGAGTGGAGAGGCCCTCGATGAGCCCGGGAACGTTCTGGTCGTGATCGAACGGCGCCACGTTCCAGTCACCCATCAGGGCAAGGGCAAGACCGGGCTCAGCGGACAGAGCGTCGGCGGCGTACTCCTTCAGCGTCGTCAGCCAGTCGAGCTTGTACTCGTAGTGCGGGTCGCCCAAAGAGCGCCCGTTGGGCACATAAAGGCTCCACAGTCGCAGGTCCGCCACGGTCACGCCCAAGGCGCGCGCCTCCTGGGGGAGGCCAGGTCCCTCTTCCCCTTTGAGGAAACCGGGCATATCGGGGAAGCTGGTTGCGACATCCGTCATCGGTTCACGGCTCGCGAAAGCGACTCCGTTCCACTGGCTGAAGCCATGGATCACAAGCTCATAGCCGGCATCCTCGAACATCTGAGCCGGGAACTGCTCGGGCTTGCACTTGATCTCCTGCATAGCGAGCACGTCAATGTCCTCACGCACCAGCCAGTCCACAACGCGGCCCGCACGGGCTCGGATCGAGTTGACGTTCCAGGTGGCGATGCGCATGCGGTCCAGCCTAGAACAGGAAGAATTGCGCAGGTTGCGGCCAGAACAGGCCCGCACCCGGGACCTTTTCGTCGTCCCTCCCTGTGCTCACCACGGCGCGCCGACAAAATTGAGATGGCCCACGTCTTGCCGAAGTTGACTGGC
>JAODMM010000153.1 GCA_025465015.1 Cryobacterium sp. | reverse complement strand
CGCACGTGGTCGTGGGAGAGCGACGCGTGGAGGTTGGCGGCCAGGGTGACACCGCTCCCCCACACATGGGGAACGCAGGCGACGCCGTTCACAGCCGCAAGGTCGGCAACGCGATGGAAACTCGCCGGCCCGCCGACGAAGGAGACGTCCGGTTGCGCGAGTCCGACCCCCTCGGATCGGATGAGCTCTGAGAACTCGGCCAGCGTGCCGTGCGATTCGACGCCGGACACGACGACGCCGAGCTCCGCCTTCACGCGTGCGTAGCCCTCGACATCCGTTGCGAAGCATGGCTCCTCGTACCACCTGGCACCGTGCCGCTCGACTTCCCTTCCCACCCGGATGGCGTCCTCCACGAGCCACGGATGCGACGCGCAACCCTGCACCGCGTCGAGGATGAATCGCACGCCTGGGGGAAGCCGGGGTACGACATGGTCGAGCAGGGCGATGGTCGTGTCAGGGTCGGTCATCGCGCGGAACTTGACTGTTCGGAAACCCACTTCGGCTTGACGGCTGGCCCACTCGTCGATTTGGTCGAATGTCGTGCCGAGCCCACCGCTCGCGTATGCCTCGATGCGCTCTCTCTTGAGGCCGCCCATAAGCTCGTATGCCGGGACGCCTTCCCGCTTGGCCACGGCATCAAGGACAGCCGTCTCGATTGCGCCGCACACTCCGCTCAGGATTCCCCCACGGGACCAGAACGCCGTGTAAGCGCGTAGGACATCGCCCACTTCCAGCGGATGCGCGAACGCACGGTCCAGGAGGTACGGGCGGAACGCCTGTACGATCCCGGGAACCGCGCCCGCGGCCATGATGCCCGCCCCGGCCTCCCCCACGCCGACTGAGCCGTCGGCAAGAGTCACTTCGACGAGCGCGGCATCCCACGAGCGGATGGCTCCACCCACCCAGACGAGTTCCTCGCCGGGCGCGTAGACAGCCGAAAGAAGGACCGCACGCACGCCTCTGACTGAGAGTTCGGTTCCCATCGGTGCAGCCTCAGCCCCTACTTCCGGCCGGAACCGGGTCGACCGCGGAGGGGTCGTATGCGGGACGAACTCCTTCCCGCTCCTGGGACTCGTAAGCGGCCTCCACCACCGCCATGGTGTGGTAAACGTCCTCCACACTTGTCGGGAGGGTGGGCACGGAGCCCTCCACGTACCGCTGCAGGGCCGCCATCGAACCGATGAACGCGTCCGGGAACCACGAGCCGTCGAACGGAAGTGGTTGCCAGCCTTTGTCCGCTTTGTCGTCCACCTGGTAGTCGAGCCGGTCTTCACCGCCGGTCGGATAGTCGAGAAGCAGTCCCATCTGGGCCCTGATCGCCCCCCTCGTCCCTTCCCACTTGATGAAGCTCTCCTCGTAGAGGCGCCCGAAATGGTGGTCGTGGTTCGTTGCGATGACCACCCGGATCGGCCTGTCACCGTAGCGCATGAGTATCACCGTGCGGGTGTTCGCATGCGCCTTCTCCGGGTGCTTGTAGGTCACGGCACTCACGCCAACCGGGTCGCCCAGGAACGAACGGACGAGGTCGACGTAGTGCACGCTGTGCATGTTGATCTCAAGCCGGTCGAGAGTCAGCACGTGCGGGAACATGTGCCATGGCGTGTTGACCTGCACTCGGATCTCGAAGTCGTACAGGTCCCCGATGCCACCGGATGCGATGAACTTGCGAGCCTCTGCCACGTAGGGTGCAAATCGCAGTTGAGTGTTGACTGCCGCGATGAGCTGCTTCCGGCGGCAGATCTCGAGCAGCGCTCGGCCGGCTTCCAGAGTCTGGCCGAGCGGCTTCTGAATGAGGACGGCGGCGCCGTGCGGCAACGCCTCCAGCGTTGCAGCGTATTGCTCGGGCATGAGTGCGATGTCGAACACGGCGTCGTTCGGAGCAGCCGCGACAGCATCCTCGAGCGATCCATGAACAGCGGGGATCCCGTACTCGTCTGCCAGCGCCTGCGCACGAGAGGCAGTGCGGTTGTAGATGCCGGCAACAGGGAAGCCCGCCTTCCTGTAGGCCGGCAGGTGCGCATCGTGAACGATGCCGCCAGCCCCGAGGATCACGATCGGCCGCGGCTTTAAAGGCAAATCGAGGGTGTACGCCTTCTCGGGGGAGAACTCGGGGAACTGCTTCACGATCGCCTTTCAGATTCAGTGGATGCTTGCTCCATGTCAACCCTTGACTGCGCCGACCGTCTGGCCGCGCATGAGGAATCGTTGCGCTCCGATGAAGAGCGCGAGTAGCGGAAGCATGCTGAGGAAGGTCGCCAGGGCGAGCTGCGGCATGTAGAGCTTCACATCGAGTCCGGCCGCGACAGTGGGGTTGAACAGCGGGCTTGACCCGATCAGTTCCTGGAGGCCGATGGACACGGTCTTGTTCTGCTGGTTAGAACTCAGCAGCGCCAGCGGCAGGAAGAAGTTCGTCCAGTTGGCGACGAAGGCGAAGAACGCCACGAGCGCCACCGCCTGCTTGGAGATCGGCGTCGCCACCTGCAGGAAGATGGCCACTTCGCCGAGACCGTCTATGCGGGCCGCTTCGACCAGTTCGGCCGGCATCGTCGTCATGAAGTGGATGTATGAGAGGTACACCCCGAACGGATAAAAGCCCATGATCACCACGACCGGCCACAACTCGCCGACGGCATTGATCGCGCTCACCTCGAGGAACAGCGGAATGACGAGCACCGTGTTGGGGATCACCATGGTCACGAGGGTGACGATCAGCACGAGCCGACGGAACCGGAACCGAAGCCGCGACAGGGCATAGCCGGCAGGTATGGCCCCCAGAACAGCGAGCACAGCGCCCCCGACCGAGACGATGAGCGAGTTACCGATCCAAGTCGTGAAGAGTCCGCCGCCGCCCGGACCGAATCCGTTGACCTGGGACCAGCTGAACATCACGTTGTCCCACGACATTCCGCCGAGTCCGAGGAACCCGTCAGAACCGGCCGCCACGTTGTCCGCGTCGCGGAAAGCCATGGCGACGAAGCCGACCATCGGGAAAATGAAGATTGCCGCGACAAAGAGCATCGTGGCGATCCTCGCGATGCGACCGGGCGTCCAGTGCTGGCTCCCGACAACCCTGGGGACGTGCGACTCGAGCCGCGCGTCGCGCACGACGAGTTTCTTGGTGCTTGCCACTATCTTTCCTCCTCGCCGAAGATTCCGCTTCGGAACACGATCAGCAGGCCGATCGCAAGCGTCATCACCAGCAGGATCAGCGACATCGCGGCCGCGGCCGGGAAGTTGAAGTTCGAGAAGGCGAATGCGTAGCCCAGTTGGTTGGGACTCCACTGGTCGGGCAGTGCGTTCGACGCGACCTGGTCGAGCAGGTAGGGCTCAAGGAACAGCTGGAACCCGTATGCGAGGTTCATCAGCGCCGCGTAACCGATCCACGGGCGGATCATCGGGAGCTTGATGTGCCAGGTCAAGTTCCAGGCGTTGGCCCCGTCGATGGCTGCCGCCTCGAGCACCTCGTCGGCGATGCCGTTGAGGCCTCCGTTAACGATCACGATCCACGTCCCGACGCCCTGGAAGAACAGCATCCCGGCGAGGATCACCGGCAGGTTTGCAGGGGAAGCCACGACGGCCTTGATCGTGTCGAGCCCGATCGCGTTCAGAAAGCCCTGGATGGGCGACTGGGCGGGGTTGAGAAGGTAGACCCACAACACGAAGTTCGCGATCCCAGCCAGTGCTCCCGGGATGTAGTAGATGAACCGCATGGTGCCGCCGAAGCGACCGGGGCTTGCGTGCACCAGGAGCGCGAGCCCGACGATGCCGAGAAGCATGATCGGAAGCCACACGATGATGACGCTGAAGATGTTGATGAATGTCTGCAGGAACCGGAAGTCGCTGACGACGGTGATGAAGCTCTGTACACCGCCGAACGAGACCGTTGGGTTCAGCGGCGTCGGCGGCGTCTGCATTGCCGTCACGAGCGCGTAGACCACCGGAATGATCCCGGCCACGAGGAGTAGGACACTGTACGGCGCCAGGAGCGTCCATGCGCCTCGCGCTTCGGACCTGTGCAGCTGCCCGTGCTTACGGGATGGTTGCGCCGTTCCCGCTGACCTGGCGGGGCGTGCGCGGTCGGGTGCAATCGTGCTTGAGGTCATGCCCGTCTTCCTTGATCGTTCGTCCTCGCCGGGAGGTGAAGGCGGCACGCACTGCGGCGTACCGCCTCCAGAGATCCGCTATTCGGACTGTACGGTGTATCCGAAGGTCTTCGCCTGGTTCACGAGCTCGTCACCGAATGCCGACCATCCGGCATCGAATGTGTCACCACTCGCGAGCGCCGGCGTCACTGTCTCGGCCCAGATACCGCCCGTGTTGTAGAGCATGTAGGCGTGGTCGCCGGGCACGTAGCTCGCCGCCTCCTTGAACGCCTCGAAGGTCGCTGCGTTCTCTGCGAAGTAATTGGCAGCGGACTGCTTCTCGATCCAGGCATCCTGGACCGGCCCGTATCCGGGGAGACCAGTCGTGAGCTCGACCTGCCAGGCGGGGTCTGTCGCGACGAACTCCATGAAGGTGAGGGCGTTCTTCTTCTGTTCACCCGTGATGTGGCTGGACATGCCCCACAGTCCGCCACCTTCGTTGCCGGTTGACGGCTCCGATTCACCGTCCCAGGTGAGCGGCGTGGTGCCGGCCATCGTTCCGGCCGGGATCTTCCAGGTCTGGTTGAAGAGGTAGTCGCCCCACCACACGGCACCGGGGCTCATGACGAGCTCGAGGCCTGCGGTAGCGGCGTCGGCGTCGAAGATGCCGAGCGTTGACGCCGCATTGCCCTCAACCAGTTGGTTGATCAGGTCCTTGGCGCGGACACAGGAGGGGTCATCCAGGTTGATCGTGACCTCGGTCTCGGACTGACGCGCGTTGGTCGGGCATCCGCTCGCCCAGAGGTAGCGGTCAGGAGCGTAGGCGTCACCGAGGAATCCGCTGATCTTGCCTGGGTGCTCTGCGGCGATCTGCACTGCGAGATCGCCATATTCCTCCCACGTTTTAGGAACGGAGTAGCCGTTCTCCGCGAAGAAGGTGGCGTTGTACCAGAACACGTCAGGGGCAGCGTCGTTGCGGAGGCAGCGGATCTTGTCGTCGATTTCGCACGGAGCGTTGACCGCCGGGTCGTAACCCTCCAAAACCGTCGCCATGTCGTCGGTGAGGTCTGCCGCGTAATTGATCTGGGCCCCGGTCGCCCACGCGATGTCATCGTTGGAGGGGAAGAAGATGGCGTCGGGCCATCCCTTTCCAGCCTGGTTGAACTGGGCGAACTGCTGCTGGAGGTTCTTTCCTCCGACGGTGCCGTCGATCTGCACGACGTTGGTCTCGATCTCAGGGTGCGCCGTGACAAACGCCTCTGCGGCGGGCACGCGGGGCGGATCGACCCACACGGTGATCTTTCCACCGGAATCTGTCTGCTCCTGGTCCCCCGTTGTACCTGCAGGCGAGCAGGCGGTGAGCAGGAACATGGTGCTTGCAACGCCGGCAACGAGGACGGTCTTGACCGTCGTACGTCGTGAGCCTCTTGTCTTCATTGACACTCCTTGTTCGCGTCGGTGCGCTTGTCAGGACACCATTGGCGGCTGTATTCCGGGAAGGGCGCCCCGGCGTAGATCAAACGTTATACCACCGGGGTTTGCCGGGTCAATCGTTTGAGCCCACAAGGAGACGGTCATCGTCAATCCCGTAGAACTTCTGAGCTGTGTGGCCCAGGATGCAGGACCGATCCTCGTCCCCGAGCTCGGCGAAGAGCTCGGAAAGCCCGTCCCACACCCGGTCGTATCCCCCGGCAAGCACTGAGATGGGCCAGTCCCCGCCATACATCAGGCGATCCGGCCCGAACACGGAAACCGCGCGCTCAAAGTGGGGCCTCACCGCGTCCACGCTCCAGCCGGCCAGGCCGCCGGAGGCTGCATAGAGACCGGACACTTTGGCGTAGACATTCGGATTCTCCGCCGCGGTCTTGATCAGCGACCACCAGGGCTCCCACTCGTCCGACCCGATCGGCGGTTTCGACAGGTGATCGATGACGATCCTGAGGTTCGGGTGACGTTCGGAGAGCGTGGAGACGTGCTCAAGGTGCCGCGGAAGCACCGACACGTAGTCGAAGGTCACACCCTGCCGCTCGAGCAGGCCCAGGCCTTCATCGACATCGGGACGGAGGATGTAGTCAGGATCCGGGATCTCATGGATGAGGTTCCGGATGCCAACGATGAGGGGGTCGGCACGCAGTTCGGCGAGGCGTTCCGCAGCACGTTCGGGCTGATTGAGCGGCACGAACGCCACAATCGCCGCCACTTCCGGATTCGCCCTCGCGGTCTCCCGCATCAATTCGGTGTCCTCGTCGTTGTCAGCGGATTGCACCAGCACGGTGGCATCCACGCCCGCCCTCCGAAGGGAGGGTCGAAGCTCCTCGAAGCCGAACGGGCGGTCGATGGGGGCCAAGGCCTCGGTGAGCCATGCATAGTGAGCCTTGCGGGGGTCCCACACATGCTGGTGAGCATCGATGATCGTCATTGGTTGCCTCCGTGCTCGCCCACGGCGGGTTCATCGGGAAGCT
>JAODMM010000040.1 GCA_025465015.1 Cryobacterium sp. | reverse complement strand
CGCGGACGTTCTCATTCAACGCGCCCTTCGGTGCCTGCCCGGAATGCTCCGGCCTCGGCACCCGCATGTCGGTCGACCAGGATTTGCTGCTCGGAGACCCCGAGTTGAGCATTGCCGAGGGTGTCGTGCTTCCCTGGACCACCCAGGGTAAGGGGCTGTTCCAGTACTACGAGAAGCTCTTGGAGGGTCTGGCCCGCGATCTCGATTTCTCCCTCAAGACACCCTGGCAGGACCTCGGCTCGGACGTCCAGAACGCCGTCATGCGAGGCGACAACTTCGAGGTGCGGGTGAAGTGGAAGAATCGCTACGGGCGGGAGATGAGTTACACTTCGGGCTTCGAAGGGGTCGTACCCTACATTGAGCGCCAGTACCTCCAGGCCGAGACCGATTCGCAACGGCAGCGCTGGGGCGAATATTTGCGCGAGGTTCCTTGCCCGGTGTGCAACGGGAAGCGCCTGAAGCCCGAGGTCCTGGCTGTCCTCGTCCACGAGGCGAGCATTGCGGATGTCTGTGAGCTAAGTCTCACCGATGCCCGCGGCTTCATGGACAAGCTCGAGCTCACCGAACGTGAACAGGCGATTGCCGCCCAGGTCCTCCGCGAGATCAAGGTGCGCCTTGACTTCCTGATTCGCGTCGGGCTCAACTACCTGAACCTAGCCCGCGCCGCGGCGACCTTGTCGGGCGGCGAGGCGCAGCGTATCCGGTTGGCTACTCAGATCGGGTCCGGGCTCACCGGCGTCCTCTACGTGCTGGACGAACCGAGCATCGGTCTGCATCAGCGTGACAACCGAAGGCTCATTGAGACACTCGTCGCGCTGCGGGACCTCGGCAACACCCTGATCGTCGTCGAACATGACGAGGACACCATCCGGACCGCGGACTGGATCGTGGACATCGGCCCGGGTGCGGGCGTCAACGGCGGTCGGGTGGTCCATTCAGGTTCCTACGAGAGCCTGATGCTGAACAAGAAATCTCTCACCAGCGACTATCTGTCCGGTCGCAAGGAGATCGCTACGCCAACCACTCGACGGCCGATCGACCCCGAACGCCAGATCACGATTACGGGCGCGGAGGCGAATAACCTTCGCCGGGTCACGGCAAGCTTCCCGCTCGGAACGTTCACGGCGGTGACGGGCGTGAGCGGGTCAGGCAAATCATCGCTCGTGAACGACATTCTCTATCGGGTCCTGGCGAACCGCCTGAATGGCGCCCGTAAACTGCCGGGCAAGCACTCCAGGGTCACCGGTCTCGACCAGCTCGACAAGGTGATCCACGTCGACCAGGCACCCATCGGACGCACCCCGCGTTCCAACCCCGCGACCTACACCGGCGTGTTCGATCGCATCCGCACCCTTTTCTCCGACACGATCGAGGCCAAGGCTCGCGGGTACCTTCCCGGCCGCTTCAGCTTCAACGTCAAGGGTGGCCGCTGCGAGGCCTGCTCGGGTGACGGCACCATCAAGATCGAGATGAACTTCCTGCCCGATGTGTACGTGGCGTGTGAAGTCTGCGGGGGAGCCCGCTATAACCGGGACACCCTCGCTGTGCATTACAAAGGCAAGAACATCGCCGAAGTGCTCGACATGCCCATCGCCGAGGCTGCCGAATTCTTCAAACCGATCTCGGCGATCCACCGCTACTTGCACACGCTCGCCGAGGTGGGCCTTGGCTACGTGCGTCTCGGACAGAGCGCCACCACGTTGTCCGGCGGAGAAGCGCAGCGCGTGAAACTCGCCACCGAGCTCCAGCGTCGCTCGAACGGCCGGAGCGTGTACGTACTCGACGAGCCCACAACCGGGCTGCATTTCGAAGACGTGCGCAAGCTTCTCCTCGTCCTCGGCAGTCTCGTCGACAAGGGGAACACAGTCATCGTCATCGAGCACAACCTCGACGTCATCAAGTCGGCCGACTGGGTGATCGACATGGGCCCTGAGGGTGGGTCCGGTGGCGGCCGCGTGCTCGCTACCGGCACCCCGGAACAGATCGCACTGGTGAAGAAAAGCCACACGGGGATGTTCCTGAAGGAGATCCTCGCCGCAGGCTGAGGCTGTTCCCCATGTCAGATGCATTGAGTTATCGCCCGAAACCGGGCGAGATCCCGACCCAGCCGGGGGTGTACCGTTTTCGCGACGCCACAGGTCGGGTGCTCTATGTGGGCAAGGCGAACAACCTCCGCGCGCGGCTCAGCAATTATTTCGCCCCTCTCAGCACCCTTCACGAACGCACCAGGCGCATGGTTACCACGGCGGCGGGCGTGGACTGGACCGTTGTCGGGAGCGAGGTCGAGGCGCTGCAGCTGGAGTGGACCTGGATCAACGAATTCGACCCGCCGTTCAATGTGAAATTCAAGGACGACAAGTCCTATCCGTACCTCGCTGTCACGCTCGCCGACGAAGCGCCTCGTGTTCTGGTCACCCGCAACACTGGCATCCGCGGGGCGCGCTATTTCGGGCCGTATCCGAAGATCTGGGCGGTCCACGAGACGATCGACTTGATGCTCAAGGCCTTCCCCATCCGCACCTGCTCCGATTCCAGCTACAAGCGGGCGATGCAGAGCGGCAAGCCGTGTTTTCCCGGCCAGATCGGGCGGTGCTTCGGGCCGTGCTCCGGGAAGGTGAGCATCGAGGAACACCGGGCGATGGTCAACGAGTTCGTGGCCTTCATGACCAGCCAGGATCGCACCCTGATCAGTGCTCTGACGATCGAGATGAAGGCCGCGGCTGCATCGCAGGACTATGAGCTCGCGGCTCGCAGGCGCGATCAGGTGATGGCATTAAGCGCCGTTCTTGACAAGAGTGCTGTCGTCCTCCGCGACAACGTCGACATCGATTTGTTCGGCATCGATCAGGACGAACTCGCCGCTGCCGTGCAATTGTTCATCGTGCGCGGTGGCCGCGTCCGCGGGGTCCGCAGCTGGATGGTGGACAAGGAGCTCGATCTTTCTACCGGTGAGCTGATCGACACCATCATGCAGACCGCTTACGACGGGGCCGCGCTACCGCCGCGCGAGATCGTGGTGCCGGAACTGCCGGAGGACCTCGACGCCCTGCAGAGCTGGCTCGGGTCCATCGCAAACCGCAAGGTCAAGATCACCGCCGCACAGCGGGGCGAGAAGGCGGCCCTGCTGGAAACGGCAACCCAGAACGCCCGGCATGCATTGATGCTCTACAAGACACGGCGGAGCTCAGACTTCGTGGCGCGCTCCCAGGCCCTGGAAGACATTCAGCAGGCGCTGGAGATGCCGGACGCCCCCTTGCGAATGGAATGCTACGACGTGTCCCACCTGTCGGGGACCAACATCGTCGCATCCATGGTCGTCTTCGAAGACGGACTCCCGAGGAAAGATGAATACCGCAGGTTCAGTATCCCCGAGTCGACCGACGACACCGACTCCCTCTACCGGACCCTCACCCGCCGCCTCGCCTACCTGGTCCCCGCCTCGGCGGAAGCGGGCAACGACGAGCAGCGCGGCGAACAGGACGCCGAACCGAACGAGCCGACGGACACCGCCGGGAAGCGGAAGAAGTTCAGCTACCGCCCCAACCTGCTCATCGTCGACGGCGGTCAACCCCAGGTGCAGGCGGCGCAGAAGGCGCTCCGTGAATCCGGTGTTGAAGGGATTCAGCTGTGCGGGATCGCGAAGCGGCTTGAGGAGATTTGGCTGCCGGACTCCGACTTCCCGGTGATCCTGCCCCGCAACAGTGACGCCCTCTTCCTGATCCAGCGCATTCGGGATGAGGCCCACCGCTTCGCAATCACCCACCAGCGCTCCCGGAGGAAGCGGGACATTTCGACGGTTCTGGCTGGTATTCCCGGCCTCGGCCCGGCCCGGGTAAAGGTGCTCCTGCGTCACTTCGGGTCGGTTACCCAGCTGAAGCAGGCTCCGGTGGAAGCCATCGCCGAGGTCAAGGGGATCGGCCCGACTCTCGCTGCCAGCATTCACGCTCATTTGCGCGCGTGAGTCCCCGGCGGTCGGTAGGCTTGACTGAGCGACCGCTCCGACCGAAGGCAGCCATTTCCAATGACGACCGACCACGATAAGCAGGAGATGCTGATCGTCACCGGGATGTCCGGAGCTGGCCGCTCGACGGTGGCAAATGCGCTGGAAGACCTCGGCTGGTACGTGGTCGACAACCTGCCGCCGCAGATGCTTCGGCCCCTGGTCGAACTCGTTGAACGGGCCGGTGCGACGCTGCCGAAGATCGCTGCCGTCGTGGACATCCGTGGACGAGACTTCTTCACCGACTTCCAGGAGATCCTGCAGTCCCTCAGAAGTGGCACCGAGGTGCGGGTCATCTTCCTCGAGGCGACCAACGACGCGTTGGTCCGGCGGTTCGAGGCGGTGCGGCGGCCGCACCCGCTGCAGGGGGACGGCACGCTCCTCGACGGGATCTCCGCTGAGCGGGCACGACTCAACGCTGTGCGGGAGTCCAGCGACATGGTCATCGACACCTCAAATTTGAACATTCACCAGCTTGCGTCGACGATCACCGAGAGGTTCGCCGAAGACGACGCTGCGGGAGTA
>JAODMM010000084.1 GCA_025465015.1 Cryobacterium sp. | reverse complement strand
CACGCTCAGCTCTCGCGCCTCGATGTCGGCTTCCTCGGCGAGCTCCCGTGCGGCCGCCTCGGCGGGGTCTTCACCGTCGACGTCGAGAAGGCCGGCGGGGATCTCCCACTCGCGCATCCGCACCGGATGCCGGTACTGCTTGATCAGGAGCGCCCGGTCGTCATCGTCCAGGGCCAGCACGGCGACAGCGCCGGTGTGGTCGACATATTCGCGTGCGATCACGTCGCCGTTGTACTCGAAGGTGTCCCGGGCAACGTTCCACACCTTGCCGTGGAACACCCGCTCGGTAGTGCGCACGGGGGCGAAGGTCGGTTCATCCTCAGGCAGGGTGACCTCCGACGGCTGCTCCCCCGCGACCGGCGCCGTCGGAGACAGCGCGGCCGCTGTCAGCCGGCCCGCTGCCGACTCGTCGTCAGGCATCTTCCTTCACCTCGAACAACCGGCTTGCCTGCTGGCGGGCGAGGGCCGCCCCCACGAGTCCGCTGAACAAGGGGTTGGCGCGGTTGGGTCGTGAGCTCAGCTCCGGGTGGGCCTGCGTGCCCACATAGAACGGGTGCTCGTCGCGGCGGAGCTCGACGTATTCGACGAGGTGCCGGTCAGGGGACGTCCCAGAGAACCACATTCCGGCATCCGCGATCTGCTCCCGGTAACCGTTGTTGACCTCGTAGCGGTGACGGTGGCGCTCCGACGCTTCGGCTGCGCCGTACAGCTCCGCAACGACGGAACCCTCGGCCAGTGTTGCGGGGTAGAGTCCGAGCCTCATGGTTCCGCCCAGGTCGCCCTCGGCGATGATCTCGACCTGCTCCTCCATGGTGGCGATGACCGGGAATTCGGTGTCGGGGTCGAACTCCGTGGAAGAGGCATGAGTTAGCCCGGCCTTGTTGCGGGCGTATTCGATCACCATGCACTGCAGGCCCAGGCAGAGGCCGAGCGTTGGGATGCCGTTCTCCCGGGCGAACCGGAGGGCCCCGAGCTTGCCTTCGATCCCTCGCACACCAAACCCACCGGGAATGCAGATGCCGTCGAGCTGTCCCAGCATGCGGGCGGCGCCGTCCTCGGTCTGGCACTCGTCCGAGGCGATCCAGTTGATCTTCACCTTGGCGTCGTGCGCGAAACCGCCAGCCCGGAGCGCCTCGGTGACCGAGAGGTAGGCGTCGGGCAGGTCGATGTACTTGCCGACGAGACCGATGTTGACCTCGTATGTGGGATCGTGGACGACCTCGAGCAGGCTCTCCCAGCCCGACCAGTCGACGTTCGACTCAGGCAGGCCGAGCGCATCGATGATGTAGTGGTCAAGGCCCTGGTCGTGGAGCATCGCCGGGATGTCGTAGATGCTCGGCACGTCGACGGCGTTGACGACCGCGGCTTCGTCGACGTCGCACATCAGGGCGATCTTGCGCTTGTTGGATTCGGAGACGGGTCGATCACTCCGAAGCACCAGAGCATCCGGCTGAATCCCGATGGATCGCAGCGCGGCGACCGAGTGCTGGGTCGGCTTGGTCTTCTGCTCCCCCGACGCGTTCATGTAGGGGACGAGCGAGACGTGCACGAAGAACACGTTCTTGCGGCCGAGTTCGTGACGTACCTGACGGGCCGCTTCGATGAAGGGCTGCGACTCGATATCGCCGACGGTTCCGCCGACCTCGGTGATGATGACGTCGGGGCGCGGCTGGTCGCTGGCCTGCAGGCGCATCCGACGCTTGATCTCGTCGGTGATGTGCGGGATGACCTGCACGGTGTCGCCCAAGTATTCGCCGCGGCGCTCACGAGCGATGACCTGGGAGTAGATCTGCCCGGTGGTCACGTTGGCGGCTTGGTTGAGGTTGACGTCGAGGAATCGCTCGTAGTGCCCGATGTCGAGGTCGGTCTCCGCTCCGTCGTCGGTCACGAACACCTCGCCGTGCTGGAAGGGGTTCATCGTCCCCGGATCCACGTTCAGGTACGGGTCGAGTTTCTGCATCACCACGCGCAGTCCCCGCGCCGTGAGGAGGTTGCCGAGGCTTGCCGCCGTCAGGCCCTTGCCCAAAGAAGAAACGACACCACCGGTCACGAAGATGTGCTTGGTAATGTCGTTGGAATTGTCCGCGTTTATTTTGTCCACCACGGGCTTTTATCCTATCACCTGACGAGCGCGAGGCTCATCAGCTCGCGGGCATGTTCGAGCCCGCTCGCCGAGTCGGGCAGGCCGGAGAGCAGGCGCGCCATCTCCGCCGCCCGGGCATCGCCGTCGAGCTGACGCACGCTGCTGGCTGTCACCGCCCCGTCGCTGTCCTTCACCACGGTGAGGTGGTTCCGGGCGAAAGCCGCGACCTGCGCGAGGTGCGTGACGACGATCACCTGCGCGGTTTCGGCGAGCCGGGCCAAGCGTCGTCCGATCTCAATCGCGGCTGCGCCACCGACACCCGCGTCGACCTCATCGAAGATGAAGGTGGGCACGGGATCAACCGCGTTGATGACAACTTCGATCGCAAGCATCACCCGTGAGAGTTCCCCGCCGGATGCACCGCGAGCAAGCGCCCGCGGCTCAGCACCGGCGTGGGGCTGCAGCAGAATACGCACCGTGTCGCGCCCGGTACTGCTGAGCTCCTCCCGGTCTTCGACCTCGACGACGAGCCGGGCGTCAGGCATGGCGAGGGCTGCGAGTTCGCTGGTGACCGCGATTCCGAGCGATTCGGCTGCGGCCCGCCGCAGGGTGCTTAGCCGGGCGGCGCACTCATCGGCGAGCAGACGGTCCGCTTCAGTCTCGGCGGCCAACTGGTCGATGCGTTCGGAGTCGCTGTCAAGCTCGGCGAGTCGGCCGCTCCCGGTGTCCAGGAAGTCGATTGCCTCGTCGAGGCCGCCGGCGTACTTGCGGGCGAGCCCGATGAGTTGCGCCCGGCGTCCCTGCAGGTTCTCCAATTCGCGAGCACCGTCAGTGTCGAGTCCTGCGAGGTAACCGGAAAGCTCCGCAACGATGTCGGCGACGAGGAACTCGGCGTTCGCGATGCTCTCGACCAGCGGCGGCAGGGCGGGATCATGCACGGCGGCACGTTCCAACTGCCGCCGGGCGGAGTTCAGCAGGGCGACAGCGTCGGGCAGGTCGTCGGTGTTGTCTTCGGCTGAGAGAAGCTCCCGTGCGGATGCCGCGGCCAGCCGTAGTTCTTCCAGGTTGCCGAGCCGCTCCGCGCGCTCGGCGAGTTCGGCGTCCTCACCCCGCGCGGGGGCGATGGCCTCGATCTCGGCGATCGCTGCCCGAAGCTCGCCCGCCTCGGCAGCGCGGCGGTCCTTCTCGGCGAGGAGCTGGTCAAGTTCAACCTGATGACTTTGCCAGCGGTGGAACACGTGCCGGTAGCCCGTCAAGGTTTCCGCGAACTCCGCCCCGGCGAACCGGTCGAGGGCGTCGCGCTGAGCTCCGGCGGATCGGAGCCGCACCTGGTCGGATTGCCCATGCACCACCACCAGCTCACCGCCGAGGTCCGCCAAGACGCTCGCGGGCGCTCCACGCCCGCCGACGACAGCCCGGCTGCGCCCCTCGGCCGAGACCGAACGGCCGAGGATGAGCTCTGTACCGTCGAGGTCTCCCCCTGCGTCGCGAACCCGTTCGGCAACTGGCCCGTCCGGGTCGATGGCCCAGCGACCCTCCACCCAACTCTGCCGCTGCCCCTGCCGGACCGTACCGGCATCCGCTCGCTCACCCAGCAGCAGGCCGAGGGCTGTAACAACCATCGTCTTGCCCGCACCGGTTTCACCGGTTACCGCGGTGAAACCAGGACCCAGCGGCAGCGTCGCCTCGGCGATCACCCCGAGATCCCGTATGGAGAGTTCTTCGATCATGACAGCGCCTCACTCATGACAGCGCCTCACTCACGACCGACCGGGCCCCTCCAGCCGGTGACCGGCAGGTTGAACTTATTGACAAGACGATCCGTGAAGGGGCCGCTATGAAGTCGGGCCAGGCGCACGGGGATCGGGGAGCGGCGCACGATGACGCGGGCACCGGCGGGCAGGTCGTAGGGGCGGCGGCCATCAGCCCAGA
>JAODMM010000043.1 GCA_025465015.1 Cryobacterium sp. | reverse complement strand
GGCGTCATCGTTCCGCCCTGACGTCGCGTACTGCTCCACCAACCAGAACGAGCAGGCAAGGAACGGGTATTCGCCGGGGGGAAGCCCATCGACCGAGGCATGCGTCTGGTAACGCAGCAGCAGGCCGTCCTGCAGGAGGTCCGCTTCCAAGGCCGCAACAGTCCCGAGCATCCGTGGGTCGGTCGGCGCACAGAAACCGACCTGTGGCAGTACGAGCAGAGCAGCGTCCACCTCATCGCCGTCGAAGTACTGCGTGTAGGTGTTCCGCTCCCGGTTGAAGCCGCGATCCTCGATCTCGCGACGTACCTCGTCGCGAATCTCCGTCCACCGCGCCAGCGGGCCGGGGAGACCGAACTCGGTGACGCCCCGCACCGCACGATCGAACGCGGCCCACACCATGACCCGGGAGTGGGTGAACTCCCGCGCCGGACCCCGGACCTCCCAGATGCCCTGGTCGGGGCGGCGCCAGTTCTGCTCAAGGAAGGACAAGAGTGACCGCTGCAGCGGCCACGAGAACTGAGTCTCCTTGACTCCTGCGCTCCGCGCAGCGTGCAGAGCGACCATCACCTCGCCGATGACGTCGGACTGGAACTGATTCACGGCGCCGTTGCCTACGCGTACCGGCGACGCTCCACGGTAGCCGGGCAGTGTGGTGATCTCCCGTTCCGGGAGGTACCTCTCTCCCGCGAGACCGTACATGATCTGAACATCGTGGGGGTCCCCGGCGATGGCACGCAACAGCCAGTTGCGCCAATCCTCGGCCTCCACCTCGTAGCCGTGGGAGAGAAGCACCTCCAGCGTGAGGGAGGCGTCACGTAGCCAGACGTAGCGGTAGTCCCAGTTGCGGCTCCCGCCGAAACTCTCCGGCAACGACGTCGTCGCTGCGGCTGCGATGCCCCCTGTGGACTCGTGGGTGAGGGCGCGTAGCACCAGCATCGACCGCACGACGGCGTCTTGGAAGGCGCCGTCGCGGTTGAAGGAGCGCGCCCAGCCATTCCACCAGGCGGCTGTCTTCTCGCAGGCGGCGTCGATGTCGACAGGCCCGGGTGTCGGACGGTGCGAGGGATACCAGGTCATCTGGATATCGACGGTCTCGCCGGCTTTCACGGTGAAGTGCGAAACGTGGCGGTGGTCTTCCGCTTTCAGCTTCGGTCCGCGCACGATGACCGCGTCTGGACCGGCCACTGCGATCAGGCCGTGTACGGGTTCATCCTGCAACTGGCGCACCCACGGAACCACCGCCGCGTAGTCGAAACGGATGCGCAGGTCCTGCACGATGGGAACGGAGCCGGAGACACCTCGCACCCGGCGTACTACGTCGGCACGCCGGTCGCCGTGCGGCATCAGGTCGATGACCTCCACCTGCCCCGTCGAGGTCGTCCAGAGCGTCTTGAGGATGAAAGTGTCGCCGTCATACACGCGGGTGCTGGTTGCACCCGCTTCTTCCGGCGCCACCAGCCAGCGGCCATGCTCCTCATCGCCGAGAAGGGCTCCGAACATCGACGGTGAGTCATAGCGCGGCAGGCAGAGCCAGTCGATACTCCCATCCAGACCAACCAGGCCGGCTGAGTGGCAGTCGCTGATCAGGGCGTAGTCCTCGATATTAAGCGGCATGAACCAATCCTGACAGTTACGGTGGAAAGATGACGCAGTCCATCTCGACTCTTCTGATTCTGGGTGCTGGGGGAGACCTCTCCACGCGCCTCCTCCTTCCGGCCTTGGGCCAGCTCCTCACCGAACAGCCCGCGCGGAGGATCCGCCTTGTCGGCGCAGGACGCGAGAACATCGATGCCGAGGGGTGGGCAGGCACCCTGAAAGCCTCATTCGCGACTGTCGGCGCCTCCGGTGAGGCGGTGGACGACCTGCTGCTGACAACGGTGTACGCGACGGCGGATGTCACGGAGCCGCGTGAGCTCGAGCGCCTTCTCGCCCTGTGCGAGGGTTCGCCGGCCCTGTATTTTGCCCTGCCCCCGGTTATCGCCGCTCGGGTCTGTGACGCCCTTGCCGAGGTGACGCTACCGGCCGGTACAGAACTCGCGCTGGAGAAACCTTTCGGAACGGATGAGGCTGGCGCAGCCGCGCTGAACGCCCGCCTGGCCCGCCTCGTTCCTGAGACGAAGATCTACCGTGTCGACCATTTCCTCGGGCGCTCGACGGTGTTCAATATTCTCGGACTTCGCTTCGCCAACCGGATCTTCGAACCGCTCTGGAGCAGCGCTCACATTGAGAAGATCGATGTGATCTATGACGAACAACTGGGGCTGGAAGGGCGTGCCGGCTACTACGACAACGCCGGCGCGCTCGTGGACATGATTCAGAGTCACCTTCTTCAGGTTCTGGCTGTCCTCGCGATGGAGCCGCCGCCCACGCTCAGCGCTGCGGACCTCCGGGACGGGAAAGGGCTGGTCTTCCGGGCGACACGGATTCGCGGCGGTGACCCCCTGACCGCCGGCCGGCGGGCTCGGTATACCGCGGGCACCGTGGGTGACAGGAAGCTGCCCGGCTACGCCGAGGAGCCCGGCGTCGACCCGGGGAAGCAGACGGAAACCCTTGCCGAGCTCACCGTCGAGATCGACACCTGGCGGTGGGCGGGAGTCCCCTTCACGCTGCGCTCGGGGAAAGCTCTGTCCGCGCGCCGGCGTGAGGTTGTGATCACCTTCAAGCGCGTTCCCCATCTGCCCGTGGGCTTCACGGGGGAGGAGGCGCCCGCGGTCCTGCGTCTGTTCCTGGCGCCGGACGAGATGTCGCTGGAGATCAACATCAACGGCCCGGATGACCCGCAGGGGTTGGAGAGGACCAGCCTCCACGCAGCATTCGCTCCCGGCCGGCTTGCCGCGTACGGGGAGGTGCTGGAGGGCATTCTCGATAACGACCCGTCACTGTCTGTGCGGGGGGACGCGGCGGAGGAATGCTGGGGAATCGTCGCCCCGGTCCTCGAGGCGTGGAAGGCCGGCGCGGTACCGCTGGAAGAATACCCAGCCGGAACGTCGGGGCCCGAAGCGTGGTCCACACTGGGCTGACGCGGAAGTCGGTCTGCCCACAAAACCAGGCGGCGCACAGGTCGCCGACGTGCCGTCGGTGGGAAAGAGTTTTCCGTGCGTCAGGCGACGAGGCGGGCGTCGGCTGCGGTGCGCAACTCGACAGGTGCTTTCCCTGTCGGTTCCACGTCAGCCCAGGTTGTGATGGGTGACGGAGTCCACGGTAAAGCGTGCGGCTCTGCGGTGCGTTCCCCGCGCAAGTCGGCTTTCTGCCGGCTCAGCAGGCCAGTGAGGGTGGCCGCGATCTCCTGCGACTTGAGGTCGTGGAAGAACACATCCGTGTCATCGTCCCGCCGGGGCACCAACGTCCAAGCGCCGTGCGCTCCGACCAATTCGCCAAGAGCTGACGTGAGGAGCTCGAGAACCTGCTCATCGGTCGCTTCGGGCGCGGGCGCCTGAATGACCGGTGCGACGCGTCGTCGACGACCAAACATCTTCGGAACCCCTTTCGAGCGGAACGCTGGCAATGCCATCAGTCTCGCGCCCGGGCGGTGATAAGGGGGACAGACACGCCGCAGAGAGGGGAAGTTCAGCCCTCGATTTGGCGCTCGTCGGCGTCTTTGATGATTGTGCCGATGGCAACGGCGGTGCTACAGGCCCACCCGAGCCACATCAGTGCCAGCCTCCAGTCGCGTGGCCCGTGCTTGCTCGCCTGAAGGACGTTCCACCCGCCCGCTATCGCGCCGATCATCGCACTGCTGAGAATGTACTTTCGCATGTTGGCCTCCGGCTCCCACGCTACCCGTCCTCCGCCTCCTGGTGCTGGTCGACGTCGCCGTGCGGGATAACGGGCCGACAGGGGAAAGGCGCGCCCTTTCCTCACCTTGCCTGTGCCGTGTTGCCCATCCGTGCGGCGGCGCTCATCGCCCACCGGGCCGCCAGGACCCTGCTGCTAGCCTAAAAAGGGCAGCAAGGCGCAACGCGGCATCTGCGTGCACCGGAACGGATACAACCATCACTACTTCAGCAGTTTCGCGAAAGAACCACGGAAACGACGCCACGTTCTCATTGGTCGTGGTCTCCAATCGACTGCCGGTCGACCATGAGGTGGGGCCGGACGGTGCCGACCAGTGGCGCACGTCGCCCGGCGGCCTCGTCACCGCGCTCGAGCCACTGATGCGCGCCTCCGACGGTGCCTGGGTGGGCTGGCCCGGAGTGGCCGACAGAGAGTTCGAGCCGTTCGAGAACGACGGTATCTCCATCGTTCCGGTGGCGCTCAGCCAGGAGGATCTCGAGTACTACTACGAGGGGTTCTCGAATGACACCCTCTGGCCCCTTTATCACGACGTCATCGCCCCGCCGAGCTATCACCGAGAGTGGTGGGACTCGTATGTGACCGTGAACCGGAGGTTCGCAGCAGCGGCTGCGAAAGCGGCATCCAACGGAGCAACCGTCTGGGTGCAGGACTATCAGTTGCAACTCGTGCCGCGGATGCTGCGGCAGCTGCGCCCTGACCTGGTGATCGGCTTTTTCAATCACATCCCCTTCCCCCCGTACGGCATCTATTCCCAGCTGCCGTGGCGGAAGCAGATCCTCGACGGGCTGCTCGGTGCCGACCTGATCGGGTTCCAGAGGGTCGCCGACGCCGGCAACTTCTCCCGTGCGGTCCGGCGACTGTTCGGTTACACCACACGGGGAGTGGCGATCGATGTGCCCGACAACGACGAGGGACGAACCCGACGCGTCATCGCCCGGCACTTCCCAATCTCCATCGACGCAGCGGGGTTCGAAGAGATGGCCCGCCGGCCTGAGATCCAGGCGCGCGCGCGGCAGATCCGGGAGGACCTCGGGAACCCCAAGACGATCATGCTCGGCGTCGACCGCCTCGACTACACCAAGGGCATCGGGCACCGTATCAAGGCGTTCGGTGAACTCCTGCGGGACGGTCGCCTCAACGTGCAGGATGTCACGCTCGTGCAGGTGGCGAGTCCATCGCGTGAACGAGTGGCGGCCTACATGGCCCTGCGCGATGAGATCGAACTTGCCGTGGGGCGTCTAAACGGGGATTTCTCCACCATCAGCAACACCGCGATTAGCTATCACCACCACGGGTACCCTCGCGAGGAGATGGTGGCCATGTACCTGGCGGCGGACGTCATGCTGGTCACGGCACTTCGCGACGGCATGAACCTCGTGGCTAAGGAGTACGTCGCGGTGCGATTCGACGGGGACGGGGTTCTCGTCCTCAGCGAGTTCGCCGGCGCATCCGATGAACTCAGACAAGCCGTCCGCATCAACCCGCATGACATCGACGGTGTGAAAGACGCGATCATGTACGCCGTCGAAATGCCCAAGCGTGAGAGGGCCCGGCGGATGCGCGCCCTGCGTCGCAAGGTCTTCGACAACGACGTTGCAGCGTGGTCGGCAAACTTCCTGGAGACGCTCACCCGGGGAGCAGCGGTGCAGGCAGGCGTCCCCGAGAACCTCGTCTCCGCCCTTCGCGACATCGCGGCCGTTGACAACCTGCTCGTCGCACTCGATTTCGACGGGACCCTCGCGCCCCACGTCGACCAGCCCGAAGAGGCTCGCGCCCTGGACGCCTCCCGTGAAGCGCTCCAACGACTGTTGGACCTTCCGGGCGTGCGGGTCGCCATCGTCTCGGGGCGCGCCCTCGTGAGCCTCAGGCAGGTGGCGTCGCCGCCCCAGGACGTGCTGCTGACCGGTTCTCACGGTATTGAGGTGCAGTTGGACACCCCACACATCGAGCTGGGTCTCGTGGGCGCGGAACTCGAGCAGCTCGACACTCTCGCCCGCGTCCTCGAGCGCATCAGCGGCCCGATCGAAGGTACCTGGATCGAGCGGAAGCCGGCGGGCCTGGCATTGCACTCGCGCCTCGCCACCGACAACGACCAGCGGAGTGTCCAGCGCGCAGCCCGCGAGCAGGTAAATGAACTTCTTCCCGGGCTCACGGTGCGGGAGGGTAAGAATGTCCTTGAATTCTCGGTGCGTTCGAGTACCAAGGGAGACGCCCTCGAACGGCTCCGGCAACACACCGGGGCGGATGCTGTGCTCTATGCCGGCGATGACGTCACCGATGAGGACGCCTTCGCAGCACTCGGAGACGGAGACCTCGGCTTGAAGATCGGGCCGGGAGCCTCTCGCGCCGGGTACCGGGTGCGCGGCCCCGAAGACGTGGCACAGGTACTCGCGCTCCTAGCCGATTTCCGGGTCGCTGCCGCTGCCGCTGCCGCATCCGCTTCCGCGCCCTGAACGGAGTGCGGAGAGCGCAAGAAATCGAGCGGCTCCCTCCCGACGCATAGACTCGATGCATGCCTGAGAACGATCTGAAGCCGCGCAGCCGTGAAGTCACCGACGGGATCGAAGCCACCACCTCTCGGGGGATGCTCCGGGCCGTCGGGATGGGAGACGCCGATTGGGACAAGCCCCAGATAGGAATCGCGAGCTCCTGGAACGAGATCACGCCCTGCAACCTGTCACTTGACCGGCTCGCCCAGGCTGCCAAGGAGGGCGTCCACTCCGGTGGGGGGTACCCGCTTCAATTCGGCACGATATCCGTCTCCGACGGTATCTCCATGGGGCACGAGGGTATGCATTTCTCTCTCGTCTCGCGGGAGATTGTCGCCGACTCCGTCGAGGTCGTCATGCAGGCGGAGCGTCTCGACGGCTCCGTACTCCTGGCCGGCTGCGACAAGTCCCTGCCGGGGATGTTGATGGCTGCCGCGCGCCTCGACCTCGCCAGCGTCTTCCTGTACGCCGGCTCCATCGCTCCCGGCTGGGTCAAGCTCTCCGACGGGACGGAGAAGGAGATCACGATCATCGACTCGTTCGAGGCCGTCGGCGCCGTTAAGGCGGGGCGCATGAGCGTCGAGGACGCCAAGCGCATCGAATGTGCGTTCGCGCCCGGTGAAGGGG
>JAODMM010000248.1 GCA_025465015.1 Cryobacterium sp. | reverse complement strand
AATCGGTGTCGACGACGTCGACGCGAACGCGGCGACCATCGGCGAGGGCGGAGACGAGTGTGCGGAGTGCCTTTGCCGTGCGGCCCGAGCGGCCGATCACACGGCCGAGGTCCTCGGGGTTCACGCGAACCTCGAGGACCTCGCCGCGGGGCGAGCTTTTTGTAGCGACGTGCACATCAGCGGGGTGATCGACGATCCCCTTGACGAGGTGCTCGAGGGCGGGAGCAAGCAAAATTACGCCTGTTCCTCTGTCGTTGCTTCGGCAGCAGTGTCGGCTTCGGCGGGAGCCTCTTCCTTGGCTGCCGGCTTCTCGGCCTTCGGCTTCAGGACGGGCTTCTTCTTCTCGTCAGCGACGAAGGCAACCTTGGCCTCTTTGAACATGACGGTGCTCACGGCGTCCTTGTCGCCCTTGAATCGGCCCCAGTCACCGGTCAGCTTGAGAAGAGCCTCAACCTGCTCGGTCGGCTGAGCGCCAACGCCCAGCCAGTACTGCGCCCGCTCCGAGTTGACCTCGATAACCGAGGGCTCCTGCGTGGGGTGGTAGACACCGATCTCCTCGATGACACGACCATCACGCTTGGTACGCGAGTCGGCGACGACGATGCGGTAGTACGGCGCGCGGATCTTGCACAGGCCCTTCAGACGGATTTTGACAGCCACAATTCTCCTGTGTATTTCGGTGTTGGGCGAACTGACAGCCGTGAGCGTGGGGGCACACTCGGCAAAAGCTCAATAAGGTTTTCCTGCGCCGGATTAGAGGGTCGGGCGCGAGAGAACTCGACTAACCATTCTGTCAGACTTGACCTCGATTGTGATAATCGAACCACTCCACCTCCCCGCATCTCGATCAGAGGACCCACATGGGAATCGAATTCGCCCGGTCAGCCCGCTCCACCGTGGGCATCGAGTGGGAGCTCGCGCTCGTCGACAGCGAGACCGGCGATCTCGCTTCCATCGCCGGTGAGGTGCTGGACGCCCTGCGGCAGGCCGACGGTTCCCCCCACGAGCACATCACCGGTGAGCTCCTCCTCAACACGGTGGAACTGGTCTCTGGGGTACACACCCGAGTGGCGGATGCTGTGGCCGATCTAGCCGCGCAGGTGGAGGAGGTCCGTGCGATCACCAGCCCCCGCGGCGTCGACCCGGTCTGCAGCGGATCGCATCCCTTCGGCCAGTGGTTCGACCAGAAAGTAACCGACAAGGAGCGTTACCACAAGCTGATCGACCGAACCCAGTGGTGGGGACGCAACATGATGATCTGGGGCATTCATGTCCACGTCGGCATCGAGGACCGCGACAAGGTCATCCCGATCCTGAACGGCCTGCTCCCGTACATCCCGCACCTGCAGGCCTTGTCGGCCTCGAGCCCATTCTGGGCCGGGGTGGACACCGGTTACGCCTCCAACCGGGCCCTGATGTTCCAGCAGCTGCCAACGGCCGGCCTCCCATGGGATCTAGCCGACTGGGCGGGCTGGGAGCGGTATGTGGCAGACATGACGACCACCGGAATCATCGACGACGTGACCGAGGTCCGCTGGGACATCCGCCCCGCTCCCCGCTGGGGCACCATCGAGGTACGCGTCTGTGACGGTGTCTCAACGACAGCGGAACTCGGGGGGATCGCCGCCCTGATCCAATGCTTGGTCGAGTGGATGTCCATGAAGCTCGACGCCGGCGAGCCCGTCCCCACAATGCAGCCCTGGTTCGTCAGGGAGAACAAATGGCGAGCGGCCCGCTATGGCCTCGACGCGGAGATCATCCTCGACGGCGAAGGGAACGAGAGGCTGGTGACGGATGATGTGCGCGCACTCATCGACACTCTCACCCCGATCGCTGAACGGTTGGGGTGCTTAAGCGAGTTGGAACAACTCCACCTGATCCTCGACCACGGCGGCAGCTACCAGCGCCAGCGGCGCGTGGCGACAGCTCACCAGGGCGACCTACCCGCCGTCGTGCACTCCCTGAGACATGAGCTGAAGTCCGGTCTCAGGCCGCGATAGGCCAACCGTTGGCTGCCGATGCGGCGCTGGCGGCCCGCTCACGCTCGCTCATGTCGTCGCCCGCATCGCGAACCGAACCCGGTGGTGCGGAGAACGCCTGGTTCAGCGTCGCGGCGTTAGTGGCCGAGCATCCTCTGCAGCGCAGCCAGCTCTTCTTCCGTCGGCGCTCCCGACCTCTGAGCACCACCGGCCAGGCCGAATCCTGAACCGCCGCCGCTTCCGCCACCCGGCTTCGCACCGGACGCCAGCGCAGCGTTCTCTGCGGCGCGTTTGGCCGGGTTGCCGGACTTCGAGCCCTTCTTCTTCGGCTGCTGCTTCCCACGACCGCCGGTGAAGCCGGCACCGGGCATGGGAGCCATACCTGGGATGTTCGGGACGCCACCCTTTGCAACGGTTTTCATCATCTTCGCTGCCTGCTCGAAACGGGCGACGAGCTGGTTAACCTCGGTCACAGTGGACCCGGATCCGCGCGCGATGCGAAGACGCCGCGATCCGTTCAGGATCTTCGGCTGCACGCGCTCCTGCTTGGTCATCGATTGGATGATCGCTTCGGTCCGCACAATTTCATGCTCATCGAAGTTGTCGAGCTGCTGCTTCATCGCGCCGGCGCCGGGCAGCATGCTCATCATCTTCTTGATCGAGCCCATGTTGCGCAGCTGCTGCATTTGGCCGAGGAAGTCGTCAAGGGTAAACGTGTCGGTGGCGAATTTCTCGGCGACCTTACGCGCTTCGTCCTCGTCGAAGGCGCTCTGCGCCTGCTCGATCAGGGTGAGGATGTCGCCGAGGTCGAGGATGCGACTGGCCATGCGGTCGGGGTGGAACGGCTCGAACTCATCAAGCGACTCACCCGTCGACGCGAACATGATGGGGCGGCCCGTGATGGACGCCACAGACAGGGCGGCCCCACCGCGGGCGTCACCGTCGAGCTTGGACAGCACGACCCCGGTGAAGTCCACGCCCTCCTGGAACGCCTTCGCCGTGGCGACGGCATCTTGACCGATCATGGCGTCGATCACGAACAAGACTTCGTCGGGATTGATGGCCTTGCGGATGTCGGCAGCCTGCTTCATGAGCTGGGCGTCGACACCAAGGCGGCCCGCGGTGTCAACGATGACGATGTCGTGAAGCTTCTGTTCGGCGAACTTCACTGCGTCGCGCGCAACCTTGACCGGGTTGCCCACGCCGTTTCCGGGTTCGGGCGCAAAAACGGGCACCCCCGCCTGCGCTCCCACGACCTGCAATTGGGTCACGGCGTTAGGCCGCTGGAGGTCTGCGGCAACAAGGATGGGTGTGTGTCCGTCTTTGGCGAGCCACTTCGCCAGCTTGCCCGCGAGGGTCGTCTTACCCGCACCCTGGAGCCCGGCAAGCATGATGACGGTCGGCGGACGCTTCGCGAACTCCAGGCGCCGCTGCTGCCCGCCCAGAATTTCGACGAGTTCCTCGTTGACGATCTGCACGACCTGCTGGGCCGGGTTCAGCGCCTTGCTGACCTCATCACCAAGGGCACGCTCGCGCACCTTCCCGGTGAAGTCCTTAACGACCTCGAGGGCGACGTCCGCGTCAAGAAGTGCCCGACGGATCTCGCGCACGGTGCCGTCGACATCCGCGGCCGAGAGCTTGCCCTTCGTGCGAAGGTTCTTGAACGTCTCCGCGAGGCGATCTGAGAGGGTTCCGAAAGTAGCCATTGTGCCTCCAGTTTAACTGGTGCGCCGTCGCTAGTTCTCCACCCGCACGTCCACGGTGTCGCCGTGGACGTCGACCGTCACGACGAGCAGGGAGTCGGTGTCATCCGGGCTGATCGAGTAGTCCAGAACGGCGAAATGCTCCTCGTTTCCGCTCCGGTGCGGATGGAAGCCCACATGCTGGAGGCGGAGGGAGCGCAGGAAGTCTATTTGCTGGTCCCCCGAGTCCCAGATGATCGCCTCGTCGAGCGCATCCTCGTCCAGGTCGGCAAGCTGCTGCCCGATGTACTTCACCGTCGCCGTGCCTTCAGAGCTGAGCTCGGCGACAAGCGATTCCCGCGCCCGCGAGTCGAGCTCCTCGAGGGACCCGATCATGGCCGCGGCGATGTCCAGCGACTCCGAAGGGATGGAGTCTTCAGCCGGAGCGGACAGGGAGACCTCGACGTTCTCCTCCCCGAGTTCCGCTGCCTCCGACCAGTACACCTCACCCTCACCCTCGTCGCCGAGGACGCCGAAGAAATCATGTTCAATCGTCATGCCGTATGCCTTCCCACCTGTTGTCCGGGTCCGTCGCCACGCTGTGCGACCTTATCCCACGAGCTTCTGAGCGAACACGTGGGGCGTGAAGCCGGTGAGGTCATTGATGCCTTCGCCCTGCCCGACCAGTTTGATGGGTATCCCGGTCTTCTCCTGCACGGCCAGCACGAAGCCACCCTTGGCCGATCCGTCCAACTTGGTCAGCACGAGGCCCGTCACACCGGCGTGTTCGATGAACGCCTCCGCCTGGGCTAGTCCGTTCTGCCCCGTTGTCGCGTCGAGCACGAGGAGCACCTCAGCGATCGGGCCCTGCTTCTCCAACACCCGGCGGATTTTCGTGAGCTCGTCCATCAGCCCGCCTTTAGTCTGAAGCCGGCCGGCGGTGTCGATGATGACGATCTCAGCTCCCGTCGCCTTGGCTCTCTCCACAGTCTGGAAGGCGACGGACGCGGGGTCCTGGCCTTCGATCTGCGGACGCACGATCTCAGCACCGGCGCGTTCAGCCCATGTGGCCAGCTGTTCGACGGCTGCGGCGCGGAAAGTGTCTGCCGCACCGATCAGCACAGACCGGTTGTATGTGCGCAGGAACTTGGCGAATTTGCCGATGGTGGTCGTCTTCCCCACGCCGTTCACGCCCACGACCAAAACGATCGCCGGGCGTTCGCTGAGACGCAGGGTTGGGTCCAGACGGGCCAGCCGTTCCTCGATGCCCTCACGAAGCATCCGCTGAAGATCCGCCGGGTCAGTCGTGTTGTACCTTGCTACCTTGGCACGGAGTTCGGAGACCACGGCGTCTGTGACGTCGGAACCGAAATCTGCCTTGATGAGCGCGTCCTCGAGGTCTTCCCACGTCTCGGCGTCGATGGTCTTCTTCGCGAACATGCCGCGCAAGGCGCCGGTGAGGGACCAGGGGGTGCGTTCTGCCATACGCCTAGCCTAGGGCGCGGATCTCGGACGGGCCGATCCTCGGGCTCTGGCGCCCCGGCGGCGCGACGTCCCTACGACGCTTTTTCCTCTTCCTTCGTCAAACGCTGCCCAACCACTGCGGACACCCCGTCCTGCCGCATCGAGACGCCGTACAGGGCATCCGCGATCTCCATCGTGCGCTTTTGGTGGGTGATGACGATGAGCTGGCTCGTCTCCCGGAGGTCCTCGAAGATCGTGAGGAGACGGCCGAGATTCGCGTCATCCAGGGCCGCCTCGACCTCGTCCATAATGTAGAACGGGCTGGGCCGGGCCTTGAAGATCGCGATCAGCAGGGCGACGGCGGCCAGTGAGCGTTCACCGCCGGAGAGAAGCGACAACCGCTCAATCTTCTTCCCCGCGGGTCTGACCGAGACCTCGATCCCCGTGGTGAGCACATCGTCGGGATTGGTGAGCTCGATGCTTCCCGTACCGCCCGGGAAGAGGACCGGGAAGACATGCGCGAAGGCCGCTTGCGTGTCATCGAACGCGCTGGTGAAGATCGTCTGCATCTTCACGTCGATCTCGTCGATGATCGTGAGCAGGTCCTTACGCGTGTTGACGAGGTCGGTGAGTTGCTCGGTAAGGAACCTGTGACGTTGCTCGAGGGCGGCGAACTCCTCCAGAGCGAGAGGGTTG
>JAODMM010000241.1 GCA_025465015.1 Cryobacterium sp. | reverse complement strand
GCCGAGTTAGGAGCGACGCATGCACCCCAACTGCCCGTCCCTCAGGTGCCCGACGAGGACGGCCGTCAACGACACGACGCGCGACCGCGTGAAACCGGGGAGGCGGGTACGAGCGGGCGTCACCGTCGGAGTCTAGGCTGTGTGTCATGGCCGACTTCGCCAGGTACCTGCCGTTCAGTCAGCGTGAACCCGTTGATGAGACTGATGTCACACATGACTGGCGGGCGGAGATAGCAGCGACCCTCAACGCCACCGCTGACCTGCTCGAGAGCCTGTCCCCGGAGCAGTGGGGCAGGCCAAGCATGTGCGGGCGCTGGAGCGTGCAGGACGTTGCCGGTCACCTGGTCTGGCGGGTCGGCAGCAGCAACCGTGAACTTCTCACGAGCGCCACGCGGGCATACCTCGGGCACTACGTCAATCCACACCGGGCGATCGACGTGCTGAGCCGGGCTGCGGCTGAGGCGCCTGTCGAAGAACTCGTGCGACGCATTCGGGAGATCGCTGCGGCGAAAGCCACCGGGTCGGGTCGGGTCGGAATTTCGGAATTGAGCGAAACTGTGGTGCACGGTTACGACCTCTCCCACCCGCTCAACCTGCCGCTGGCGGTCTCGTCCCGCGCTTCGGGCGCGGTCGCACTTCGCCGAAGCCTGACCGCCCCGACAGAGATCAAGGCAGTGCTGCAGGTGCGCAGTCTCGTCGCAACGGATGCTGGCTGGCGCGTCGGCAGGGGGCCTGACCTTGAAAGCAGCGCCGAGACGCTGATCCTGTTCCTGTACGGCCGGTCCGAGACCACACCGTTGCTGTCCTGAGGGCCGGCAACCCGTCAGTCGTCGTTCTCCTCGCCGTCGTTCTCATTCCCGCTGTTCTCATCGTCGCTTTTCGGGCCAGAATACAGCTCCACGAAACCGTCACCGCCGTATTTCGCGTTGGCGACGGACATCACTGCGGGCCACATGCGATGACGAGCGTCTGAGACCTGACCGCTAGCGAAGCGCAGCCCGCGTTGGTTCATAGTCCCCGTCACGGAGACCACCCCGACGACCGTGGCGACTTTTGTGCTCGCCCCGCTCATCCACGTGTCCTTGGCACCATCCGTCGTTCCCGTCTTGCCGATCATCGGCAGTTGGGGACTGGTCCGCGCATTCGACGGTGACGCTGTTCCGCTGGTCATCACGCGCCGCATGGCGTAAGCCATACCCGCTGCCACCCCCGGTTGCACAGAACGCCAGCACTCCGATGCCGGCGCGGTGATCTCCACCCCGTCCCGGCCCACGATCCTGTCCACGGCGATGGGGCTACAGGTCACTCCAGCATTCGCGATACCGGCGAAGGCCACAGCCATGGTCAGCGGGGCTATTTCATTCGTGCCGATCACGGTTGCCGCGCTCTGTCCCAGCGGGTCACCGTCCGCGCGGTGCACCCCGAACGCCTCGGCGGTCTGGCGGATGCCGCAGAGGTCCAGTCTCTTCGCCATGCCGATGAAGCCGGTGTTGATCGAGCCCACGGTCGCTTCCAGTGCACTGTAATTCGGACCTGACTCGTTTTGGTCGTTCTTCGGGTCGAAGCCTTCGGAGTCGTAATTCTGGGGACCGAGGCAACTGTCCTGGAAGGTTCCCCAGTCTGGCTTCTTACGGGAGTCGACCCGTTCCCCTAGCGCGTGTCCCTCCCTCAACCACTCGGCCAGCGTGAACACCTTGTAAGTTGAACCGGGCTGGAAGCCACTCGAGCCGCCGTAGTCGTAGTCCGTGTTGTAGTTGATCCCGGTGAAGTTGGCACCGGTGGCCTGCACAACCGGGTCCTGGCTGTAGTCCTTGTTCTGCGCCATGGCCAGGACCCGCCCGGTGCCGACCTGGACGCTGGTGATCACGCCACCGACGTCGCCTCGGTTGTACACCTTCGGGACGTTCTGGTTCAGCGTGTCCACGGCGGCGTTCTGCAGGTCAAGGTCGAGAGTCGTGTAAATGGTGTAGCCGCCGCGGCGGAAGTTCATCATTCGGGTCTCGGCGTCATCCCCGAAGGTCGGGTCGTTCTGCAAGATCTTGGTGACGTAGTCACAAAAGAAGGCACTCGGCCCGGCCGTCTGGCATCCAGTGCTCGGCTCGGTGATGACGGGTTGCACCGGCGTTGCCACGGCGGCCCGGAACTCCTCTGGCAAGATCTTCTTATAGCGCAGCATCTCCCCGAGGATGTAATCGCGCCGTTCCTTATTCGCGGCGTAACCGTTGGCCACGCCGTTGGTTTCGCTTCCGGGGATGTCGAGCTGGAACTTGACCGGGTTGTTCACAATTGCCACAAGGCTCGCCGCTTGCGGCAGGGTGAGGTTGGCGGCCGTGTTGTTGAAATAGTAGTTGGCGGCGGCCTCGATCCCATACACAGTGCCGCCGAACCCGGTGATATTCAGATACTGGCTGAGAATCTCATCTTTGGAATACTTCTTCTCCATGCCGATGGCTAGGCGCATCTCCTTGAGCTTCCGGTCCGCAGTCGTCTCGGTTGCGGCGTCGTAGCATCTTGCCTGCTTCTCGGGGTCGGCTTCGAGCTCACATTTCTGCACGAGTACGTTCTTGACGTACTGCTGCGTGATGGATGAGCCACCCTGCGTCTGCGTTCCCGCGACGGTCGTCGCCGTCGCTCTGATCGTTCCTTGCAGGTCGACGCCGCCGTGCTCGTAGTAGCGGGGGTCCTCGCCCGCGACCACGGCATCCTTCACGAACTGGCTGATTTGCGGCCAACTCACCTCCACCCGGTTCTGGTCGTAAAACGAAGCCAGGAGGACCGGGGTCCCGTCGCTCCGGGTCGCATAGATGTTGCTCTTCTGGGAGAGCGGCTGCACAGCGAGGTACCCCGGTAACTTCTCGAAGACATTGATGGTGTTGGTGGTGGCGATTGCCGATACGGCCAGGACAGGCGTCACCGCGGCAGCTACAAGCAGACCAACGATTCCACTGGCGCTGACGAACCCGAACAGCCCTCCGAGCACGCCGCCGAAGGTGCGCCTCTTAGTCAGCGCGAAGTCATTCCCACGGGTGGCATTCACGATCTCTTCCCCACGACTTTTGAATCAGGGTAGATCACTGCAGCGGGTCAACGCGAGAATTTCTCGGCTCCGCTCAACATCATCACGGATTTGCTCGATCAACGGTTCAATACCCGTGAAGGCAACCATGCCCCTGATCCGCTCGACAAAAGCCACGTCGACGACGTGGTCGTACAGGTCGATGTCCTCATCGAGCACGTACGCTTCGACTTGCTTCTGGGGGACGCCGTCGAAGGTGGGATTGTTGCCCACCGAGATCGCCGCCGGATAGCAGGTGCCCTGGTCGGTCAGCCAACCGGCGTAGACACCGTCGCCCGGAATCAAGCCTTCGGACTCCGGCGACAGGTTCGCGGTGGGATAACCGAGTTCCCGGCCACGCGCTGCTCCGTGCACGACGGTCCCCCGCACGGAGGGGACGTGCCCGAGCAGCCGGCGGGCAGCACGAACGTCACCGTCGGCCAGCAGTTCCCGAATCCAGGTCGAAGAAACGCGGCGATGGTCATCCGGTTTGACATCCTCGATAAGGAGCACATCGAAGCCGTGCTGCTCACCGAGCCGGGTCAACAGGTCGAGGTTGCCTGCCCCCCTCGCTCCGAAGCGGAAGTCGCGGCCGACGAGTACCTGCCGGGCGTGCAGCGCATCGACGAGGATATCGCGGACAAACCTCTCCGGGGTCAGGGCCGCGAGCTGTTCGGTGAACTCGAGCACGAGCGTGGCATCAATCCCTGTCCCGGCGAGGAGCTCAAGCTTCTGCTCCACGCTGACCAGGGCGTTCGGGCAGTCACCGGGTGAGAGCAGGGCCAACGGATGGCGGTCGAAGGTGACGACCACGGATGCGAGGCCGTCGCGTTGTGCAAGCGCCTTCAGCTGTTCGATGACAGCGCGGTGCCCGGCGTGCACGCCGTCGAACTTGCCGATGCTGACCGCCGACGCGGGCCAGTCAGCGGGAATGTCGCCGAGGCCGTCGAGTCGTCTCATCCGCCGGGTACCTCCGGAATCGTCCGCATGACCGGGTGGTGCCGGGTAAGCCACCACATACCCAGCACCGGCAACACCAGCGGGATGAACAGGTAGCCGCGGCCATAAACCGACCACACGGTGTCGTGGGGGAAGAGGGCAGGATCGACCAGGCTGAGCGTACCGATCACGAGCACGCCGAGCATCTCGAAACCGATGGTGACCCACGCCAGCCGGTACCAGGACCCGCCGCTGCCGATCAGGGCCACGGTCGCCAGGATGTAGACCATCGCTGCTAGGGCGGAGAGGGTGTACGCGAGCTCGGCCTGGTCGAACTTCGTTGCAATCTGCACGAATGACCGGCCCGTCGCGGCGAGGGCGAGGACGCCGTACACGACGATGAGGAGGCGTCCGACACCGGTCACCCGGGTCGTGCGGGCGGGCTTGTCGATCTGCAGTTCGGTCATCGCCTACTGATTATCGCAGCATCCGCCGGTCTCACACCGCACCTGTCACATTCCCTGAACGGTCCAGATCTGTTGCATCCGGAAGATCATGACCGCCACCGAGAGGCAGACGACGCCCAGGATGACCGTGCTCCACCGGTTGCGTTCGACGAGAGCCCAAAACCCTGCAGCCGGCGGCAGGAGGAGTGCGCTGATCAGGTACACGTAGAACTCCAACAGACTGCCGGTGGCGCGGTTGCCAGCGAGGGGGGCTGCGAGCGCGACCGCCAATTGCACGATGAGCAGCAGTTCGACGAGCGCGGTAACACCCATGGTGAGGTCGGTGGGGATCCGACCGCGCAGGCCGAGTATGACGCACAGCACTCCACCAGCGACGGCGATGCCGAGTTGCAGCCCGGTGAACCATTCGATCATGAGGCGGGGTCCGCGTCCGGCGGGAAGTTGACGAGGGTTCTCGCCTTTCCCGCCCGGTACTCGACCAGGCCCACGAGCCGCCCGTCCGGGGCGATCGCCGCGACGGGGCCTGTGGCGAGCAGAGGGGGCGCCGCATCGATGCGCTTTCCGTGCCCCAGGTCGACGGCCTGCTGTGGCGTCAAGTCGATGCGCGGGAAGAGTTTCGTCGCCGCGTCGGCAGGATTGATGAGAGCTGATGCCACGTTCAGCTCCTCGAGACTGCTTGCTGCGTTGACGTCAAACGGGCCGATGCGGGTGCGGCGAAGGCTCGTGAGGTGGCCGCCGACCCCGAGGGCGGTGCCGAGATCGCGGGCGAGCGCACGGATGTATGTACCAGAGGAGCACTCCACGCGCACCGTCAGGTCCAGGAAGCCGTCATCCGCCGGCACGGTGGAGATGAGCTCGAACGTGCGAACACTCACCGGGCGCGGGGCGAGCACGACCTCCTCGCCGGCACGCACACGGGCATAGGCCCGTTTCCCGTCCACCTTGATGGCGCTTACCGAGCTCGGTGCCTGGTCGATGTCCCCGGTGAGCGCAGCGATCCCCGCCGAAACGGCTTCGGCGGGCAGAGCGGTGACGGTCTCCCGGGTGGCGCGGCCGAGTTCCTCACCCTCCGCGTCATCCGTCGTGGTGGACATACCGAGACGGATGGTGGCGAGGTATTCCTTGTCGAGCCCGACGACCCAGGTGAGGAGGCGGGTTGCGCTGTCGATCCCCAAGAGGAGCAGGCCCGTGGCCATCGGGTCGAGAGTCCCTGCGTGACCCACCTTGCGGGTACCGGCCAGGCGACGCGTGCGGGCAACGGCGTCATGGCTTGTCCAGCCTTGGGCCTTATCGATGAGGAGGAGGCCGCTGGTCACCCCTCGAGGCTATCAGCGCCACCGTCGTAGGATGTGAGCCGTGAGGATTGCGGTGATCGGTGCTGGAGCCCTCGGGGGCACCTTCGCCGTGCTGCTGAGCCGCGCCGGGCACGACGTGACGGTGACCGCGCGCGGAGACGCCCTCGAGGTCATCCGCGCAGAAGGCATCCGACTCTCCGGCGGTTTCGGCGACGCCCACGCCCGCCCCCATGCGGTCTCGCAGCTCACCGAACGCCCGGACCTCACCCTGATCTGCACCAAGGCACACGACGCCGCAAACGCGATCAGAGCCAACGCGGCCGTCATCGACGGATCGCCCGTCATCGTCGTGCAGAACGGGCTCTACGGCGTCGCCACCGCTCAGGCAGCCCTCACGTCGTCAGAGTGTCTAGGTGCCCTGTCGATCATCGCCGCCAATTATGCCCAGCCCGGGCACGTGGTCGTAACCACTCGGGCGCACACGTATCTCGGTCGCGGCGCCGGGCCGGCCGACGAGGTGACCCTGCGCTGGGCGGCAGTGCTCAACGACGCCGTCCCGGTCTCACCGGTCGAGAACTTCGTCGGTGCCCAGTGGACCAAACTCGTCGTCAACATGCTCAACGCCCTGCCTGCGATCACCGGCCTCAGCGTGCAGGAAGTCATCGGGCAGCCCCGGCTCCGCAAGGTGATGGCCGCGAGCATGCGCGAGGCCGTGCAGGTCGGGATTGCCCGCGGCGTCACCTTCGGTTCCCTGCAGGCGCTTGGCGACCGGCGTCTGCGGCTGTTCGCACGCCTGCCGCTGTGGGCCGTGCAGGTGCTGCCCCAGATGATGAAAACGCGCATGGGCCCAGTGGAGAACCTTGGTTCCACCCTGCAAAGCCTGCGCCGGGGCCAACCGAGCGAGATTGACCACCTCAACGGCGCGGTTGTGCGAGAAGCCGGAGCAGCCGGATTGGCTGCACCGGTGAATGCCCTACTCACCGTACTCGTGCATGAGGTGGAACTAACCGGCGCGCACCTGTCCCAGGCCGCTGTACTCAGCCGCTTTCGGGCTTGACATCAGGGTCGGTGCATTGAGGCGGGGCAGTGCGTCCTGCCCTCCAGGCGCCCACCGCAATTGGGCTGGTTGACCACGGGCGGCGGTCTG
>JAODMM010000225.1 GCA_025465015.1 Cryobacterium sp. | reverse complement strand
AAGCTCGCCCCGCGGCGAGGTCCTCGAGGTTCGCGTGAACCCCGGGGACCTCGGCCGGGTCATCGGTCGCTCCGGGCGCACCGCAAAGGCGTTGCGCACACTGGTGGCCGCTTTGGCCGACGGCAAGCGTGTTCGTGTCGACGTAGTCGACACTGATTTCTAAAGTGAGCGAGAGCACCCCCCCACGCGACCAGCTCAGGGTCGGACGTCTGACGAAGGCCCACGGCCTGAAGGGCGCGCTCAAGTTGGAACTGTTCACGGACGACCCGGGGCGACGTTTCGTCCCGGGCGCCCAGTTCACCCTGCAGGTGCCGACGAGTTCCCCTTGGCATGGCAAGACCCTCGAGCTCGTCGAGCTCCGCTGGTACAACCAGCACCCGGTGGGATTCTTTCGAGATGTCCCCGACCGCGACACGGCGGAGACGCTGGTCAAGGCGATCCTCTGGATCGACCAAGACACCGATGAGCAATCGTCTGAAGAAGACGCCTGGTTCGATCACCAGCTCGTCGGACTGTCTGTCGTCCGCGATGGCGTGCAGGTGGGAACCATCGCGCGCCTGGAGCATCTCCCGGCGCAGGACCTCCTCATCGTTCGAACTCCGAACGGTGAAGTCATGGTTCCGTTCGTGAAGGCGATCGTCCCGACTGTCGACGTGAAGGCGGGAATCGTCACGGTTACCCCGCCCACTGGTCTCTTCGAAGAATCGCCGCCGGAGGCTGAGGACGAGTATTCTGCCCCGAAGGACCACCAGGGAAGCGCTGATTCATTGGAAGAGTCGGTCACCGGCGCGCCTGCGGCACCCGGAGTAGCCGCCCCGCCTCGAGCATCCGAGGTCGACGCACCCGACCCCACCGAATAACCGCCGGTTAGCCGTCCTGCTGCAGGAGCCTCCGCTGAAGGCGACCCGGTCGTAGGGGACGGTCCTTGTCATCTGGCCCCGTCTGTGTCGTCATCGGGACAGGGGACTGCAGAGGCCGAGGCGCAGGGCACCGCACGCATGCATACAGCGTGACCGTTGCTCTCGGTTTTCCTCCTGTGACTGAGGCTTAACAAACCCCCGCATCTGTGGGGCGGAACTGTGAGGCAGGGTTCACGCGGGCGAAACATGGCGTGCGGTTTGCCGAAATGTGGCCCGCCTAGCGTGAGGGAATCAGCACCGTATACGGGCAGGGGAGCACCACATGACCACGTCGGTTTCCGACAACGCCCTCACGCGCCCGGTCACGGTCTCGGAACGTGCGTGCACGGTTTCCGGCCCGGAGCGCTCCGGGGGGACACGCGTCTCGTGCGCATGAAGCAGATCGCCACGTTCCTCGTCCCGCCGCCGGAAGCCCACGCGGTCGCCTGCAAAAACTCGTCCCCGGTGGCGGTCAGGGCGTGAATGTCATTCGAAGCTCTCTCAACGTGGGTGGCGCGTTCGCCTCGAGCGCTTCCGCACGAGCACCCGAACGGGCGCCCGCACTCGTCGCCGTGTCGCACGGCACGTCGTCGCCGGAGGGGCAGGCCGCCGTTGAAGGGTTGGTGCGAGCGGTCGCCACGCTTCGGCCCGATGTCGTGGTCGCAGGGGGGTTTGTCGACGTGCAACAACCGGACGTGCGTGCCACTCTCGCTTCTCTTGACGCACGCGTCCCTGCTGTCGTGGTCCCCTTGTTGCTGTCCGCCGGTTATCACGTGCACCTCGACCTGCAACGGGAGACCGCTGCTGTGGACCGACACACGACGGTGTCCGCCGCTCTCGGCCCGGACGACAGGCTCGTGGACGTGCTCGTGCGCCGGCTGGCCGTCTCCGGGTACCGCCCGAATGACGAGGTGGTCCTCGCTGCTGCCGGTTCGAGCGACTCACGCGCCGTAGAGGACTGCCAGCACGTCGCTCGGATGCTCGCGGTCCGGCTCGGCAGGCCTGTTACGGCAGGGTTCATCTCGGCAGCGCATCCTCGGCTCGCCGACGCCGTGGCCTCCGTTCGGGCTATCCACCCCGGAGCCCGTGTGGTTCTCAGTACCTACCTGGTCGCTCCCGGCTACTTCCATTCTCTCGCCCAGGAAGCCGGTGCCGATATCGTCAGTGACCCGTTGCTGATGCCGGGCGAGGACCCCCTGCCCGGGCTCGTGGATCTGGTCCTGGAGCGTTATGCGGCGGCGCGGGCGGGCGCCCTCTCCTAGAATTCGTAGCATGCGCATCGACATCGTGACGATTTTTCCCGAGTTTTTCGATGTGCTGGACCTCTCCCTCCTTGGCAAGGCAAGGCAGTCAGGCCTGATCGATCTCGGGGTGCACAACCTTCGCGATTTCACGCACGACCGCCATCGCACGGTAGATGACACTCCGTACGGCGGTGGCGCGGGCATGGTGATGAAACCGGAACCCTGGGGGGAGTCCCTCGACTCTCTGCTAGGCGAGACAACGGATGCAGCATCCGGCCCGGTTCTCATCTTCCCGTCACCGGCAGGTGAACAGTTCATGCAGTCCACCGCCCGCGAACTGGCCCAGGAGCAACACCTCATCTTCGGCTGCGGACGATACGAGGGCATCGACCAGCGTGTGGTCGATCACTATGCCGCCCGGACCCGGGTCCGCCTGATCAGCCTGGGCGACTACGTCCTCAACGGCGGAGAGGTGGCTGCGATGGCCATGATCGAAGCCGTGGGCCGCCTTGTTCCAGGGGTTGTCGGCAACCCGGAGAGCTTGGTCGAGGAGTCCCACGAGGGCGGACTGCTGGAATATCCCAGCTACACCAAGCCGGCTGCATGGCGAGGGTTGGACGTGCCGCCGGTCCTTCTGAGTGGGAACCATGGCGCGATAGCGGCCTGGCGCCGGGAGCGGCAGCTGGAGCGTACCGAGCGGGTGCGCCCCGACCTTCTGCCGGAAGCGAACGCCCGGCGCTGATAGGCGCGCTGCGGATATTCTGGTGAAATGATGATCCGCAGGGCTTTCTACTATTGGCAGTTCGCCGCCGTCGTGGTGCTCCCGGCATGGCTTGTGATCGGATGGCCCATCTTCGGGGCCGGCGGGTGGAAAGTTCTCGGCGTCTTCTTCGGTGCGGTGCTGCTGGGGACCTGGCTGTTAGCCGTCGCTGCGCTGTACTTCGCAAGGCGCTCCGTGCGGAGCCAGCGTGCCCTGTCCTGGCCGAATGTCGGTGCCCTCACGATTTGGCATGCGCTGATCGTTGCCATCGGGTTCTATGCCGAATCAGCCCCGATGCTCTCCGTGATCGCCATCCTTGCCGGGATCGGTGCGACCTGGCTCGGGATATGGGAGCTCTATGTGGCCGCTCGACGCCGGGTCAACGCCGCGATGGAGGAGATTGACCAGGCGGCGCGGGGCGCGTACGGGCAGGCTGCGTCCGGCGATGATTCGGCAACCGGCGCACGACATCCCCGGATCCCTGGTTCCCGAAACTCTCGCTCGAAGGTGATCGTAGTCGCCGAGAAACCCCACCGGCGGTAGCTCGCGTTGCTAGCGCACACGGTTTCGTGGCAGAATAAGCGTTTGTGCCGCGGCACGGCTCTGCCACAGGGGAGCCAGCACCTATGCGGCCTTTCCATTCACACTTACCTTCGTCCTCGACCTGTGGCGGGTACAGAGAGCGATAACCATGCATATTCTCGACCAGGTGGATGCCGCATCACTGCGGTCCGACGTCCCCGACTTCCGCGCCGGCGATACCGTCAAGGTCCACGTCAACATTGTTGAGGGCAGCCGCTCTCGTATCCAGGTCTTCCAGGGCGTTGTCATCGGCCGTTCCGGCGAAGGCGTTCGCGAGACGTTTTGCGTTCGCAAGGTGAGCTTCCAGGTCGGCGTTGAGCGCACCTTCCCGGTGCACTCGCCGGTCATCGACCACATCGAGATCGTCACCCGCGGTGACGTGCGTCGCGCGAAGCTGTACTACCTGCGCGACCTTCGCGGCAAGAAGGCGAAGATTAAGGAGAAGCGCGACCGCTGATCGGCGGTTCCCAGCCGAGTCGCGACCCCCGCGAATCTTCACCTGAGCTCCTCACCCCATAAACTGGGTGAGGAGCTCAGGCGGTTTAATGACAGAAAATACTTTGCCCACGCGATCCCATCGCCTGGAGTCAGATTCGAAGCGCAAAAAGCGCAGTGTGGCATTGTTTGTACGCGACCTTGTGATCATCTTCGTCGTCGCACTGCTGATCTCCTTTCTGATCAAGACGTTCCTCATCCGCTCGTTCTACATCCCCTCGGGGTCGATGGAGGACACGCTGCTGAAGAACGACCGCATCATCGTCAATCAGCTCGAACCTCGCCTGATGCCGATCAGTCGTGGAGACGTGGTCGTGTTCAAAGACCCAGGCGGATGGCTCATGCCGCAGACGCCGATAGCCCGCAATCCAATCGTCGAGGGGGCTGACTGGCTCCTTTCGGTGGTCGGACTCTCCGCTCCGGACAGTAACGATCACCTCATCAAACGTGTCATAGGACTGCCGGGAGATCACGTGACGTGCTGCAACGCGTTAGGCCAGATGAGCGTGAACGGCGTTCCCCTTTCGGAGCCGTACATCGCACTTCCTGCCGGTGAGACGAAGGTCTCGAAGGATGATTTCGACGTCACCGTTCCCGCCGACTCCCTGTGGGTGATGGGAGATAACCGCTACAACTCCAAAGACTCCCGATACAACGGGGACACACCAGGAAAGGGCTACGTACCCATCGACAATGTCGTGGGGCGTGCTCTCGTGATCAGCTGGCCGCTGTCCAGGTGGACGTGGCTTGATGACTACCCCGACGTGTTCCGAGGAGTCGAGCAGGAGTCGAAGTAGATGATGGCCGTGACCGACCCGACTCTCGAGGTTGAGGAGTCGATACTCGCCGACGGTGCCCGCTACGTCCTGGGATGCGACGAAGTCGGCCGCGGCGCGCTGGCCGGCCCGGTGGGTGTCGGAATCGCCGTCGTCGATGCGCGGGTGGCGCCACTGCCGGAGGGTCTGCGCGACTCCAAACTGCTGAGTGAGCAGCGCCGCGAAGCGCTGGCCCCTCTCGCCATAGCCTGGGCGGTGCATTCCGCCGTGGGACTGGCCACCGCTGCCGAAGTGGACGAGGTCGGCATCATCGCGGCCCTTGGTCTGGCCGGGAAGAGGGCGCTGCGTGAGCTGCACAGGGGCGGCATCGACATCCGGGGAAGCGTCGTGCTCCTAGACGGCAGCGACGATTGGCTGAACAAGACCCTCAGAACGCCGCTGAATGTGGTGACGAGGGTGAAAGCAGATCGGGACTGCGCGTCGGTGGCTGCGGCATCCGTTATCGCCAAGGTGCACCGCGATCGCTTGATGATCGAAGCGGATGCCCGCACACCCGGCTACGGATGGTCATCGAACAAGGGCTACGGAAGTGCCGGCCATCTCAACGCAATCGCGGAATTCGGGCCGAGCGACCTCCACCGAAAGTCGTGGCTCAAGATGACAGCGTAGAATTGCCACACCATGGAAGAAGACGAATTCGAGGACTATGACCGCGAGGTCGAGCTGGCCCTGTACCGCGAATATCGAGACGTGGTCGGTCAGTTCCAATACGTCGTCGAAACGGAGCGCCGGTTCTATCTCGCCAACGAGGTGGACCTCGTGCGGAGGGACACCGAGCACGATTTCTACTTCGAGCTGACGATGAAGGACGTCTGGGTGTGGGATGTTTACCGCTCCGACCGATTCGTGAAGTCGGTTCGCGTCCTCACATTCAAAGATGTCAACGTCGAGGAACTCGCATCGAAGGACTTCGAGCTCCCAAAGGAACTCGCGCTCGACGAGTAACGCGTACCGGGCGCCCCCCACAGGGTGGCCCCACCGTCGGCCCTGCACGGATACCCAGAGCCGCCTGCACTCTCGATGACCTGCAGGCAACTCTGGTGGCCGGAGGTGCTCGTGGCAGACAAGGACGACCTCGGACGACGGGGCGAACACTATGCGGCCGACTTTCTAGCGGAAGCCGGATACCGCATCCTGGCGCGCAACTGGCGTTGCCAGCAGGGGGAGATCGACCTCATCGTCGAGCGGGGCGGCGAAGTCGTCTTCGTTGAAGTAAAGACGAGGTCCAGCGAAGCGTTCGGGCATCCGTTCGAAGCCGTGACCGTGGCCAAGCTGGCGCGGTTGCGGCGGCTGGCCGCTCAGTGGTGCGACGCGGCGCAGCCCCGGCCCGCCCGTATCCGGATCGACGTCGTGGGTGTGATCGCGCCGAACCGCGGTGAGACCCGGGTTGAACACCTCGAGGGGGTGTTCTGATGGCGCTCGCTCGCACCCATGCCGTCGCGCTGCTGGGTCTGGACGGTTCCCTGGTCGAGGTCGAGGCCGACATCTCGGGACAACTGCCCGCAATGGTGCTAATCGGCTTGCCCGACGCTGCGCTCTCCGAGGCGACACAGCGGGTTCGAACTGCGGCCAAGAACTCGGGTTGCCCGCTGACTCGCAACAAACTCACCGTGAACCTCTCACCAGCTGCCCTGCGCAAGCACGGATCAGGCTTCGACCTCGCCATCGCTTTGGCCTGCCTCGCGGCCGACGAGGTGGTCTCTCCGGAATCGGTCGGTGAAGTGGTTCACCTCGGTGAACTCGCCCTCGACGGGCGACTGCGGCCGACACCGGGAATGCTCCCCGCCGTGATCGCCGCCACAAAGCTCGGCTACACAACGGTAATGGTGCCGCTCGGCAACGCCGACGAAGCAGCGCTGGTGCCGGGGGTGCGGGTCGTTGGGGTTGCGTCGCTGCGCGACGCGGCGATCTGGCACGGGGCAAAACTTGAACCGCTCCGGGTCGAGGCGATCATGAACGTCACCGAAGAGGAGGAGGATCCGGTCGAACCGGATCTCGCCGATATCGTCGGCAACGAAGACGGCATCCTCGCCCTGCAGATCGCAGCCGCAGGAGGACACCACATCTTCATGCTTGGTCCACCGGGCGCTGGTAAGACCATGCTGGCGTCGCGGCTGCCGGGGCTGCTGCCTGACCTCGACGCCGCGGCAGCCCTTGAAGTCAGTTCGCTCCGCTCCCTCGCCGGAAGGCACGTTGGCACTTCTCTCGTCACGCGTCCGCCACTTGAGTCGCCGCACCACACCGCAACGGCGGCGGCGATGGTGGGCGGTGGTAGCGGGCTGATCAAGCCCGGTGCCGCCTCCCGCGCCTCCCATGGGGTACTCTTCCTCGACGAGGCCCCCGAATTTGCGTCCTCTGTGCTGGACGCTCTCCGTCAACCACTCGAATCGGGTGTCATCAGCATCCACCGCGCCAACGCGATCGCGCACTTTCCTGGCCGATTCCAGCTGGTGATGGCGGCCAACCCGTGCCCTTGCGGTCAGTTCGGCTCCGCCGAGCAGACCTGTGCCTGCCCGCCGAGTTCGCGTAGGAGGTACCTCGCGCGAATCTCGGGACCGTTGCTCGACCGGATTGACATCCAGCTTGACGTGCGGAGGATCACTGCTGCACAACTGCGGTTGGCGAACGATCGGCCTGGTCTCACGAGCGCTATCGCGCGCTCCCGCGTCGTCGCAGCGCGGGCTGCGGCGGCAGACCGGTTGGCAGGGACGCCGTGGAAGGTCAACGGAGAGGTTTCGGGGCCGTGGCTGCGCGGACCGCAGGCGCGGCTCGATCCCTCGGCGACGGCAGCGCTCGACCGTGCCCTCGAACGAGGTGGAATCACTATGCGTGGTTATGACCGGGTTCTTCGAGTTGCCTGGTCAATCGCGGATCTTGACGGAGTGCTGCGACCGGGCCGCGAGCAGGTGGGGCAGGCACTGTACCTGCGGAAGGGAATGACGCCATGACACTTTTCGGCCTCGCGGAGTCGTCCGTGCTCGAGTATGTGCGGGGAGTGCGTGCCCCGCAGACCGCAGCGGACGCGGCAACAACGTTCGCCAGTGCGGCCTGGAGTTGTATCGCCGAACCTGGCGACGGCACTGCCGGCTTCCTGGTCGGGCGTCTCGGTGCCTCTACGGCCTTGGCCGCGGTCATCGACCCGGGCATGCGCGCTCGCCTCGCGGACGCCCTCAGGGACACCGGTGTCGACCAGCGTGACGACCTGGCCGCACGCATCGACCAGGGTCTGCAACGTTGGCGACCGCGGCTGCGGTCGAGTGACGTCATCGTGGCCCTGCAGCAGGCCGAGCGGTCAGCGACGAAGCTTCTCCTTCCCGGTGACGGGTTGTGGCCTGCTGCTGTGGATGACCTCGGCGCTCATGCTCCGCTCGTGCTGTGGTGGAGAGGCGTGCCTGCGGCATTCGAGTCGCTCACATTATCGATCGCCCTGGTCGGTGCCAGGGCGGCCTCGGGTTACGGCGAACACGTTGCAATGGAGGTTGCAGCGGGTCTCGCGGATCGGGGCTTCGCGATTGTGTCAGGAGCGGCTTACGGGATCGACGGCATGGCACACCGATCCGCACTCGCCAGCCGGGGGCTCACCGTCGCTTTCCTGGCAGGGGGAGTGGATCGCTTCTACCCGAGCGGACACGACAGCCTCCTCGCTCGAATCGCCGAGGTCGGAGCTGTTGTCTCAGAGCTGCCTTGTGGATCTGCGCCCACAAAGTGGCGGTTCCTGCAACGCAACAGATTAATCGCCGCGTCCAGCAGGGCAACCGTGGTGCTGGAGGCGGGGTGGCGCTCCGGATCTTTGAACACAGCCGGGCATGCTGCGGCGATGGGGAGACCCCTCGGAGCCGTTCCCGGTCCGGTCACATCTCCGACCTCGGCTGGGTGTCACCGCCTGATTCGCGAATACGGTGCCGTCTGCGTCACGAATGCGGCCGAGATGGCAGAACTTGTCATCGCGGTGGGGTCCGAGGGCGCCGTACCGACTCCGGAGGGGCGCAGCGGGCCGACCAGCGACGAGGTACGCGTGCGTGACGCACTGAGCAGCCGGTCCGCAAGGCGTGTCGATGACATCGCCCACCGATCAGGGATGGCGGTGGCTGCGGTTCGAGGAGTGTTGGGTGCGCTTGCGTTGGACGGAGCGGCGTCCGAGCGCCCGGGAGGGTGGGTACGAGCAGCGGACTGACCCGCTTGCCCGGCGCGCTGCGCTGACTACGCGCGCCGCCCGTCCGCTGTCGCCCCCTCGTCATAGTCTGGGTGAGACGAAAGGGTGAATCATGTCAGGCGTCCGAATGGGGCAGCACTCGCCGGCCTCGCACCTCATCGCGCACATCAGCGACACGCACTTCCTCGGCAACGGTCGTCCGCTCTACGGCACGGTCGACACCACCAGGTCCCTTCACCGGGCGATGGAACAGCTGGAGCGGTCAGGGCTCCGCCCCGACGCCATCGTGTTCACGGGAGACATCACCGACAAGGGCGAGCCGGATGCGTACAGCCAGGTCATGGAGGCGGTCGAACCGACAGCGACTCGACTGGGATCCGCGCTTATCTGGGTGATGGGCAACCACGACGAACGAAGTGCGTTTCGCACAGGGTTGCTCGGGGAGGCAGGGTCTGCAGCGCCGGTTGACAGCGTGGTCGACGTGAAGGGACTGCGAGTGATCGTGCTTGACACCAGCGTCCCCGGCTATCACCACGGCGACCTGTCCCTCGCGCAGATTGACTGGCTCCGCGACGTCCTCGCTGAACCGGCCGAGCAGGGCACCCTGCTTGCCTTGCACCATCCGCCTGTTCCGACACCGCTGCCGTTGATGGACATCCTCGAGTTGCGCAATCAATCACGTCTGGCCGAGGTCGTCAGCGGCAGCGACATCCGTGCCATCCTCGGGGGCCACCTCCACTATGCGACAACCGGTCTTTTTGCCGGGATCCCGGTCTCCGTCGCTGCCGCAACGTGCTACACGATGGATCTCAGCGCTCCCCATCGCGAGCTGACTGGCATCGATGGCGGCCAGTCCGTGAACCTGGTGCATGTCTATGGTGACCAGGTCGTGCACTCTGTCGTCCCCCTCGGGCGGTTTCCGGTGGCCACGCATTTCGGTGAGGATTTCCTTGCCCGCATGGAAGTTTCCTCCGGCCAGGAGCGCATCGAAGCGTTCTCACAGCAGGCGTGAAGGCATGTCCTCCCTGAGCGGGCATGCCGATGCAGAGCGACACGACACGAGCGACACCATCACGGATTTCATCGTTCATCTCACCGACGAACGTGGACTGTCGGCCAACACTGCTCGGGCGTACCGGATCGACCTGGAGAGTCTTCGAAGCTTCGCTGAACGGGCGGATCTCGTCATCGAACACGTCACGCTCGAACTCCTGCGCGACTGGCTCTGGTCAGCCAGTCAGGGCGGCCTGGCTCGGGCGACCATTGCGCGAAGGTCGGCGACTGCACGAAGCTTCACCGCCTGGCTGGCCCGCACCGGGCGTACAGAATCCGACATTGGCTTGCGCCTGCGCTCGCCGAAACCGGCAGGGACGCTTCCTCGCGTCGTGAACAGGACCCAGATGGAGGACCTGCTCTTTCATCTGCAGCTGGAAGCAGCCACTGGTGAGCCGGTACCAGTACGCGACCTCGCCATTATCGAGCTGCTGTATGCATCGGCGTTACGCGTCTCGGAGCTCACCGGGCTGGACGTCACGGATGTGGACCTAGACCGCCTCACCGTGCGCGTGACCGGAAAAGGGGCGAAGGAACGCGTCGTCCCGTTCGGAGTCCCGGCTCAGTCCGCCATCGTGGACTACCTTCGCTACGCGCGGCCGCTATTGGTCCGGGGTGGAACGTCGGGCGAGGCGGCCTCGGCATCATCTGTTGGCACCCCCACCGCCCTGTTCCTCGGTTCCCGGCGGTCCAGGCTGGGGGTTCGGTCGGTGTATCGACTGGTCGCCGGTCTCCTCGCCGGTGTCCCAGGGTCAGGGCCGGCGGGGCCCCACGCGCTCCGGCATTCGGCGGCCACGCACCTTCTCGACGGCGGCGCGGATCTTCGGGCCGTGCAGGAATTACTCGGGCACGCAAGCCTTGGTACAACCCAGATCTACACCCACGTCTCGACGGAACGCGTGAAGGAGAGCTACCGAATGGCTCACCCGCGCGCCTGAGCTGCTGAACGCGTATCGCGAGCCGGCGCCACGGGCAGCAGCACCGCCCTCGGGACGCTTTCAAGATAGAGCAGAGGCGAAACGTACCGCCCATGCAGGCGTACACCCACATGCACGCATGCGCCGCCGCAATGGCCCCCGTCG
>JAODMM010000209.1 GCA_025465015.1 Cryobacterium sp. | reverse complement strand
AAACGGGCTCGCCCTGATTGGGCAATCCGCTGCGACACAAGTAATCACAACAGGTTTGATTCTTCTCGCCGCTGTCACGCTCGACATGACAGCCCGAGGTCGACGATTCCCAGGAGGATCCAAGTGATATCAGCACCGCACTCGTCTGGAATTGAGCAGCGAACGCTCGCCCAGCTGCCCTCTGACTTCCGATGGGGAGCTGCGACCGCTGCATACCAGGTCGAAGGCGCGGCGCGCGACGAAGGACGGGGGCCCACCAACTGGGACACCTTCTCCCACACGCCGGGAAAGACACTCAATGGCGACACAGGGGATGTCGCAGCGGACCATTACCACCGCGTCAATTCCGACATTGCACTGATGGATGACTTCGGGATGAACGCCTACCGCTTCTCTATCGCGTGGTCTCGAATCATGCCCAGCGGCTCAGGAGCAATCAACTCGGCTGGAATGGACCACTACTCCCGAGAAGTTGACTCATTGCTCGAACGCGGCATTGAGCCGATGGTCACGCTCTTCCACTGGGATCTTCCGCAGCCCCTCGAAGACGCAGGCGGATGGTTCAATCGCGACACCGCGTATCGGTTCGCGGACTACGCTGAGGTCGTACTCGAACGGCTCGGGGACCGTGTGCCACGCTGGCTCACTCTAAACGAACCGTGGACGGTCATCAGCCAAGGCTACTCACGCGGTTTGCATGCCCCTGGCTACCGGGACTATCACAAGGCCGGTACTGCGATTCATCACCTGATGCTCGCACACGGAGAAGGGCTTGCTCGCTTCCGTCAGCTGAGTCCGACCGGAGCGGAGATGGGCATCACGCTCTGCATGGCCGTACCACGACCCTGGTCGCAAGCACCGGCCGATCTGGAGGCCAATCGCCTTCTAGACGGCGAGCAGAACAGGGTCTATTTGGACCCGCTATTCCATGGCACATACCCGGCCGACCTTGGCGAACTCTTTCCCACGTTGTTCGACGACAACATAGTTCGTGACGGGGATCTCGCCGTCATAAGCAAGCCCGTTGACTTTCTTGGCGTGAATTACTACCTCAACCATGTGGTAAAGGCTGACCCCACAGTGCCGGTCCTGGGCGCACGCCTCATCGACCCACCCGGACCCACCATGAGTGCTGGCATTGCCGCTGTGCCCGAAGGCATCACCAGCTGTCTCAGACGAGTACACCAGGAATATCAGGAACTGCCGATGTACGTGACCGAGATGGGAGCGTCACTCCATGATTACGTCGACCCGACCGGACGAGTGCGAGACTCCGGGCGCATCGACTACCTTCGCAGGACGATCGAGTCAATCGCCGAAGCGCGCCAGGCAGGGGTAGACGTGCGGGGACTCTACGTCTGGTCTCTTCTCGACAACCTCGAGTGGGACTTGGGTTACTCAGTCCGTTTCGGACTGTTCTTCGTCGATTATGGGACACAGAAGCGGATCCCGAAGGACAGTGCACATTGGTATAGGGACACGATCAACGAGCATTCCGCGGTGAATGCCAACGGGGGAGACCTCGGAAGCGCATGGTAACCATCGATGACGTCGCTCGCCATGCTGGGGTATCGAGCAGCACAGTGAGCTATGTCCTGTCCGGAAAGCGAACGATCTCTGTCGAGACGAGCGATCGTGTTACACGAAGCGTGGCGGAACTCGGGTATCGCCCAAACGCAAGTGCACGCGCTCTAGCGAGTCGACGATCTAACGCTCTGGCCCTCGTCGCGCCGTTTCGGGCCGACAACAACGTGCCAGTCCTGATGCAGTTCGTTTCTGAGGTCGCAACCGCCGCGCGGGAGCGCAATCGGGACGTTCTCCTTGTCACGCAGGAGGAGGGCGATGAAGGAGTGCGGCGGGTGAGTCACTCGGCACTCGTGGACGCCGTGATAGTCATGGACCTCGAGATCGAGGACGCACGGCTTCCCATGCTTCGGGAACTCAATCTTCCATGTGTGCTGATCGGACAACCGGATCATCCCGGGCGGCTATCGTTCGTCGACCTCGACCTTCGAGAGGCCGCGGAAGTGGGGCTCAACCACCTGGCGGAGCTTGGTCACAGCACCATTGCCATGCTTGGTTCTCCGCCCGCTGTCTACCAACGCCGCAGCAGCTACGCGGTCCGCTTCGCGGAGGGGTTCGAGCACGCAGGGACCAAGCGAGGCGCTACGGCCGTGTGGTACCCGGTCGAGCAGAGCTACGAATCGGTAAACGCAGTGATCACTAAGCACTTCGAGAAATACCCAGACACTACGGCGCTGATGGTACACAATGAAGCAATTCTCGGGACGGTGCTCGCGATACTCGAGCGTGGGGGACGGCGGGTACCTAACGATGTGTCGATCGTTGCGGTTTGCCCCACCGATATGGCCGAGAATCAGAGGGTTCCCCTCACGCACATCCCTGTACCCGCTGCACTCATTGGGGCCGCGGCGGTCGAAATGGTGATACGTCAACTCGACGGAGATTCGTCCGTCGAAAAACGGCTCATCTACCCGGAATTGACAGTGCGAGCAAGCACCTCGGCTCGTGCCCCATCAGCGGCAACTGCTAGCGCCAGCCGCGCATGAAGTTCAACGATGGGTACTGGCTTCTTCGAGAAGGTGTGACGGCGCGGTACGCCGTGGAGGCGTTCGACGTGCAGACGGATGCTACTTCGGTTTCAGTCGCGGCGCTTAGTCGTCGACTGGAGAATCGCGGGTCGCACCTCAACACTCCGACTATCACCGTCGATCTGAGCTCGCCGGCTCTTGATGTAGTCACCGTTCGCGTAAGTCACATGGTTCAGCAAACACCGCCAGGCGTCCGGTTCGTTCGTAATGGCGAACGTCCGGAGGTGCTGGTTGAGCGCGGTGCAGACGAGGTGACGCTGCGGTCCGGTCGGGTAGGCGCTTCCATAGCCACTGCGGGGCCCTGGACACTCCGCTTCATGGGCGACGACCGGGAGCTCTGTACCGCGGCCGCTCGATCAACGGGGTCCATGACGGTGGCAGGCGACGGCGATTACACCATGCAGCGACTTACGTTGCCAGTCGGCGCGAGCGTGTACGGGCTCGGTGAGAGGTTCACAGCGCTCGTAAAGAACGGCCAGGTCGTCGAGTCCTGGAACCAGGACGGCGGAACGGCGAGCGAGCAGGCCTATAAAGCGATTCCGTTCTTCCTTACTGATGCGGGGTTCGGTGTGTTCGTTGACTCGCCTGGCCGAGTGTCTTTCGAGGTGGGCTCCGAGGTTGTCTCAGCAGTACAGTTTTCCGTGCCGGGAGACTCCTTCGAGTATCACGTCATATATGGACCTGGGCCGAGAGAAATTTTGGAGAAGTACACGGCACTCACAGGCAGACCTGCGCTTCCGCCTCAATGGTCCTTCGGCCTCTGGCTCTCGACGTCGTTCACAACCGAGTACGACGAGCAGACCGTCTCGCATTTCGTTGACGGTATGGCCGATCGCGACATTCCGCTCAGCGTTTTCCACTTCGACTGCTATTGGA
>JAODMM010000204.1 GCA_025465015.1 Cryobacterium sp. | reverse complement strand
TCAGCGCGGGCTTCCTCTTCCTCGCCGTGCTCAGCTACCGGCCGCTGCGCAACCTGTTCGCCCACCGGCAGCTGATGAACGCGAGCTTCAACCGGTACCACCTCGTCAATGCGTACGGCGCGTTCGGAACCGTCACCAAGGAGCGGTTCGAAGTAATCGTCGAGGGGAGTGACGTGCCCGAGCCTGATGATGATGATGACGACTGGAAGGAATACGGGTTCAAGGGCAAGCCCGGTGACCCGAAACGGATGCCACCGCAATTCGCCCCTTATCATCTCCGCCTGGATTGGTTGATGTGGTTTCTCGCGCTCGGATCGCGGGACACCCGGTGGTTCGAGGTGTTCATCGTCCGCCTGCTCGAGGGGGACCGGCGCACACTGAAACTGCTGCGCGACAATCCGTTCCCCGAAGCGCCACCGCAATGGGTCCGGGCGCACGTGTACCTCTACCGCTATTCCACCCCTGCAGAGCGCAAGGCTTCCGGAGCCTGGTGGGTACGCGCCGAAGTCGGTGCGATCGTTGCCCCGGTGTCCTTGACCGGCCGCCGATAACGGAGGGCAAACACCGCTCAGACCGCGTCATCCCGGTCACCGTCATTGGCTTCTCCAGCCCCTTGAACGGATGCCCATCCGGCGTACCGTGACAAGGGTGCGACACCGTCGCACTCACCCTTGGAAGGACAGGTCCATGAGAGCACTAACCTGGCAGGGCAAGCGATCCGTATCCGTCGAGACGGTGCCTGACCCCACGATAATCGAACCGACGGATGCGATCATCCGGATTACCTCCACCGCGATCTGTGGCTCGGACCTTCACCTTTACGAGGTGCTGGAACCGTTCCTCGACAAGGGCGACATCCTCGGTCATGAACCCATGGGGATCGTCGAGGCTGTGGGATCAGCCGTCATGACCTTGGCTCCGGGCGACCGCGTCGTGATTCCGTTCAACGTCGCCTGTGGGCACTGCTACATGTGCACACGAGGCCTGCAGTCGCAGTGCGAGACGACTCAGGTGCGTGAGCACGGCAGCGGCGCAGCGCTCCTGGGCTACACGAAGCTGTACGGCCAGGTTCCCGGAGGGCAGGCGGAGTACTTGCGGGTGGCGCTCGCGGACTACAACCACATCCGTGTCGGCCATGACCTTCCCGACGAGCGGTACCTCTTCCTCAGCGACATCGTCCCCACGGCCTGGCAGGCAGTGGACTACGCCGACGTTCCCGACGGCGGCACGCTCGGCGTCTTCGGGCTGGGCCCTGTCGGCCAGTTCACGGCGCGCATCGGGAACTACCTCGGGTACCGGGTCATCGCGGTCGATCCCGTACCGGAACGTCGCGTCATGGCTGCCCGCCACGGTATTGAGGTGCTCGACCTGCATGACGACATCACGACCGAGCTGCGTGACCTGACGGACGGCCGTGGACCGGACTCCGTCGTCGACGCCGTCGGGATGGAGGCGCACGGGGCACCAGTGGCGGCATTGGCCCAAGCCGCCGTGGGTGTGCTCCCCGACAAGCTCGCCCGCAAGGCGATGAAGACGGCCGGTGTCGACCGGCTCACCTCCCTGTTGTCCTCAATCGATTCGGTTCGCCGCGGTGGAACGGTGTCAGTCAGCGGGGTGTACGGGGGTCAGTCCGACCCCCTGCCGATGCTCGCCATGTTCGACAAACAGCTCACCATGAGGATGGGCCAGTGCAATGTGAAGCGTTGGACTGACGCGGTCCTCCCCATCGTTGAGGATCCCGCCGACCCGCTCGGAGTCATGGACATCGTGACTCACCGCGTCTCACTCGAGGAGGCGCCCCAGATGTACGAGATGTTCCAGAAGAAGGAAGACGGGTGCATCAAAGTCGTGTTGCAGCCGGGACTGGTGGAGGAGAAGAAATGACGGATGCACAGGGCAGTGGTCCTACCGAAGACCGCATCGCCGCCGACAACGCCGCCAAGGAGACGGTGACCAATGACGCTGTGGCCGGCGAGACGGTGCTCCCGGGCGCTGGTGAGGGCAATGACGGGCCCACCGGAGGGTCACCTCGCGAGGGTGAACCCCTGCTCAACGAACCTGAGGAGGGAGTGGACGACCTCCGCGATGAGGACGACCGGTAGCGAGGTCCGCCGCCGGGCCGCCGGGCGAACCTCAAAGGCGGCCGACCTGTGTCGGGCGCTCGGTGGAACTGCGCTCAGTGACCGCGCAGTTTCTCGATGTCGCGTCGTTCCCGCTTGGTGGGCCGACCGGCGCCCCTGTCCCTCAAAGCGACGAGCGCAGTCTCCTCCCGTGGCGGTGGTGGCGGGGTCTGGTCGAGGAAGCAGGTGACGGCGACGTCCGCACCGACACGCTTCGAGACGGTGCGGGTGACAATGAGGATCCGCTCGAATCCTTGAGCGCGTACCCGAACCTCGTCGCCGGGGCGCACCGGCTGTGCGGACTTCGCCCGCTCTCCGTTGACACGCACGTGTCCGGCCCGGCAGGCGGCCGTCGCCTGGGAGCGCGTCTTGAACAGGCGGACCGCCCAGGTCCAACTGTCCACACGAGCCGTTGCTGCCGGTTCCATTCCCCGACTCTACGGCCTGCCACGCGCACGGGACAGGGACGGCCGGGCGGGCCCCCGGGAACGCCTAGTCTGGATGGGTGACTTCCGCCGCCTACCACGTCAATTCCCTCCTGGCCTCGTATGAGGACTTCCCCCAGCCGAGCATCCTCTTCCGCGACCTCAACCCGGTTTTCGCCCACGCGGCTGCTTTCCGGTCGATCATCGACGAAGTGGTGGACGTGTACCGTGGCCGGTTCGACGCGGTTGCAGGTATTGAGGCCAGAGGGTTCCTTCTCGCTGCGGCGGTCGGCTACGCAGCGGATGTCGCGGTGCTCGCCGTGCGCAAGGGCGGCAAATTACCCGGCACTGTGCTCAGCGAGAGTTATGACCTCGAATACGGGTCGGCGCAGCTGGAACTCGAGGTGGGCCAGCTTCCCGCCGGGTCGAGGGTGCTCGTGCTCGACGACGTCCTCGCCACCGGCGGAACGATTGCCG
>JAODMM010000198.1 GCA_025465015.1 Cryobacterium sp. | reverse complement strand
CCCCACCGAAAGCGACAATCGCGTCGCGCAACGCCGATTCGACGCTCTCCTCGCTCGTCACGTCCGCCGTCACCGCGGCCGCGACGTCAGTATCGCCGATTCCTCCCGCGACGCTTTCGGCCCTGCTGGTATCGACATCGCTGACGATCACACAGGCCCCTTCCGCGGCCAGACGCTCCGCAATGGCTTTGCCGATTCCGCTGCCCGCTCCGGTGACGAAGGCGATGCGTGTGGCAAGTGGCTTCGGACGGGGCGCGCGTGTAAGTTTTGCTTCTTCCAATGCCCAGTACTCGATGCGGAACTTCTCCGCTTCCGGCACCGGCTGGTACGTCGATAAAGCTTCGGCCCCGCGCATTGCATTGATCGCGTTGACGAAATACTCGCCGGCGACCCGCGCCGTGTGCTTGTCCTTCCCGAAACTGAACATGCCCACCCCAGGGACCAAGACGATGCGCGGGTCAGCACCGCGAATAGCCGGCGAACCTGGAACAGCGTTGCGGTCGTAGTACGCCTGGTATCCGACGCGGTATTCGGTGTGTCTCCTACGCAGCACAGAGACAACGTCCTCCAGGGAAGCGTCCGCTGCGATATCGACGAATAGGGGCGTCACTTTGGTGCGCAGGTAGTGGTCGGGGCAGCTGGTGCCGCGAGCGGAAAGCTCGGCCGCTTTCTCGCTGGAGAGGAACTCGAGAACGCCCTCTGAGTCCGTCCAGTGTCCGACCATACGTTCGTCGCTTGATACAAGTCCGCGGATGGCCGGGAACAAGGCTGCGGCACGGTCTCGCCGCAACGTCCTGTCAAGCGGGCGACGGTCATCGAGGATCGTGCCGAAGGGGTCCTCACGACCGTTCTCGCGGATGTGTTCTTCGGCTGCTCTGATGATCCACAACGAGTTGTTCTCGCACTCTTCGCTGGTGTCGCCCCAGGCGGAGATACCGTGTCCTCCGAGGATCGCACCGACCGCTTCGGGGTGCGCAGATTTCATAGCCGCAATGTCGAGCCCCAGCTGATAACCGGGGCGACGCCACGGAATCCAGAGCACCTTCTCACCGTAGATCGTTCGGGTGAGAGCCTCACCGTCCGCGGAGTTGGCGATGGCGATTCCGGCATCCGGATGAAGGTGGTCTACGTGGTTGGCTTCGACGAGAGCGTGCATAGAGGTGTCGATTGATGGCGCCGCGCCACCGGTCCCGTGGAGGCAGTAGTTGAACCGGTCGACGATTTCGTCCTCAAATTCTTCGCCACGGTAGACGTTCTTGAGTTCATGGACGCGGTCGAGCCGCAGTACGGCAAGCCCGTTCGGTTGCAACGTGCCCAGATCTCCGCCGGAGCCCTTCACCCAAACGAGGTCGATTTCTTTGCCACTTACCGGGTCGATCGCCCGACCCTTAGCGGAGGTGTTTCCGCCACCGTAATTGGTGTTCCGCGGATCCGCGCCGATTCGGTTGCTGCGTTGGATGAGGTCGTGAACTGGCTTCGGGGTTGACATTGTCAGGAGCTCCTTGTGAGTGCCGTTTTCGGCGAGAGATAGGTTCAGCCCGCTATGCGAGCGGCGCTTCTCAGCGCGGCGTCGATGAAGCCGCGCGCATGTTCAGCCAGGTCGACGTTGTCGGACCAAAGATTTCGCCAAATAGCAAGCGTGTAGCTCAGATCGGGGTCAACCACCGCGGATGAGAAACTTTCAAAGGTGATAGGGCCGGTGTATGCAGCGTGGAGCAAACCCCGGAAAAGACCGTCGAAGTCCACGCTGCCGGTTCCCAGGTAACCTCGGTGGCTTTCGCCTACATGCACGTATCCAAGCCGGTCGCCGCAGGTCAGTACCGCGCTGAACATGTCGTTCTCTTCGATGTTCATGTGGTAACTGTCGAGGTGAACGAACAGATTGTCCGATCCGACATCGCGGATGTATTCCATCGCTTGGCTGGCGGTGTTCAGCAGATTGGATTCATAGCGGTTGACCACTTCGAGACCGATGGGGATACCTGCACGGGCGGCGGTGTCACAGAGGCCTCTGACGGCCTCTATGGAATTGGTCCGCCCGCGTTCGGTGACGGGCGCGGAGTATTTCTTCAAAGCGCCAAAGACGACTCCGCCAAGGTAGATCAACCCGAGGTCTGTCGCGACGGAGACTGCGTCGGAGAGCACGCGACGACCAGCCGCAACCACTTCCGGGTCGTCACTCGACACATCCGTGCGAGCCGAGAGGCCCAGGCTCGCGCTGGCCTTCAAGCCATACTCATCGAGCAGGCGACGGGTCATGGCGACGTTCATTGCCTGGGGATCCATCATCAAGAGTTCGATGACGTCGTAACCGGCGGCAGCGGACTGTTCTATCGCGGCTCGCGCCTCGGCTTCGTTCCATGACCCGGCCCAGACGAGGCCGTGTACACCGATGATGTTGGGGTAGTGATCAGACATGGATGATTCCCTTTCGGTACCGTGTGTGGTCGCGAAAGCGTCGGTATGGATCGCGCCGAGCGATTTGTAGCGCCATTCCGGTAACTCTCACGCACGCATAGCAAGGTGGGTAGTTGTTGTGAGGTCGGTGCGTCAGTTCGCCGGCGATCATTGCACTCATGCCTCGAACCGCCGACCGGAATGCGAGGAGTGCAACAGGGGGTGTCATGGCGGGGCATTCGCCCCGCCACAACACAGTGGTTAGAAGTCGTAGTCAGCGATGTTGTCAGCGGTGAACATGAGCGGCTTGTCGTACAACACCTCTCCGTCCTTGCCCACGGTGTATTTCCCAGCCTTGCCAGCGTCGATGACCTGTCCCTCTTCCGCCGTGATCTCTCCTGTTGCCAGTTGGTAGGCGGCGACCGTCGCGACGTACCCGAGCTCGGCGGGGTCCCAGAGCGCGAATGCCTTACTCGCTCCTGACTCGATGAAGTCACTCACGGAGCTGGGTAGAGCGAAACCAGTTGCGAACACCTGACCCGTCTTACCTGCGTTGATGATCGCCTGCTGAGCTGCGGGGGCAGAAACGGCCGACGACGAGATAATCACCTTGAGGTCGGGGTTCGCCTGAATGAGGTTGAGCGCGATTTCCTGGCTCTTCGTCGCGTCGTCACCGGCGAACTGGACGGTATCGATGTAGCTGAGGGAAGAGTACCGCTCGTCGCTGTCGATGAGTTCCTTCATGATCTTCACGTGCGCCGTGTGGTTCGGTGCCGTTGGTGAAGCAGAGATGAATGCGACTTGCCCGCCGTCGGGAGAATTGAGCAATGCCGCGTCGAGCATCGTCTCCGCGGCGAGTTGGTAGCTGAGCTGGTTGATAAACAGATCACGTGAGTCAACGGCGGCATCTGCGTCGTAAGTCACAACTTTGATCCCTGCATCGCGGGCCTGCTTCAGCGATGGCGCAACGGCATCCCCGTCGATCGCGCTGACGACCAGCGCGCTGGGCTTCTGAGGGATTGCATTTGTGATCGTCGCGATTTGCTCGGTTGCCTCGGGCTTGTCCGAGCCTATGTACTGAAATTCAAATCCGACATCTTCAGCCGCCTGCTCGCCTCCGACGCGTGCGACCTCGAAGTAAGCCAGGCCGGTGAACTTCGGCGCCATGAATATCTTCAACGAATTCGCGTCCGCCGTTGAGCCGGCGGAGTTTGAAGTCGGAGCCGTGCTTGAGCATGCAGCAAGAACGATTCCGGCCACGACGGCGAGCGCCGCTGCACCGATGCGGCGACTGCTTTGGCGAGTGAGGGTGAACATTTTCGACCTTTCTATTGTGATGTGCGTTGCTCTTGGTGTTTGAACAGCCACTGACACGCATTCGAACTGCTGTGGAAGCCGCTGAGGTCGTACTCACTGCGTCCCGGGGTTCTTTACGCCACCGTCGCTGCTGGGCGAACGGAGGCGCGGGGTTTGTTGCGGCCGAACTTCTGCCGGAAGAGTTGGATGGAGCGCGGGATGCCGATGCTGCCAACGAGAAGTGCACCTATGACGAGCGTCTGGCTTGTACCGGGCACGTTGGCGAGCTTCATTCCCGTCTGAATGGTGCCCAGAAGGATGATGGCGAGGAGCACGCCGAGCGCGCGACCGCTGCCGCCCTTGATCGATACGCCTCCAAGGACCACGGCGGTCAACACGAACAGGATGCTGCCATCTGCGTTGTCCCCCCGAGCGGATTGGTATTGACTGACCCACACCAGGCCCGCCAGTCCCGCCATTGCGCCGGCGAGCGTATACGCCAAGACGCGCGTTCGAGGCACGGGGACTCCCGCCATCAAGGAGGCTCCTGCGCTGTTCCCGATCGCATAGCTGTAGCGACCGAATGCCGTTCGAGCCATCAGTAGCCAAAAGAACACGGCTACGACAAGGACCATCACTACGGCCAGAGGCACGATCCCGACCCAGGTGGACGCGAGCTGCAAGTAATCCGGGGTGATACCGGTCACACCGACATCGCCGGCAAGGATGTAGGCGAGTCCTCGATATGCACCCAGCGTTCCGAGCGTGACGGCGAGTGAGGGGAGGCCCGCATAGGCCACGAGAAAACCGTTTACGGCACCGAGGATGGCACACGCGCCGAGAACCACCGGCAGTGCCATAACAAGCGGAACTCCGGCCACGGAAAGTTGACCGAAGAGGACGCTTCCGACGGCGAGGGTGGAAGCGAGCGAAATGTCGATCTCGCCCTGAACCACGATCGGGAATAGGCCGAAGGCCATCAGGCTGAAGATGACGAAGAACTGCGCAGAACTCAGCAGATTGACGGGATCGAGAAAGTACGGGGAAAGCGTGCTTGACCAGATACCGGCGAGACCGATGAGTACAACGAGCAGCAATTCCCAGCCGTAGCGGCGGGTGACGTTTCTCATTCGACGACCTCCATAATCCGACGTCGGGTGGTTGCGCTGTGGATGCGTCGTTGCACAAGCGCATCGACGGCGACGGCGGCCACGATGGCGGCACCCTGGATCAGCAGCCTGTAATACTCCTGAACTTGAAGGAGCACGAGCCCGTTGTTGATGGTGGCCAGGACAATCGCACCGACTGCTGCGCCGTACACGCTCCCGGAGCCTCCCCAGATGCTCACCCCTCCGATGACGACTGCCGCGAGCACCTGCATCTCAAAGCCGGACGCGAGCAAGGAATTGATATTGCCCACTTGAGCGCCGAGCAACAAGCCGGCGATCGCTGCGATGATGCCGGCTGCGACATACGCGCCGATAATGATGCGCGTGCTGTTGAGTCCGAAGAATCGTGCGGCCTTTGGGTTGGATCCGTAGGCGTAGATCTTCCTCCCCCACGGTAGAACTCGAAGCGCTACCGCGGTGGTGATCACTATGGCGAGCGCCACCCACACATAAGCCGGGAGACCGAACCAGCTCGCCGTGGCAAGCATCCGCATCCAGGGTGGAAGCTGGCCGCTGGTCACTTCGGTGGCATTGGCATAGAAGGACACAAATCCGCGGTATATGGAGAGCGTTCCGAGAGTGGCGACGATGGACGGAATCTGGAGAACAGCGACGAGGAACCCGTTGAACGCGCCGAGGATCGCACCCAGCAGGATGGCGAGTACAACGACGTAGGGCTGGAGCACGGGATTCTGCCCAGCGATGTCGTAGATGACGTACGCGGCCATGCCCATAATCGCACCGACCGACAGATCCAGGTTGCCGGTGAGGACGACGATCGCCTGGCCGACTGCGGCCACCGCCAGGATTGCTGCGGTGAAGAGGATACTTCGCCCGTTGTCCAACGTGGCGAAGCGGGGAGTGAGTGCCGAGAAGGCGATCCCGAGTAAGGCTAGGAATACGATGACCCCGATGAAGCGCACCTTGAGCGCTGCCGCACCGCCCGACAGCCCCAGTCGCGCAGGCAATGTCTTTCTTGGTTGGTCGGTAGAAGTGGAAGTCATTCCGCGCCCTCCTTGAGCCCGGCACCCGAAGCGGCGGCGAGGATACGCTCCTGGGTGGCGTCGGCTATGTCGAAGTCGGCGGCAAGTCGACCCCGAGAGATGACGAGCACTCGGTCGCTCACCGCCAGAACCTCCTGCATGTCCGATGAAATCATCAGAATCGCCAACCGGTGCTTCCGTGCGAGGTCGCGCATGATGTCGTGGACCTGAGCCTTCGTTCCGACGTCGATACCGTGGGTGGGCTCATCGAGAAGGAGCACCTTGGGGTTTGTGGCCAGCCACCGGCCGATAGCGACTTTTTGCCGATTCCCCCCGGAGAGCGAGCTGACCAAATCGGTCACTTCCCCTTTGATGCTGAGGGAAGTCCTTTGATTTGCGGCAAGCTCCCGCTCTTTCTTCGGCTTCATGAAGCCGAAGGTATTCAGTCTCTTGATGCTCGGCAGCCCAATATTGTCGGTGATGGTCATGGTGGAGATCACTCCCTCCGCATCGCGGTCCTCGGGAAGGTAGACGACTCCTCGTTCGCTCATATGCCTTGGGTTTTTCGGGGTGACTGCTGCGCCGTCGATCGCGATCGACCCGAGAAGGTTCGGGCTCAGACCGAAGATCGCCTGAGCGATTTCGGAACGCCCGGAGCCAACAAGTCCCGCTACGCCAACAATCTCTCCCTCGTGCACGTCGAATGAGATGTCGTCGAAAAGCCCCGGGACACTGAGTCCGCGAACCGATAGACGAGATTCGCCGAGCGCATCGACCCGGGCAACGGCCTCAAGCGCTACCGATCGACCGACCATGAGGCGAATCATCGCGTCGTCATCAAGCTCGCTCGATGGCAGGGTCTTGACGTGCCCTCCGTCGCGTAGAACGGTGACCGTGTCTGCAAGCATCCGGATCTCCTCCATGCGGTGCGAGATCCAGACGACGGTGGTGCCCTCCTCCTTCAGTCGCGCGACCACGCTGTAGAGCTTCTGGGCTTCACCGGGTGTTAGAGCGCTGGTCGGTTCATCCAGGATGAGGAGCCGGAGGTCAGAAGAGAGCGCACGCGCGATTTCGACAAACTGAGCTTCGGCGACGGTGAGGCTCGCTACAAGGCGGTCGACGTCGAGGTCGAATCCCAGTTTTGTGAGCAAGGCGCGGGCGTCTCGGCGCATCGTTTGGGAATCGACGGCCAAGCCCTTACGGGGGTATTGGCCGGTGAAGATGTTCTCCGCAACAGAGAGGTGCGGGAAGAGGTTGGGGTCCTGGTAGACGGCTGCAAGCCCGGCAGCCCTTGCCTCGAGCGGATTTCGAAAGCTGACAGCAGTACCGTCGAGCGACAAGGTGCCGGTGTCCGCACTGACGAGGCCGGTGATGATGCCCACCAGGGTGGACTTTCCCGCTCCGTTCTCACCGATGAGAGCGTGAATTTCGCCCGGCTGCAGTTCGAAGGACACGTCATGAAGGGCCCGAACTGCCTCGAAGTTCTTGGAGATGTGCTCGATGCGCAGCCGCGCCAGCGGCTGTGCAGAGGATGCCTGAACACTCATTCCAGTACGGGAGCCTCCCTCGCGAGGCCCCTTCTCCGCTACGGAGTTCGTTGTCCTCGTCGACGTCAGAACGATAGCAAGGATCCAACAGACCGTCAAACATATGCTCAAAGCGTGAGCATGTGTTCAGGCCGTACTCCGGGCGGCACATCGCACTACTACGGCTGCGGCTCCATGAGCAAACGAGCCACGTCCTCCGTAGTGATGAGGACGTCGATGTAGCCGCCGGCGAGAGCACCCCTAATGGCCTCGACCTTGTCGGATCCACCAGCCACCGCGATGACGTTGCGCATCCTTCGAAACTCGCGAATAGCGACGCCGACTCGAACTTTCTGCAGGTCACCGGCGAGCACGCGCCCGTTCGCGTCGTACCATTCACCGAGGATGTCGCCCACCGCGCCCGCAGCCTGGTAGTAGCGCAGTTGCTCTTCTGAGACGACACCGTTCTGAAGGATGGTTGCATTAGGAACGGCGCCGCCAATACCGATGAGGGTCGCGTCCGCAGACCGAGCGAGATCGAGGACGGCTGTAACAGACTTCTCCCGTCGCAGCGCCTGTGCGATCCGAGGGCTGGACGCCAGCAGAGGAGCGGGCACGAACCGAATGAAATCTGCTAAGCCGCTATTGGTAGCGCCGGAAACCTTCGTTGTGTACGCGTCGATTCCCCCGGTGAGCGTCGCAAACGTCACTCCCGACAGGCTCTGTCGCCGAAGAGCCAGGAGGGTGCGGAGGACGGTGTCCCCCCAGCCAACTCCAATCACCGAGCCGTCCTCGAGATACCTCCGCAGGTATTGCGCTCCCGCCTTGGCGATTGCGGAGTTCGTTTCGTCGCCGGAGGTGGTCGCTCCGAGCCTGGGGACCACCACAACGTCCTGAAGCCCGAATAGCTCCCGAAGACCTGCAGTCAGCTCGATCCCGCCGACTCCCTCCGTATTGACCTCGATGGTCACTACTCCGGTTTGCCGGGCTCGTGCGAGCAGCCGGGCGATGGTCGGGCGTGAGACGTGAAGGCGAGTAGCAATTTGTGCCTGGGTCAACTCGTCACGGTAGTAATACCAAGCCACACGCGCCAGGAGCTCGTGATCGGCTTCCTCGCTCACAGGGCGAAGGGATGAATCGAAGCCCACCGGACCACTCCTAAGGTAGACGAGAACACCGTTCAGTCTAGCTGGCGCGTGCACAATGGTTCAGACCATGATCATATGTCACCTCTACGCACGGTGCGGCCGCGCAGACGCAAGACGGAGATTGCCCGTGCTCGCGGCCGACCTCGACAGGTTCGCCCGCGGGCGGGAGATGGTCAATCGATTGGCGTGACCGCCACTCCTCGCAAAGCGGTGAGAGCTCTTCCTCTGCGCCGCTCAGCCACCATACGGACTCGGGAGCAGGGTGTATTTCGTTTCCAAGTACTCGTGGATGCCTTCGGAACCACCTTCCCGGCCGAGGCCGGACTGCTTCATCCCTCCGAAAGGGGCGGCCGCGTTGGAGACGATGCCGACGTTCAGGCCCATCATGCCCGTTTCGATTCGATCGATCATCCGTCGTCCCCGTTTAAAGTCTTCCGTATAGACATAGCCGACCAGCCCGTATTCTGACTCGTTCGCGATCCGAACCGCGTCGTCTTCGTCGGCGAACCGGAT
>JAODMM010000015.1 GCA_025465015.1 Cryobacterium sp. | reverse complement strand
TTGACCAGTTTGCCGGCGAACCTGTCTACATCCGACCTGTTGTATCCAATGGTGAGCAGACTCGTGCGGGCGAAACGGTGACCGGGAGAACGCCCCAGCCGGTCTGTCAGCACTCGGGCGTTCGCTTTGGCCTCTTGCAGCCACGCGGCCTCCCCAACCTCTTGCGCGGCCCGTTCGCGCTCACGGGCCGCGAATGCGTCTTCGAGGCGCTCGAGTGCTGCGTCCACGTGCTGCGGGGAATACCCGCCCTTCTGCATGGCGAAGGCGGTGTGCCGGATCTCTCCTGCCGTGAGCCCCGGCTCGTTCCGACCGTCATCGTCGTTATAGGCCCTGCGGGCAGAGGAGAGAAAGGCCTCCACCTGCTCGGTGTTGTACCCGAGCGTCTTCTTGTCGGTTCGGGGGAAGGTTGTGCTCACGGCTTCATTCTCTCCCACGCCGGCCCGGGTTGTCGAAAGGCCTCAAATTCGTGACGGGTTTACCGGGCGGCTTCAGGCGAAGATCAGGAACAGCCCATATGTAGCCGCAGCCGAGGGAAGTATCGAGTCGAGCCGGTCGAGAAATCCGCCGTGTCCGGGCAGCCAGGAGCTCATGTCCTTGATTCCGAGATCACGCTTGACGAGGGATTCAGCGAGATCCCCGAACGTTGCGGTGGCGAGGATCACGGCTCCGAAGACGAGCCCGAACCACCACGGCTGTTCGAGCATGAACAGCGCGAGCAGGACCCCGACTGCCAGACAGACCACGGCGGCACCCGCGAAACCCTCCCACGTCTTCTTCGGACTGATGCTGGGAGCCATCGGATGCTTACCGAAGGTGAGCCCGGCGGCGTAGGCACCAGTATCGACGGAGATAACCAGCAACAGGAACGCCAGGGTCCACCATTGGCCCCCGTCCTGGCTTGCCAAGAGAACAGAGAAGCTTGCAAGGAACACGACGTAGGTTTCCACCAGTACCCCGGCCGCAATGTCCGCGAGCACGGATCGAACCGGAGCGCGGTGAGACGGCCAGGCCAGCTCCGCAAGGCGCCAGAGGGCGATGAACACGATCGCCCCGAGTGTCGCCAGCCAGTGCCCGTTGGCATCTCCGTAGAAGGCCGCGGGTACGACGACGAGAACCGACAGCACCACTGGGATGCGAGGAACGCTCCGCCGGGCGTGCCGAAGGGCGCCGGCCAGTTCGAATACAGTGAAACCGACGACGACCGCAGCGACGATCATGAACAGCTCTTTGATGAAGATCAGGCTGAACATCATCGCCAGGCCCAGCACGAGGCCGATGAGGACGGCCAGGATGAGGTTGCGACCGGTTCGCGCCTCGATCCGCTCGCTCGTGGCATCCAGTTGCGCTTTCGTCGCGTGAACTTGCCGTTCGATGTCGGCACGCGTCGATATCATCTGCGCCCGGAGTTCCGCACGATTCTTAGGCGGTACGCGTCGCTTCGGCTTCCGCCCGTCGTGAGGTGTCATCACGGTCGGGGCTAAATCTCGAGGAGTTCGGATTCCTTGCGCTTCAGCGCGTCGTCGATCCCGTCGACGTGGCTCCGGGTGATCTGCTCGAGTTCCTTCTCGGCCCGGGCGATCTCGTCCTCACCGATCTCGCTTTTCAGTTGATCGAGATCGTCCTTAGCCCGGCGCCGGATGTTGCGGACGGCAACCTTTGCGTCCTCGGCCTTCCCGCGAACGATCTTCACGAATTCCTTGCGGCGGTCGTTCGTGAGTTCGGGCAGGGTGGCACGGATGACGGTTCCGTCGTTGCCGACGTTGGCCCCGAGGTTCGGCGTGTCCCGGATCGCTTGCTCGATGTCGCGCAGCGCGCCCTTGTCGTAGGGGGTGATGAGGAGGGTTCGTGCCTCCTGGTTGTGGAGGGAAGCCAACTGCCCGAGCGGTGTGAGAGTCCCGTAATAGCTCACGAGGATCTTCTGGAACAGCTGCGGGTTCGCACGACCCGTTCGCACAGTGGCGAAGTCTTCCTTGGCCGCTTCGAGCGCCTTGCTCATGCGCGTTGTGGTGTCGGACAGGACATCCGCGATCACGGTGACTCCTTCTGTTTGGGCTGGACCCATTCTAGTTGGAGACGAGTGTCCCCAAATCGGTGCCCAGGATGGCAGCGGTGACGTTCCCCGCGGGCTGCATGCCGAAGACCCGCATCGGCATCCCATTGTCCATGCAGAGACTGAAGGCGGTCGAGTCCACGACTTTGAGTCCCCGCTGAAGGGCCTCTTGGTAGGTGATGGAGTCGATCTTGTGGGCATCCGGATTTGTGCGCGGGTCATCGGAATACACGCCGTCCACCCCGTTCTTCGCGACGAGGACGACGTCGGCTCCAATTTCGAGGGCGCGTTGCGCTGCGACGGTGTCGGTGGAGAAGTAGGGCAGGCCGGCTCCGGCGCCGAAGATCACCACGCGTCCCTTCTCCAGGTGCCGTTCGGCGCGCCGGGGAATGTACGGCTCTGCGACCTGCGTCATCGCGATAGCGGACTGCACACGTGTTGCGGCGCCGGCCTGCTCCAGGAAGTCCTGCAACGCAAGGGAATTCATCACCGTACCCAGCATCCCCATGTAATCCGCCCGGCCGCGGTCCATCCCGCGCTGAGACAGCTCAGCACCTCGGAAGAAGTTCCCGCCGCCGACGACGATGGCGATCTCCACATCGTTGGCTGCCCGAGCGATCTCGCGCGCGATGGCACCGACGACGTCCGGGTTCACGCCCAGCTCGCCCGCACCGAATGCCTCGCCGGAGAGCTTCAGGAGAACCCTGCGCTTCTTGGTGCTGGTCTGGCCGATGGTGGTCCGGTCGATGGTGGTCTGGCCCATGGCATTCATTCCTGCGAGTCCCTCCGTTGTGTCCCTGTCAAAACTACTTGGTGCCCCGCTGGAGCACGCACACAAAAGAGACCGGACTGCTTGCGCAAGCCGGTCTCCTCCATGGTGTGTGTTTAGGCGCCGACCTTGAAGCGGGCGAAGCCCGATACCGCGACGCCGGCGTCAGTCAGAACCTTGCTGACGGACAGTTTGTTGTCCTTCGCATAGTCCTGCTCGAGCAGTGCAACCTGCTTGAAGTAGGCGTTGACGCGACCCTCAACGATCTTGGGAAGTGCCGCCTCCGGCTTGCCCTCGTTCTTCGAGATCTCGGTGACGATCTTGCGCTCTGCCTCGACCGACTCGGCAGGTACGTCCTCGCGGGACAGGTACTCCGGGTTAGCGAAGGAGATGTGCTGCGCGACGCTTCGCGCAGTCTCCGCGTCAGATCCGGAGTAACCCACGACCACGCCGACCTGCGGGGGCAGGTCCTTGCTGGTCTTGTGCAGGTAGATCGCGAAGTTCTCACCGGTCACCGCAGCGACGCGGCGCAGTTCGATCTTCTCACCGAGGATTGCCGCCTCATCGTTGATGAGGTCACCTACAGTCTGGTTTCCGACCGGGGCCGAAAGTGCTTCGTCGACGCTTGTGGCGCCGGCTGCGGAGACCGCTTCGAGAACCTTGTCCGCGAGGGCCACGAATTTGTCACCCTTGGCGACGAAGTCCGTCTCGCATGCGAGTTCGATCAGCGTTGCACTGCCGTTGGACTCCTTGGCTGCGACGAGGCCCTCCGAGGTGGACCGGTCGGCGCGCTTCGCATTGCCCTTTGCGCCCTTGAGGCGTAGGAGTTCGACGGCCTTCTCCATGTCGCCCTCGGCTTCGACCAGGGCGTTCTTGGTGTCGACCATGCCGGTGCCGAGACGCTCGCGCAGAGCCTTAACGTCTTCGAGGCTGAAGTTTGCCATTTGTGCGTTCCTTACTTGGTGTCGTCGCCGGAGATAACTGCCTCGGCAGGTACATCTGCGCTGGCAGGAACGTCTGCTTCGGCAGCATTCGTCGTGGTGGCGTCCTGGGTGACAGTGGCACCGGTTGCATCTTCGAGGTCGGCTGCTTCCTGAGCCCCGACGCTCTGGTCGGCGACCTTTGCTGTCTCCGCGGACGACTGTGAGGGGGTGGTCTCCGAGGCAGCGGTGTCAGAAGACTGAAGCAGTTCGGCTTCCCACGCGGCCAGCGGCTCAACCTCGGCGCCCTCTTCAGGCTTCTGGTGGCGCTGAATGAGTCCCTCGGCCGCGGCATCCGCGATGATACGGGTGAGGAGGCCAACGGAGCGGATGGCGTCATCGTTGCCCGGAATCGGGTACTGGACATCATCGGGGTCGCAGTTGGTGTCGAGGATCGCGATGACCGGGATACCGAGCTTGTGGGCCTCGTCGATGGCGAGGTGCTCCTTCTTGGTGTCCACGATCCAGATCGCCGACGGCGTCTTGGTCAGGTTGCGGATTCCGCCGAGGCTCTTCTGCAGCTTCGTCAGCTCGCGCTTCTGAATCAGAAGTTCCTTCTTGGTGTACCCGCGGGTGGTGTCGTCGAAGTCCACCTCTTCAAGTTCCTTCATTCGCGCAAGGCGCTTCGACACCGTCTGGAAGTTCGTGAGGAGGCCACCGAGCCAACGCTGGTTGACGTACGGCTGGCCGACGCGCTGCGCCTGCTCCGCGATGGAACCCTGCGCCTGCTTCTTGGTACCGACGAACAGGACCGTGCCGCCGTGGGCGACCGTCTCCTTGACGTAATCGTACGTCTTGTCGATATGCGCAAGAGACTGCTGCAGGTCGATGATGTGGCTGCCCGAGCGCTCCGTGAGGATGAAGCGCTTCATCTTGGGGTTCCAGCGGCGGGTCTGGTGTCCGAAGTGAACACCGCTGTCGAGCAGCTGGCGAATGGTGACGACGGCCATGAGCCGTACTCCTTATCCGACGTCCCTGCGCATGGCAGGAGAACATCAATCGGTTTCATGCGATGATCGGTTGACCATCACTCCTGGTGCCCGGCACACGTCCGCCTTCGCTTCGTTGAAGCGGGGACCGAATGGATGTGGAGGCCGAATGGGCACGCGTAGTCAGTGCAGAAGCACTGCTTCGAGAAGTTTAGCACTTCAGCCGACCACCGTCGTTCGAGTGCACCCTCCACAAATAAAGGTCGTATCCAGCCGTGCACCGATTGTTCGACGGATCGCATTCGCGTGTCGCATTGGTCGACTCTGACACTCATGCGGCCCCATCGCCTGCTCGCGACCGTCGGCATCTCCGTGACCCTCGCCACCGCCTGCACCTTCAGCCTGAACTGCCCCTCCGCGGTCGCCTCGCCGGCCCTTCCCCCGCTCGCCCCCTCTCCCGCGATGCCGCACGCCGGTCCGCCCACTGCGGGATCGGCTTCGCCGGTCCCGGCGGGTCTGTTTTCCACTGGGACGACTGCTCGCTGGTCCTGGCCCCTTACTGGGAGTCATGAGGTGATGAAGCCGTACGCTGCACCACAGACGGCGTATGGGCGCGGTCACCGCGGGATCGACCTCGCGGCAGCAGCAGGCGACGTAGTGTACGCCCCTGCGGACGCGGTGGTTTCTTTCGCAGGAGAGGTGGTTGATCGCCCGCTCGTCTCACTTGTGCACGACGGTGACCGCATCTCCAGCTTGGAGCCGGTGACACCGCTCGTGAGCGTGGGTCAGCGGGTTCGGGCGGGAACCGCGGTGGGCGTTGTCGCCGACG
>JAODMM010000187.1 GCA_025465015.1 Cryobacterium sp. | reverse complement strand
GGTCCAGGGACCGGATGTCCACCCCACCCAGACGCACTGTGCCGGCGGTTGGATCGTAGAACCGCTCGATGAGGGCGAGGATCGTGCTCTTGCCGGCGCCCGAGGGACCGACCAGCGCGGTGCGCACTCCGCGGGGCGCGGTGAAGGAGACGCCGCGGAGCACGGTGCGCTCTCCGCCGTCCGCCGTGTCGGAGTCAAGGTCGCCGGGGTCTGTCTCGGCGCGGGGGATTGCTCCTGCCCTCACGTCTGACTTGGGCTCCGTGGCCTCCGCCGTCGCGGCGCTTGAAGCGGCCGGTGCGTACGCGAAGTGCACGGACTCGAAGGCGAGCGCCGGCGCGTTCGGGTTCGCAGTTGCGTTCGCAGCGCCCACAGTGGCGGCAAGCGGTGCGATGTGACGGTCGAACTGGTCCTCTGTTGGAAGGTCGATGATTTCCTCGATGCGCCCGAGTGCTCCCAGGGCCGCGTTCACGGAGGTGATCGCGCCGAAGGCCTGGCCGAGCGGCATGATCATCATGAACAGGAACATGATGAACGCGACCAAGCTCGCCACGGTGATGGCGCCACTGGCCACGCGGAAGCCGCCCACGCCGAGCACAACAAGGAACGAGACCTGCATCGCGATTCCGGCGATCGGTACGACGAGCGCGGAGATTTTCGCCACCTTGATGCCCATCTGCCACGCGCCCTTTGCGTCCTCTTCGACCGCGGCGATCTCCCGGTCGGTGGCGTTGGCGGCGCGCACGGTGCGCACAGCGCTGATGGCTCGCTCGACGCTGGAGGAAAGTTCTCCCACCTTCTCCTGCGCGGCGTGACTGGCGCTACGGATGCGCCGTGACAGCAACGTCACCGTCACGACCGACACCGCGATCACCAGCACCGTCAGGCCGAGCAGCACGGGATCGATGACCAGCATGCCGATCAGGGCGCCGACGAAGGTGAGACTGCCCCCGATCGCCTCCACCAGGCCCTGAGTGAGCACGGCTCGCAACAGGGTGGTGTCGGATCCCACGCGGGAGACGAGGTCGCCCGTGCGCCGGGTGTCGAACTCGCTGATCGGCAGCCGCAGCATCCGCCCGATCAGCTTCCGGCGGGAGGAGAGGACCACGCCCTCACCGGTGCGCTGGAGCAGGTAGTGCTGGTATCCGCTGATGAAACCGGATATCACGACGAGAGCGATGAGCGCCCAGACCAGGGATCCGAGTGGGTTGCCCTTCTGCACAACATCGATCACCTGGCTGACGAGTAGGGGCTGGGCCAGGGTCGCTGCGGCGCCGACGATGCTCAGGGCGATAACGAAGCCGAGGACCCGTTTATGTTCGAGCAGGTAGGGGATGAGCTGACTGAATGTGGCACGCGGGCCCGACTCGTCCACTGCCCGGCCGCCGGGACGCCTGCGCCGCGTCAGGGGCCGGGCTGCGGCGGAACCGGCTCGGCCGCGTGGGGTGGCGCCGCGACTGTCGCGGCCACCGCCGGTGCGGCTATCGGCGGGGCTGCTGGCGTTGGTTGTGCGGGTGGTGCTCACCTGCTGAGTTTAGCTGCGCCAGTGGCGGGGAATCCGTTCGGGGCCCACGTTCGGGAAGTGGGCACGGGCTATTGCAGGTGCCCTCTTCGTGAACGCGGGCCCCGAACTCAGGTCATACGTGCAATAGGAGGGGCTCAGCGGTCGATGTCGATGTCCTTGGTCTCGCGGCCGAGGATCAGCGCCACCAGGGTGAGCACCGCCATGGCAGACAGGTACAAGCCGACCAAGACAGGGCTGCCGTCGGCCAGCCCCCAGAGCCATACCGCGATGAATGGAGCAACAGCGGCACCGAGGATCGAACTCACGTTGTATGACACGCCGGATCCGGTGTAGCGCACGTTCGTCGGGAACAGCTCGGGAAGAAGCGCCCCCATGGGCCCGAAGGTCATGCCCATGAGAGAGAAGCCGATTATCAGCCAGGCCATCACACCGATGAACCCGGCGCCCAGTAGAGGCACCCACAGCAGGCCGAACACGATGATTCCGACGGTGACCCAGATCAGCGTCTTGCGACGTCCGAACTTATCGGCCCACGGACCTGAGAGCAGCGTGAAGATTCCGAAGAACACGACGCCGGCGATGAGCATGAGTACGAAGGTGTTGTAGCTGAAGCCCAGACCCGGAAGCTTGGCGGTCTCGGTGGGTACCAGCGGCGCGCGGCCGTAGCTCAGGGAGAACGTGGTCATCAGGTAGAAGAGCACGTACGTGGCGAGCATGAAGAACGTGCCAAGGAGCAGCTGACGCCAGTTGGACGTGATGACAGCTCCAAGCGGCAGCTTGACGACCTTGCCGGACTTCACTGTATTCGTGAACGCGGCGCTCTCAACCAGGCGCAGGCGCACCCAGAGTCCGACGACGACCATGATCGCGGAGAACAGGAACGGGATGCGCCATCCCCAGTCGAGGAATGCGTCGGACGGGCGCGTCGGGTCGTTTGAGGGCAGCACGGCGGCGATGATCAGGAACAAGCCGTTCGCGATGATGAAGCCGATGGGGGCTCCCATCTGCGGGAACGTTCCGTACCAGGCGCGCTTGCCCTTCGGTGCGTTCTCGGTGGCGACCAGCGCAGCACCGCTCCACTCCCCGCCGAGCGCGAAGCCCTGGGCGAGACGGAGAATGACGAGCAGCAGCGGGGCGAACCAGCCGACGATCGCGTAGGTCGGCAGCACACCGATGAGGAAGGTTGCGACTCCCATGGTGAGAAGGGCTGCGACCAGGGTCGATTTGCGGCCGACCTTATCGCCAAGGTGGCCGAAGAAAATGGCACCGAGGGGGCGGGCGACCATGGCAGCGCCAAAGACGGCGAATGACGACAGCAGTGCCGTCGTCTCGTTGCCGGTCGGGAAGAACAGGTGCGGGAAGACGAGGACCGCGGCCGTGGCGTAGACGTAGAAGTCGTAGAACTCGATCGTGGTGCCGATAAGGCTGGCCAGGATGACGCGGCCGCGAGGGTTTGCAGGCTTCGTTGGCCCGGACGCCGTGGTTGTTGCTGCTGACATGGTGGTGTTGCTCCGTGAGATGGTGCGAAAGGTCGGGAAATGGCCGGCCGACACAGACGCCGGTCGGACGCGTGAAGTGTGGGGGGCTTTGGTCACGAGGACGGGCCAGCTTGTGGCGGCCAGAAAATACCATACGCCAGCAGTGAAGGGGGTGCGAATCGACAGGTACGCGGGCGTGAGAAGCGGTGCTGCGGCGGTTCAGAGCTCGTCGAGGTACAGATTCTCGACGGGCAGCGCCTCCCACTCGTCGAACGGGTCATCGGCGACAACCGCGACGACTAGGGAGTGTGCCAGCTCGTAGGCCTCACGGGTTGTCCAAACCGCGATGTTTACGCAGCGGTTTCCGTTCTGTTCCTCCCACGGTCCTATTCGCACGAGGCCGTCGACGCCGTCGGCTGTCTCAGCGACCCGCCGCATGGACTCGATGAGGGCTTCGCGATGCTGAGGGTGCGGATGGTGAATGGTGATGTGGGTGAACATCACACCTCCGATGACTCTGGGACTGTAACTATCGTGCCACGGCACCTCAGTTCAAGCGACGCCCACCATGCTCGTAGGCTGGGGACATGGAAACAGTGATGAACATTCTCCACGTCGTGTCCGCCGTCTTCATCGTGGGGCCGATGGCCATCCTGCCGATGACGGCCCTGCGGGCTGTGAAATCCGGCAATGGCGCACAGGTCGCCGTCCTCGCGAAGTCCACGAACGTTCTCAGCTTGCTGTCACTGCTTGTGGTCGTCTTCGGTTTCGGCGTCATGGGACTGGCGGATGAGAAGTTCGACCTGTCCGTGACCACTCCGTGGATCCTGTGGTCCATCATCCTGTACGCCGTGGCGCTCGGGATCAGCCTGTTCCTGGTCGTTCCTGCCATGAAGGATGCCGCTGAGCAGCTGACCAGCGAAGCAGGCTCGGTGGACTCAGCCTCCGCGCCGTCACGAGCGCGCTACCCGAAGATCGCAGCCGGAAGCGGAGCTGCCTCGCTCCTGCTGATCGCGGTCGTCGTGCTGATGGTCTGGAAGCCGTAACTTCGCGCAACCGTAGAGCCGGTCAGAGGCACTGCTCCCCGGTAAGAGCCGGGACGGCACGTGAACGGCGGGTCCGGTGCGTGCAGTCCTAAGTCAACCTCGCAGGTCTGCCAAGACGCGCGCCGTGGCGACAGCCGCCTGTGCCGCTTCCTGCCCTTTGTCCTCTTTTGAACCCGGGAGCCCCGCCCGATCCAAGCCCTGCTGCTCATCGTCGAGGGTGAGAACTCCAAAACCGATCGCCTTCCCGGTGTCAAGCGCGACGCGGGTGAGACCATCCGTCGCAGCCGCGGACACGTACTCGAAGTGCGGCGTTCCACCACGAATGATCACGCCTAACGCGACCACCGCATCCGCGCCGTTCTCCAGTGCCACCTTGC
>JAODMM010000182.1 GCA_025465015.1 Cryobacterium sp. | reverse complement strand
TCAGGATGCCGTCCGAGAGCATCTCCTTGGCGCTGGTACGCGTCAACATGTTCACGGCGGCCTTAGCCATGTTTGTATGAGGATGCCCAGGGCCCTTGTAGCCACGGCCGAAGACGCCTTCCATCGCCGAGACGTTGACAATGTAGGTGCGCCGGGCGGTGGATGCTGCCATCGCCGCACGCAAGCGGCTGACCAGGAGGAACGGTGCAGTCGTGTTGCACAACTGCACTTCGAGCATCTCCAGCGGGTCGACGTCCTGCACGTTCTGCGTCCAGCTGTTCTCGTGATGCAAGTCGGGGACCAAACCGCCCGCGTCGATGGCGGTGCCCTGGGCCAGTCGTTCCAACGACGACGATCCGGGTGCCAACGCCAGCCGGGTGAGATCGTCCCCCGTCAGAGCACCGGCCCCCGCCGCCGCCGCGAGGATGGGGTGAGAGGCAACGGACGCCGCCAGGGCGAGGGGATGCGCGTCGCTGGTGTGCCCGAACGTCACGATCTCAGGGAGAGGGCCCTGAGGAAGGGGCGACTGCTCGGCCTCGACCAGCGGCGAGTAGGAGCCGGGGGAGCGGCGCACGGTCTGGGCGGCATTGTTGATCAGGATGTCGAGCGGACCTTGCTCGGCAACGGAATCGGCAAGGCCGATGACCTGCGCCGGGTCACGGAGGTCGATCCCGACGATGCGGAGCCTGTGCAACCACTCGCCGGAGTCGGGCATGGCCGCGAACCGGCGCACAGCATCTCGGGGAAAGCGGGTGGTGATGGTGGTGTGGGCGCCGTCTCGAAGGAGGCGGAGAGCGATGTACATGCCGATCTTCGCACGACCTCCGGTCAGCAGTGCCCGCCTGCCGGTGAGGTCCGTCCTGGCCTCACGCTTGGCGTGACTCATCGCGGCGCAGCTCGGGCAGAGCTGGTGGTAGAACGCGTCGACGAGCGTGTAGCGCTGCTTGCAGATGTAGCAGGGGCGCGCAACCAGGAGTTCGCCCGCGGTCGGGGTCTGGGTTCCGCGGGTGAGTTCGGCGCCGCGAGTCTCATCGTCGATCCTGGTCGGGGCGCCCGTCGCCGTCGCGGCGATGACATTCCGGTCGGCCTCGGCGATCGCGTGGCGTTTCTCGGCGCGGCGCACGACCTTCACAGACTTGAACATCTTTGCTGTCGCCTGCCGCACGGTGGTGAAGTGCGGGTGCTCGGGGTCGATGTCGCTGAGCGAGGCCAGAACACGGAGGGTGATCTCGAGGTCGTGGGGGTCGATACCCGTACTTGAGGGGGCCTGAATCTCCGCGGTCATGGGAAAATCCTACGCTGGCGAGGATTGGAGAACGCCTTACGCGGGAAGCAGGCAGGGCGCAATGGGCCGCCCGTGCATCCTCACTGAACGGCCAGGGTCGGGAGCATAGGGTGAAGGTATGGCTGATTCCGTGGAGTTCTGGTTCGACCCGTCCTGCCCCTGGGCCTGGATGACATCCCGCTGGGTGGACGAGGTTGCCGCGCACCGCGATCTCGATGTCACCTGGAACATCATGAGCCTCGCCGTCCTGAACGAAGACAAGGACGTCAGCGAGGACTACAAGGCCTTCTTCCCACGGGCGCTGGCCTACACCCGGCTCGTTGCAGCGGCGAAGGAGCTCCACGGCCAAGAAATGGTGAAGCCGCTTTACGACGCCCTCGGGGCCCGGATCCACCCAGGGGGTTCCACCGACCCTGATGTCGTCATCCCCGCGGCGCTCGCCGAGGTGGGACTGCCCTCCGAATTCGCCCGCTATGCGGAGAGCGACGAGTACGACCAGCAGATGCGAGCGAGCCACTTCGACGGCATCGGCCGCGTCGGTCAGGATGTCGGAACACCCGTCATTGCGGTCAACGACGTCGCCTTCTTCGGCCCCGTCATCTCCCCGGCGCCCAAGGGCGAGCAGGCGCTTGCGCTGTGGGATGGCCTCGTGGCGGCTGCGAACTACGACGGGTTCTTCGAGATCAAGCGCACCCGCACCCGCGGACCGATCTTTGACTGATACTGCTGCTGCGTGCGGAAGCTGAAAGCACGTCGCCGCACTCTCGCGTCTCCCGACTGGTACCGAATGCGGAGGTCGTCCGCCGACCGGCGTGCGGTATCAGCCGCTCAATAGACTGTTCCCATGCGCATCCATATCGCCACCGACCACGCCGGGCTGGAGTTCAGCCGGTATCTCACTGAACACCTGGTCGCAGCCGGACACGAGGTCATCGACCACGGTCCGACGGCGTATGACGCGCTCGATGACTACCCCGCCTTCTGCATCAACGCAGCGCAGGCTGTGGTGAATGACCAGGGCGTGGGCGTCCAGGCGCTCGGCGTGGTCTTCGGGGGCTCCGGCAACGGCGAACAGATCGCGGCCAACAAGGTCACCGGCGCACGTGCCGCCTTAGTCTGGAACCTCAGCACTGCGCTCCTCGCCCGCGGGCATAACGACGCCAATGTTATTTCGATCGGTGCGCGCCAGCACACGGTCGAAGAGGCCGTCAGCTTCATCGACGCGTTCATCGCCGAGCCGTTCTCCGGCGAGGAACGTCACGCCCGGCGCGTCGCTCAACTGGCCGAATACGAGGCGACCGGGGACATCGCCGGACAAGGCATCGTGCGTTAGTCATGCCCGAGGGTCACTCCGTCCACCGCATCACGCGCCAGTTCGTCCGCAACTTCGTGGGCAAGAGGGTGGCCGCGTCCTCACCTCAGGGTCGGTTCGCAGAGGGGGCTGCTGTGATCGACGGCCACGTGATGACGGATGCCCGTGCCGTCGGGAAGCAGATGTTCCTCGAATTCGACAACGGGCTCTGGATGCGGGTTCACCTGGGGATGTACGGGGCGTGGGACTTCGCCGGTGACATCCTCATGGACGCGACGATTGCGTCGGCGAACGGCCGGATGGGGCACACCAATCAGCGGGGAACCGTCGTGGACGCGGCAACTGCGAATGCAGTAAAAGGCGGAGTGGGTACCTCCCAAGAGCGAATCTTCGACACCGCGGGGGAGAATTCGCTCCACAGCATCGGGGCGCCACGGCATACGCGGGTGCGCATGGCCGAGCAGGAGAAGGAGTCGGGTGATTTCGGTACCTTCCCGCCAGAGCCGGTCGGTGCGGTCCGGGTGCGTCTCCTGACCGATACGGTCTCGGCCGACCTTCGCGGGCCTACAGCGTGCGAGGTACTCGACCCGGGCAGGGTCGAAGCGGTCATTGCGAAGCTCGGCCCCGACCCGATGCTCGACTCCGGCCGGGCTGCTGAAGACCGGTTCACGAGCACAGTGCGCCGGAAGCCCACCCCGGTCGGGCTGCTGCTGATGGATCAGGGCGTGGTGAGCGGGATTGGCAACGTGTACCGGGCGGAATTGCTCTTCAGGGCGCGCCTGAACCCGCACACCCCTGGCAAGCGGGTGCCCGAGGAGAGCGTGCGTTCGCTCTGGAAAGACTGGGCGCACCTGCTCTCGATCGGAGTGGCAACCGGCCAAATGATGACCATGGATGACCTCTCGGGCGAGGAGTATGCGCGTGCCATGGCCAACCAGACGGATCGGCACTGGGTCTACAAACGGCAGGGACTGCCGTGCCGAGTGTGCGGTGCGCACATCCTTCTCGAAGAGATGGGCGCCCGGAAGCTGTACTGGTGCCCCAACTGCCAGGCGTAGCCGGACAGGAAAGGCGACGCGCGCGCTGGTCAACCGGTACCCAGCATCCGTTGCTACAGACACAGACACAGACACAGAGAGGCTTTTCGTCGATGAGGCAGAATCCCAGTTTCGTACTCGGTGACACCGACGAGATCAAACGTCTCGTGCGGGAGAATCCGTGGGTCTCCCTGGTCAGTTGCACCTCGGCGGGTGAACTCGTCGCGTCACACTACCCTGTGATCCTCGATGAGTCGAGCGAGGAACTCGTGCTCCTCAGTCATGTCGGCCGGCCCGACGAGGCCCTCCACGAACTCGGTGCACACGAACTTCTCGTTATTGTCCAAGGGCCGCACGGGTACATTTCGCCCGGCTGGTACGACGCGAAACCGGCGGTTCCGACGTGGAACTTCGTCGTCGCCCACCTGTACGGCATCCCTGAGCTCCTCAGCGATGAGGACAACCTTCGAGTTCTGGAGAAGCTTGTGGATCGTTTCGAAGAGCTCCTGCCCGAACCGCGGCGCATGAACGCCACTGCCGAGACTGAGGCGTACGCCGCCCGGATAGTCTCGGGAACGGTCGGGTTTCGCCTGCACGTGACGCGGATGGTGGCAAAGAACAAGATGAGCCAGAACAAGCCGGCCGACACGGTCGAGCGCATCGTCGCGGAACTTGAGGGCACAGGCCCCTACGCCAGCCCCACCCTGGCTGCCGAGATGCGTCGTGTGCATGACCGGCTGTCCCGATGACTCTGGTACTCCGGAACGGCCGCCTGCCGGGCGACGATGAGCCGGTGGATGTTGAAATCAGTTTCACCGGTGGAGGCGAAGGGCTTGTCAGCCACGTCGGTTATTTGTCCCCGGACCGTCTTTCCCGGGCCCGCCAGGTCGTCGACCTCGACGAGCGCTGGGTGCTCCCGGGGCTTTGGGACAATCACGTTCATTTCACCCAGTGGGCCCAGACCACGAGAAGGCTCGACCTCTCGGCGGCAACGTCTGCCGCCCAAGCGGCCGCACTTGTGGCGGCACGGTTTGAGTCGGCTCAGCAGGGTGACCCCGTCATCGGTTACGGGTTCCGGGACGGGCTGTGGCCGGATACCCCGAACCGCGCGTTACTCGATGACGCTGCGGGCAGCGTTCCGGTCGTGCTCGTCAGCGGCGACCTTCACTGCTGCTGGCTGAACTCCGCCGCCCTCGCGCAGCATGGGTTCGGGGAGCATGCCACGGGTCTCCTGCGCGAGGACGAATGTTTTGACGTCGTCGCGGCCGTCGCAACAGTCGCAGACGACGTGACGGATACGTGGGCAGATGAAGCGGCCAGAGCGGCGGCATCCCGGGGCGTGGTGGGGATCGTCGACTTGGAAATGTCGTGGAACCTCGATACCTGGCGCCGGAGGATCGCCGCAGGTACCGACGTGCTGCGAGTGGAGTTCGGCATCTACACGAACGATCTTGCCCGCGCTGTGGCCCTTGGCCTAAGTTCCGGGGCGGTTGTCGACGGCACTCGGGGGCTCCTTCGGGTCGGGCCGTACAAAGTCATCACCGACGGCTCCCTGAACACCCGCACGGCCTACTGCTTCGATGAGTATCCGGGGCTCGAGGGCAGTCGCGGTTCGCGCGGTCTACTTACCGTGCCGACTGAGGAGCTCATCGGGCACCTGCGCACCGCTACGGGTGCCGGCATCCACGTAGCGGTGCACGCCATCGGAGATCACGCGAATACCCTCGCGCTCGACGCTTTCGAGAGGGTCGGCGGTGTGGGGAGCATCGAGCATGCCCAACTGCTCACCGACACTGACATCGCCCGGTTCGCCAAGCTCGGAGTGACGGCCAGCGTTCAGCCCGAACATGCAATGGATGACCGCGATGTTGCTGACCGCTACTGGGCAGGCCGCACGGGCAGGGCGTTCGTGCTCGCCAGCCTTCTAAGCGCGGGTGTCGACCTGGCTCTGGGGTCTGACGCGCCTGTCGCGCCGCTCGACCCGTGGGTGACCATGGCCGCGGCTGTCGGGCGTACGCGGGACGGACGCGAAGCGTGGCATCCGGAGCAGTCGATCTCGCGGCAGGCTGCCCTGGCCGCTAGTGCACGCGGCCGGCATGTCGTCGCCGCCGGTGACGTGGCGGACCTGGCCGTGACGGAGATCGATCCGTTCTCCGCCTCCATCGACGACCTCCGGTCGATGCCTGTCGCCGCGACTATGCTGGCTGGCCGGTTCACCCACTCCACGCTATGACGGGTGCGGGCGGCGATTGAGCTGCTCCGGCCCCTCCCCGGGATCGGTGGGGTGGAGAAGAATGCCACGTCGATCTTCGCGAAGCTGCGCCTGGAGGATTCGGCTCCGATCCGTCGGGTCCTGGCGGTGCTCGATTTCTTTCAGCGTTAGCCCGACCGCTCTCCTTCGGGTGAAGGGAAGAGGGGCTGGTAGGTCTTCCAGAGACCGACATACGCTTTGGCGCCGAGCCAGAAACTGATCGCACAATAGGTGAAAGCAGCCGTGATGCCCACGACCGGCGGCCATGGTGTCACGGCGCCGAGGGCGCCGACGAGGTTGGTGCCGAAGATGCCCACCAGTGCTGTGTTGACCGCCATGATGAGGATCATGCTGCTCCCGCCGAGCACACTGGCAGACCCGCGTTTGCCGAGATAGTAATACGTGTCACGGGACCCGTGGAAATCGTCGAACCGTGACGCCATCAAGTACTTGGCCACTTGGGGATCGAGGTCGACGTAGGCCCCGCGGAGCCGATTCATCGCGAGCACATATTGAAGGTCTTCCATGCCGACATTCGTGACCCGCACCTGCGTGAGGATCCCGACCAGGATCACGAAACCCAGGACCGTGAGAGCGAACACCGGGAAGTCACCTTCGAACCTCGTCACCTGCCCCAGCAAGGCCAGACTTACGAGCCCGGCGGATGTCAGGGTGAGGAAGATGCTGATGCGAGTCAGTACCTCGCTCTGCGTGGTGCTGCGCGACGCGAGTAGGCTCCAGTGCTCGGTGGCGAGTAGCTGCGCCCGCACCGAAGGCGGGATCTCAGGATCCGTGTCGGGCGCCTCCGCCTCCTCGGGCATGGCGCCATTGTCCTCCCCGGCACGGAAGAAACCTAGACCCGGCTCCGCGCACTCGAACAACGGGACGTCCGGAAGATTCGAACCCAACTCAGGAGACTCGGGCTGCGCCCCTGTGCCCGCTCGCCCGTTTTCTCTGAAGGATCTGCCTTGAGACCCTTCTACGATCGGACCACGCCGCCCAGCAACGTACCGCAGACCCCGTATGTACCACGCGCACCCGGCAGCTGCCTGGCAACTCATGATTCTGGTGGCGAGGTTTAGGTGTCACACCCGATACCGTCCTTGTCACGGTCAAGCTTGCTGCTGTAGCCAGGTTGACCTGCGTGGATCGGGGCAACTCCGGCAGCGCGAACAGCGTCGCAGTTCGCGTAGTAAGGGGCAGGAGCTGGTGGTGCTGGTGCAGGTGCAGGAGCAGGTGCAGGAGCAGGTGCAGGAGCAGGAGCAACAGGTGCAGGTGCAGGAGCAGGAGCAACAGGTGCAGGTGCGGGTGCAGGAGCAACAGGAGCAGGAGCAGGAGCAGGAGCGAATGAAGACGTGCGTGCCATCTCGCCAGTGCAGGAGTTGAGGACGCGAACCATCGCGTCATTCTCGGCTTGAGTAACCCAGAGGCCATAAGTTGCCTTGACCGAAACCTGTCGCGCCACGTAGCCACAGCGGAACAGCTTGTTGGACGGCAGCCATGTTGCGGTGTCGCCGTCGCCCTTCTGGGCGTTAGAACGCCCGTCCACGGCGAGGAGGTTCATGGGATCGTTGGCGAGGGACACCCGCTGAGCCTGAGTGAGCTGCTGCGCACCCGTCTGCCATGCGTTTGACAGAGAGACAATGTGATCAATCTGGACGAGAGCCGATGTGTCGTTTCCCCGCTGGAATGCGACTGAAGAGCCCACGAACGGAGAAGCGAGGTTGCCGGTCAATACCCGGCATGGTCCCGACTTCGTAACTGCCGTCAAGTCCCGAGCAAGGATGTCGTTTCTCGTATCACACCCATTGCGGTCAACGTCCAGCCAAGCGGTGCCGAACATGCCGATGCGGTCGTAGCCGGTCTTTGGAGTCTTCCCTTTGATGGCGATGGTTGCGAGAAGAGCGATAGCGGTTGTCTCGGTCGCGCTGGTATCGCTGACGACTACCGATGTGGCCTCAGCCGGTGTGGATGCTGAATCGGGATCGATCGGTGCTTCCTCGGAGAACTCCGCCAGGGGCTTGGTAGCAGCAGTCGGAGTCGGCTTGGAGATCGGTGCATGAGAAGCGGCTGGGACCGAGACCTCTTGTTCGTCACTGGATGCGCCAAGCGCAGTACCGCCGGTGAAGAAGATTACGACGCTTACACCGAGAGCAACGGCGGCGGTCTTTCGGCTGGGTATCGAGGCCCATGATCGACGACCAGTGATGGCCGCGTAGACAGTTGTGACAAAACCCGCAAGTCCGAGCATCACAAGGAAGCCAGGCACACCACCCGTGATGGCGCCCATGAGCAGGAAGAAGGCGACGAGCCCGCCGACGACCCACGTGCTCAAAGTTGGTTTGAACCACTGCGCCTTGGACGACCAGCCCTCTGACCTTTTCGAGCCGCGCGGCGTTCGCTCTATCTCGTCAGTCAATTGAGCCCCCAGATGATTGCACTCGAAAGGAGCGCGACTTTCCTCGGAAACGTATCGCAGAACACGTTCTACTTCTCACCCCATAACGGGGAAGACGACCTTGCTTGCGACTGGAAACGCTTCCCGGATCGCGTCGACGGCCTTCCGCGAGGGGTATGCGCCCCGCGTGACAATTCGGCCTGCGACGATGTGGCGTGCGGAAGTTCCCGACTTGCAAACGTCGACTGTTGCCCCCGCTCTCGGCAGCGACGGAACCGCCTAACCACTACCCGGCCGTCTCACGGCGGAGCGGGGCAGGAGACGCGCCGACGGGATTTCCGATTTAGACCGGGGCGGGATGCCCACGCGGTCATTGCGGTACTTGAGAGGGGCTGACGGGAATCGAACCCGCATCATTAGTTTGGAAGACTAATCCTCCTGGTGGCCCGATGGTTTCAACCCGCACAAATCAACGATCTGCGGGATTTCCCATCACCGGGGCGCCCCCGTCGGTGACTCATAGGGTGCAGCATAGGGTGCAGATCGCTTCCCGAGCTTCCCCATCATCAGCCCCGCCTCAGCCTTCCGAAGGTCGAGCGGGTGCACATAGGTGTCGTAGGTGAATGACGCGTTGGCATGCCCGAGGGTGGCGGCGACCACGACGACATCGACCCCCATATCAAGCATCATCAGGGTGGCGGCTGTGTGCCGGAGCTGGTAGCGCCGTGCGTGGGGGAGCCCGGTGGACTCGAGAAGATTCCGCCAATACTCGGAGTCTCTGCGCGGTTCAACCGGACGGCCATTCGGGCGGGTGAACACGAGGCCCACAGGTTTCCCGTCGTACTCCCACTCTGTGTACTTGTCGGCGTTCTCGATACGGTCCCGCATCTGCTGGTCGCGGGTCTTCTTGAACAGGTCCACGATCTCGGGCGAAATCGTCAGTTCGCGGTCGCCGGCTGGCGTTTTCGGCAGCGGCTTGTGGATCACCCACCTCCCGGACGCGCTGTAGCTGGCTGTGAACGTGGATGACGCCCTTGTCCAAGTCCACGTCCGCCCACGTCAGACCTAACGCCTCAGCGGGGCGCACACCGTAGAGGATGCCAAGGCACCAGCGCGCTTCGTACCGGTCACCTTCAGCCGCCGCCAGGATCGCCAGGGCGTCGGCCTCGCTAAAGGATGTCGTGTCCGCCTTGGTTATGGATGGGGTGACCGCGTGTAAGGCGACGTTGTACCCGATCCGTCCACGAGCCACCGCAACTTTCGTTAACGCCCCAAA
>JAODMM010000158.1 GCA_025465015.1 Cryobacterium sp. | reverse complement strand
AGTTTGATCCTCTCCCGGCCCGGCTCGCCGTGAATACCTACGCCGATCTCGATCTCATCGTCTGGGAGGGTGAAACTCGGTTCTCCGGCATGCGGAACCACGCACGGAGTCAGGGCAACTCCCATGGTGCGGACCTGCCCGATGACCTTCTCAGCCACTGCAGCGACCGCGTTCAGGTTCTCGCCCCGTTCAGCCGCCGCCCCGGCGATCTTCTCCACAAGAACGGTCCCGGCAACGCCTCGACGGCCGGCCGTATACAGCGAATCCCTCACCGCCACGTCGTCGTCGACGATCACGGAGCGCACGTCGATGCCCTCAGCGGATGCGAGATCCGCGGCCGTTTCAAAGTTCAGCACGTCGCCCGTGTAGTTCTTCACGATGTACAGGACGCCTGCTCCCCCATCAGCCGCCTTGGTCGCTGCGAGGATCGGATCGGGGGTTGGCGAGGTGAATACCGGACCGGGAACCGCCGCGTCGAGCATGCCGGGGCCGACCAGCCCGCCATGCATCGGCTCGTGCCCGCTTCCCCCGCCGCTGACGATCCCGACTTTCCCCGCTACAGGGGCACCCTTCCGCGCTATGTAGAGCGGGTCATGCGACACCGTGACGAGGTCGTGATGCGCCGCTTCAAACCCTGCTGCGGCTTCGTTCACGACGTGCTTCGGATCATTGATGAGCTTCTTCATGAGCGTCCCTCCGGCCCTGGACGCCGAAGACGCGGCAACGGCTTCGTCGCTCATGTTCCAACGCACGGCCAAACATAGTGGGAGGATGGCTTGCCCGGAAGAGGGAGATATCGAAGCCCTGAGAGCGCCTTTCCAGGGCAGCAAACCCGCCACTATGGTTGAGCAAACCCGCACTCCCCCCCCGGTCGGGATCGCTTCGGCCCTCCCCCTCATGACAAGGAAGGTTGACGTGGACAACATAGGCATCGTGTTTCTCTCGGAGGTAGTCGGCACAGCGATACTCGTCCTTCTCGGATGCGGGGTCGTCGCCAACGTCGCTCTAGCGAAGAACAAGGGCCTCGGTGCCGGCTTCCTGATGGTCACGATCGGGTGGGGCTTCGCGGTCTTCGCCGGGATCACCGTCGCCTACAATTCCGGTGCCCATCTGAACCCCGCAGTCACGCTGGGGCTCGTCGCCTCGGGCGCAACGGAATTCGGTTCCGGGGTGCCGGTCAACGTCGTGTCCGTTCTCGTGTACCTTGCCGGCGAGATGATCGGCGCCATCCTTGGTGCCGTGCTGATGTGGCTGGCATACAAGCAACATTTCGACGCTGAACCCGATCCAGCGAACAAACTGGGTGTTTTCTCCACCGGCCCAGCCATCCGTTCATACGGTTGGAACCTTGTCACGGAGATCATCGGTACCTTTGTGCTGGTCTTCGTGCCCCTCGCCTTCACCGAGGGACGGCAGGGCACCGGCGGCCTGGCGGCACTCGGCGCGCTCCCCGTCGCGATTTTGGTCATCGTGATCGGCACCTCCCTGGGAGGGCCCACCGGCTACGCGATCAACCCCGCGCGCGACCTCGGTCCCCGCATCGCCCATTTCATCCTTCCGATCAAAGGGAAGGGCGGGTCGGACTGGGCATACTCCTGGGTCCCGGTCGCGGGTCCCATCATCGGCGGGGTGCTCGCCGGATGGGCGTCGCTCGCGCTCCTTCCCCTCGCCAGTTAGCCGGGCCCAGTGCAAGGCTCGAAACCAGACCCTGCACCCTGCCGCGGAGTCACCATTCACACGGAGGTAAAACATGACTGACTACATTCTCGCCATTGACCAGGGGACCACCAGTTCCCGCGCCATCATCTTCGACAAGGCCGGGTCGATCGTTTCGACCGGTCAGCTTGAGCACGAGCAGATCTTCCCGCGCGCGGGCTGGGTCGAACATGATCCCAAGGAGATCTGGGACAACACCCGCCAGGTGATCGGCGAGGCTCTCTCCAGAGCCAACATCACGCGCCATAACATCAAAGCCGTGGGCATCACAAACCAGCGTGAGACGGCCGTGGTGTGGGACAAGACCACGGGAGAACCCGTGTACAACGCGATTGTGTGGCAGGACACCCGCACGCAGGATATCGTCGACCGCCTCTCTGCCGACGGCGGCGCGGAGCGCTTCAAACCGACGGTGGGACTGCCGCTAGCAACCTATTTCTCGGGCACCAAGATCGTGTGGATCCTCGAGAACGTCACAGGTGCCCGGGAGAAGGCTGAGTCGGGCGACCTGCTGTTCGGGACGACGGAGTCATGGGTTCTCTGGAACCTCACCGGCGGAGTCGACGGTGGAGTGCACGCGACCGACGTCACGAACGCCTCGCGCACTATGTTCATGGACCTCGAGACCTTGGAATGGGACGACGAGATCCTCGGCATCTTCGGAGTGCCCCGGTCGATGATGCCCGAGATCCGCTCCTCCTCAGAGGTGTACGGCACGGCCCACACCTCGAGTCTCCTGCGGGAAGTCCCCATCGCTGGCATCCTGGGCGACCAACAGGCCGCTACCTTCGGCCAGGCCGCGTTCGACTCCGGCGAGGCGAAGAATACCTACGGCACCGGCAATTTCTTGATCTTCAACACAGGCGAGGAGATCATCCACTCGAAGAACGGACTCCTCACCACTGTCGGATACCGGCTCGGGGATGCTGCGCCCCATTACGCGCTTGAAGGATCAATAGCCGTAACCGGCTCTCTTGTGCAGTGGCTGCGCGACAACCTCGGTCTGATCGGGTCCGCCGCAGAGATCGAGTCCCTCGCCGCAACAGTCGAGGACAACGGCGGCGCGTACTTCGTGCCCGCATTCTCCGGCCTGTTCGCCCCCTACTGGCGCTCGGATGCCCGCGGCGCCCTGGTCGGACTCACCCGTTTCGTGAACAAGGGCCACATCGCCCGGGCCGTCATTGAAGCTACCGCGTTCCAGACTCGCGAGGTGATCGACGCCGTCAACGCCGACTCGGGCGTCCCGCTGACCGAGATCAAGGTCGACGGCGGCATGATCGCCAACAACACGTTGATGCAGTTTCAGGCCGACATCCTGGGCGTGCCCGTGGTACGGCCGGTCGTCGCAGAGACGACCGCGCTGGGCGCAGCCTATGCCGCAGGCCTCGCCGTTGGATTCTGGAGCGGGTTGGACGAACTGCGCGAGAATTGGCAGGAGGACAGCCGCTGGACCCCTCAGATGGACGAGTCGGAGCGTGAACGCCAGCTCCGCAACTGGAAGAAAGCCGTCACTAAGACGTTCGACTGGATCGACGAGGACGTGAAGTAGAAGTACCCGATGGTCAGGACTTGCTGGCCGTAATCCACTGGGCGAGTTTGGCCGTGGCCGCACCGGAATCAATGGATCGGGCAGCCACGGCCATTTTCGCTCGGAACCGGTCCACGATCGAGTTCTGCACTTGCCCCGGATCGTTGGCGAGATCGTAGGCGACAAGACCCGCCGCCGCGTTCAGAAGCACGATGTCACGGATCGGGCCGTCCTCCCCAGCCAGCACAGCGTGTACGACAGCTGCGTTATGCGCGGCATCTCCCCCGACTAGGTCGCTCATGAGCGCAGGCTTCAGCCCGAGGTCGCGGGGATCGATGTCGTGCTCGGTGACAAGTCCGCGCGAGATTTCCCACACGTGGCTGTGCCCGGTGGTCGTCATCTCATCGAGACCGTCATCACCGCGGAACACCAGGGCCGTGGCACCACGGGTTTGGAACACGCCGACGAACAACGGCACCCGGTCCAGGTTCGCCACACCCACGGCTGATGCCTCAGGCCTAGCGGGATTGCACAGCGGACCGAGGTAGTTGAAAACGGTGGGGATGCCGAGTTCCTTCCGGGCCAACGCAGCATGCCGGAAACCCGGATGAAACGCCGCCGCGTACGCGAACGTGATCCCGGTCGCCGCCAATATATCAGCGACCCGCCCGGCGGACAGCGTCAAATCGATGCCAAGCGCCGCCAGGACGTCCGAGGCTCCTGACGCTGAGCTAGCCGCACGGTTCCCGTGCTTGATCACGGGAACACCGGATGCCGCGCACACGATCGATGACATGGTGGACACGTTCACGGTCCCGAACCGGTCGCCGCCGGTGCCGACGATGTCCAGGGCCATCGGGTCCACCGGAAGCGGCACAGCATGGGCCAGGATCGCATCCCGGAATCCGACGATCTCATCGACCGTCTCCCCCTTTGCCCGCAGGGCCACCAGGAAGCCGGCCAGCTGTGCGGGAGTGGCCTCTCCGAGCATCACCTGTTCCATGCACCAGGAGGCATCCGCCACGCTGAGATCGTCCCCGGCGAGGAGTGCGGTGAGGACCTGGGGCCAGGACGGGGATTCGAGCATGAACCAATCGTAGTGAAGCGGCCCAACCCGCAGAAACGCCCGGAGATTGCCTGGCTGCCCACGATGCCACCAGCGTGATGCTGCTCTAGCACACCTCCTACCGGGGCGACAGGCACGCCCCATTGAGAAAAAGCTGTGTGGATATCGGCCATAATGGAGGAGTGACGAGCACCTCAATTACTCCTACGGCGAATGCGCCTGTGGTGAACAGGCCCAACAGCGTGGCAGTGGGCACCATCGTGTGGCTGGGCAGCGAAGTGATGTTCTTCGCAGGCCTCTTCGCGATCTACTTCACGTTACGTTCGACTTCGCCCGAACTGTGGCAGTTCGAGGCGTCGAAGCACAACTTCACCTACGCGCTCATCAACACCCTGATCCTCGTCGCCTCATCGGTGACCTGCCAGTTCGGTGTGTTCGCGGCAGAGCGCCTTCAGGCGAGGTCCACGGGATGGAAGCCCACCCAATGGGGCATGGTCGAGTGGTTCTTCCTCACCTACGCCCTCGGCGCAATCTTCGTCGCCGGCCAGGTCCTGGAATACGCCACCCTCGTCTCTGAAGGCATCGCCCTCTCGTCCAACGCCTACGGGTCCTCGTTCTACCTCACCACCGGCTTCCACGGCCTGCATGTGACAGGTGGCCTGATCGCCTTCCTCCTCGTCATCGGCCGTGCGTTTGCGGTCAAACACTTCGGACACCGCGAGGCCACAAGTGCCATCGTCGTGTCGTACTACTGGCACTTCGTCGACGTCGTCTGGATCGGG
>JAODMM010000143.1 GCA_025465015.1 Cryobacterium sp. | reverse complement strand
CGTCCATCACGTGACTGGAGACCAACAGAGTGGTGCCACCGCCGGCCAGTCGGTGGAAGAGAGCCCAAAGGTCGACCCGCAGCACGGGATCAAGTCCCACGGTCGGTTCGTCGAGGACGAGAAGTTTCGGCGATCCGAGAAGTGCGCCGGCAAGAGAGAGGCGGCTGCGCTGCCCGCCCGAGAGCGACCCCGCCATCTGACCGGCGTGGTCGCCCAGGTCAGTCTCGTGGAGCACCCTGGCGACGTCACCGGCCGGTGCGCCGAGGACCGCACGGAAGTAATTCAGGTTCTGCCGGACCGTGAGGTCGTCGTACACGCTCGAGGCCTGGGTTACGTACCCCACCCGAGCCCGGAGCGACGCGGTTCCGGCCGGGCGACCGAGCACGCTCACGGTTCCGGACCTGACGTTCTGGACGCCGACGATCGCGCGCATGAGCGTCGTCTTGCCGCATCCGCTCGGGCCGAGAAGGCCGATCACCGCACCGCGAGGCACCGTGAGGCTGAGGCCCGCGAGCACCCGGCGCGTGCCGCGCTGCACATGCAGGTCGTCGACGACGACCGCAGGGGCCCCACTCTCCGCCATAAGGAGAACTATCCGCTTGCCGAGCTCTCACTGTCAACGCGACGCACGCAGTGCCAGAGATTCGGCGACCGTGCGGCCATCAAGGCGTGACGAGGATCCTGAGCGGCCGGGTCACCGACTCCTGCTGTGATGACCCGCATCGTGAAGCTGCACCTCGACACCACGAAAATGCTGACATCCGAGCGTTTGCTTCGAGTGTGATGGGAAGCGGATGGGAGCGCCGAGCGCCGCCGATAAGATGAGGCCTGCACCCATGCGGGCCCATCATGCCTGCCTGTCACAAGGAGTTCGCTGCCATGGAATGGCTCATCCCGGTACTCGTCGTCGTAGCCCTGGTCGTCATCGCCGGAATCTACCTCTGGGTCACCTACAACTCCCTCGTCACCCTCAACGTGCGCGTGGACGAGGCCTGGAGCGACATCACGGTCCAGTTGAAGCGGCGAGCCGATCTCATCCCGAACCTCATCGAATCGGTCAAGGGGTACGCGGCTCACGAGCGCAGCGTGTTCGAGAACGTCACCCGGGCACGCGCGGAGACCCTCTCCGCGCAGGGCCCGGTCGAAGCGTCCGCTGCAGAGAACCACATGCAGAACGCCCTGAAGAGCATCTTCGCCGTGGCGGAGGCGTATCCGCAGCTGCAGGCAAGCCAGAACTACCTCCAGCTTCAGGCTGAGCTTGTCGACACCGAGGACAAGATTCAGGCTTCGCGGCGCTTTTACAACGGCGGTGTACGCGAACTCAACACCAAGATGAAAGTGTTCCCGAACAACTTCTTCGCCAAGAGCCTCGGCTTCGCCGAGCGTGACTTCTTCGAGGTCACCGACTCCGCTGCCATAGCGGAGCCGCCTCGCGTGCAGTTCTAGCGGCGACGGGTCATGTACAGCGCAATAGCGCGGAACAAGCGCAACACCGTTTTCATCATCCTGTTCTTCCTCGCGCTGATCGGCGGGCTCGGCTGGCTTGCCCAGGTGGTTTACGGACCAGGCGGGTACGGCATCATCATCATGACGCTGGTCATCGCGAGCCTCTATGCGGCCTTTCAGTACTTCATGGCCGGCCGCCAGGCGGTAGCCATGAGCGGCGGCGTCAGGATCAACAGCAAGGCGGAACACCCGAGGCTCTGGCGAACGGTGGAAAACCTTTCCATCACGACGGGTACTCCCATGCCCCAGATCTATGTGATCAGCGACCCAGCTCCGAACGCCTTCGCAACTGGTCGCGACCCCGAGCATGCGATCGTCGCGGCGACCACGGGACTCCTTGAGATCATGGACGACTCAGAGCTTGAGGGCGTGATGGCGCACGAGCTGGGGCACGTGCGAAACTACGACATTCGCGTGTCCATGGTTGTCTTCGGCCTGGTCGTGGCCGTGGGTTTCATCTCGGACATGTTCCTGCGGATGGCGTTCTTCGGTGGCGGGCGCAACAACAACAACGGTGGCGGTAACCCGGTCGTCCTGGTGTTCGGCCTGGTCGCCATGATCATCGCGCCGCTAGTCGCGAGCATGGTTCAGATGGCCGTATCACGACAGCGTGAATACCTGGCGGATGCCACAAGCGCGATGACCACACGGCATCCGGATGCCCTCGCCCGCGCCCTGGAGAAGCTCGAGGCGTACGGTCGGCCGATGCGACGGCAGAACACCTCGATGTCGCATCTTTGGATTGCGGACCCATTGAAGCCCGGCATCATCGATCGTCTCTTCAGCACCCACCCGCCGATTGCCGAGCGGGTCGAGCGGCTGCACGCGATGGGCCGCACCTTCTAGGAAGCAACGGGGTAGCCACGAATTCGCGGTGTACCTGCGCGGGCGTGGCATCCCCACCCGCCGGGACATCCGTTTTCCCGGTCCTAGACTGATCACTGTGACGGAATCGATGAATCCTGGGCGACGCCGGCTGTTCGGAGGTCGCGGCCGCGCCGGTGATGCAGACCCGTCGGGAGCGCCCGCCCTCGGGTCCGATTCCGAAACGACGGCCAATCCCGCCCCGTCTGTCGTTCCCACGAGCGGACTGAACCCAGCCGGTGAGCCGGTCGCGACGGGAGTTGGTCCCGACACATCGGCCGATGCGTCTCGCTACCGCGATGGGACCGTTCCTCCCGGCCTTCGCCTGGCCGGTGCGTGGTCATGGCGGCTCCTTGTGACCGGTGCCGTCATTGCGGTCGTCATCTTTGTCATCATCCAGCTGCGCCTCATCGTGATTCCCGTGCTCGTGGCGGTGCTCGTCTCCGCACTGCTCGTGCCGGTCGTCGCATTCCTGATTCGGCATAGATGGCCGAAGGGCATCGCCATTGCGGTCGCGATGCTCGGGACCCTTGCCGTCGTCGGTGGGCTGATCACATTGGCGGCCACCCAGATCTCGCGGGGTTCGGCCGGCCTCTCGGAGAGGCTCGCGATTTCATATGAGGACCTCAAGGGGTTCCTCCTCGCTTCACCGTTGCATCTCAGCGAAGGTCAGATCAACGATTACCTGCAGCAGGCCCAAGCGTCGTTCCAGGCCGACAGTCAGGTGTTCGTGACCGGTGCGCTCTCCGTGGGGGTTACCTTGGGGCATTTCCTGGCCGGGTTCCTGCTCACTCTGTTCAGCCTCCTCTTCATCCTCATCGATGGTGCCGGCATTTGGGCCTGGGTGGTGCGGATCTTCCCGCAGCGGGCACGGCCGGCGATCGACGGCGCCGCGAAAGCAGGCTGGACCACTCTCGGGAATTTCGCGCGGGTGCAGATCCTGGTCGCCTCGATCGACGCCGTCGGAATCGGGGTCGGCGCCGCGCTGATCGGAGTGCCCATGGCCATCCCGATCGCTATCCTCGTTTTCCTGGGATCCTTCATTCCCATCGTGGGCGCCGTGGCCACGGGAGCCGTGGCGATCGTGATCGCACTCCTGTTCCTCGGTCCTGTTCCCGCCCTGATCATGCTCGGCGTGGTGCTTCTCGTGCAGCAGGTGGAAGGTCACGTTCTGCAGCCGCTCATCATGGGAACCGCTGTGAAGGTGCATCCGCTCGCTGTCGTGCTCGTTGTGGCGGCGGGTTCCCTGCTCGCCGGAATCCCGGGCGCACTGTTCGCTGTCCCCGTCGCTGCCGTGCTCAACGTCATGGTCAAGTACATCTCGAGCGGAGTATGGCGCGAGGCTTTCCCGCATCCTCCTGGCTCGGGCACCACTTCCGAGTTGTGGCGAACCGTACCGCGCCGTCCCGGATTCCGTTCCAACCCAGAAAGCGCCCTCGATGACTGAAACCCGACTGGCCGGACCAGGTCTCGACGAATTCGAAGCAGCCCGTGTTGTGGTGGCGCGGGTCGCCGATACCACGCCGATGGAGAGCTCCCGCTATCTCGCGGCGGTACTCGGGGCGCCGGTTTACCTCAAATGCGAGAACCTTCAGCGCACAGGATCGTACAAGATTCGGGGAGCATACAACCGACTGTCGAAGCTGACCGAGGAGGAGAGGGCGCGCGGAGTTGTCGCGGCTTCCGCGGGCAATCATGCGCAAGGAGTCGCCTTCGCCGCTCGCGAACTCGGGATCCGGGCCACGATCTTCATGCCGGTCGGAGTCGCACTGCCCAAGCTGCAAGCAACCCGTGATTACGGTGCAGATGTCGTCCTGCGCGGCCACACCGTCGCCGAACCGCTCCTCGCGGCCGCGGCCTACGCGGCAGAGACAGGTGCGGTCCTGATCCCGCCTTTCGACCACGAAGACGTCGTGACCGGGCAGGGCACCCTCGGGCTGGAGATCTTCGACCAAGTTCCGGACGTCGAAACCGTCGTTGTTCCCATCGGCGGCGGTGGCCTGATCTCAGGGGTCGCCAGCGCCATGAAACAGCGCGCCGCGCGGGAGGGCAGGAGCATCCGGGTCATCGGCGTTCAGGCGGCCAATGCGGCCGCCTACCCCGCGTCGCTGGCCGCCGGGCAGGCGGTCGAAGTGGCCATCCTGCCGACCATCGCGGATGGAATCGCGGTTGCCCGCCCCGGACTTCTCAACTTCGATATCGTGCGTGACACTGTGGACGAGATCGTCACAGTGAGCGACGATGACATTGCCCGGGCGCTCCTGGTGCTCCTGGAGCGCGCGAAACTGGTTGTGGAGCCCGCCGGTGCGGTATCGGTCGCGGCAATCCTCGCCGGCAAGGTCGCGGCTACAGGGCCCACCGTGGCGATTCTTTCCGGGGGTAACATCGATCCGCTCCTGATGCAGCGGGTCATCAGCCACGGTCTCGCCGCGTCAGATCGGTATCTCACCCTGCGGATCATGCTCCCTGACCGTCCCGGGCAGCTGGCGCGCATCTCCGAGCTGCTCGCCCAGGCCCACGCGAACGTCATCGAGGTGCTCCACACGCGGCACGGTGTCGGGCTTCAGATCAGCGAAGTCGAGCTGGACGTCAGCGTCGAGACCCGGGGCCCCGAGCACCGACAGCAGGTTGTCGATGTGCTGCGCGGTGCCGGCTACGATCCCCAGATCGACTGACGCCGGCATCCCTCAGAGTTGTGCGAGGTTGCAGCGTAAGCGAGTCGCGCTCCTCGGCGTTCTCGGCGCTGATGCTCAACCGCGGAATGCGTGCTGTGCGGCTCAGCCGGTGAAGTTCTCGACGCTGGTGACCTTGACGGGGATGGCCCTACCGTTGGGCGCTGTGTAGGTGGTCTCGTCGCCGACCTTCAGACCGATGATCGCGGTGCCCAGCGGGCTCTGCTCACTGTAGACGTCGAGGTCACTGTCGCCGGCAATCTCCCGGCTGCCCAAAAGGAAGCGGCTCTCGTCACCGGCGATCGTGGCAGTGATCACGGTTCCGGGCTGCACGACGCCCTGGCTTTCGGGTGCATGGCCGACCTCGGCCGTGCGCAGCAGTTGGGTGAGAGTCCGGATGCGCGCCTCACGCTTGCCCTGCTCCTCCTTAGCCGCGTGGTATCCGCCGTTCTCCTTGAGGTCGCCCTCTTCCCGAGCCGACTCGATCTTCTTGGCGATCTCCTGGCGGCCGGTGGTGCTGAGGGTGTCCAATTCCGCCGCGAGGCGGTCGTAGGCCTCTTGGGTCAGCCACGTGACCGTTGTGTCGGTAGCCATGGAAGCGCTCCTTGCGTTGCTGGGTCGGAAATCGAAAACACTCGCAGTTGCCGGGACGCCCGCGAGACGAATCATAGAAATCGTCGACAACCGCAGATATAGTCGACGCCCCGACGAGATCGTCAGGGCGAATACGTCAGTTTAGGTCAGCCAGCACTGGTAAATCAAACCTGTTGTGGCAAGTTCGCTCGTGCGAACGGTCTCGGTGAACGCCCGGGTGAAGCGGTCTGACGGAGGGATATCCACGACCTTCCACCCGACAACGGTGAAGCTCTCGTTCAACGCCTCGACGGCGCAACTCGACGTCGTCCCAGCCGGCATCGACACGGAGAACGTCACGCTTACCGTGCGGTCATCAACGACCGTGTACGCCAAGTCCCGCGCATCGATGACCGGTTTCGCGCCGTCCAGCCCCGCCCAGATCACCCACGCCGCAAGAACGACAGCGAACACCGAGCCTGCGATCCAGAGGGTTCGGCGGTCACGTCTGCTGCGATTCCGGGTACGACCGTATCGGTCGTCAAGCTGGGTGCTCACGGCCATCGGGCATTCAGCACGGGCGACTCCACACTCACATTCGACTATTAGGCTGGGTTCCAAGGTTAGCTGGCATTCCTGAGGAGTTTCGTGACACTGCGACTATTGGCGGTGCACGCCCATCCCGACGACGAGTCGAGTAAGGGCGCGGCCACGTACGCGTACTACCGGAGCCTCGGGGCGGAGGTCCTGGTGGTCAGTTGCACCGGCGGCGAACGTGGCAGCATCCTGAACGAATCCCTCGCCGATACGGCGATGGCCGAGCGCGACATTGCGGGCCTTCGCCGCCTCGAAATGGCTGAAGCACAACGCTACCTGGGCATTCAGCACCGCTGGCTCGGATATCAGGACTCGGGAATGAATGACGACGGCGCGGTGCCGCCCGGATCTTTCGCCGACATCCCGATTGAGTTCTCAGCCGAACCGCTCGTGCGCGTCATCCGGGACTTCCGACCGCAGGTCCTCATCACCTACGACGAGAACGGCGGCTACCCTCATCCTGATCACGTCCGCTGCCACCAGGTGTCGTTGGAGGCCTACCGGGCGGCGGCCTCGCCCAACCGGTACCCCGATGCAGGGGAACCATGGCAGATCGACAAGCTCTACTACGACCGGATCTTCAACCTGCAGCGCATCGACGCGATGTACCTTGCCTTGTCTGCCAAAGATCCCGACTCTGCGCTCCTCGAGCCGCTCGGTGAAGCCCGGGAGTGGATGAAGGACTACCCGAAGCTGGCCACGACACATGTCCCCGTCGGGGACTTCCTCGACCATCGGGATGCCGCTCTGCGTTCTCATGCCAGCCAGGTCTCGCCGGACAGCAGCTTCTTCTTCTGGCCGAACGACCTGATCCGGGAAGCATGGCCCTTCGAGGACTTCCAACTCATCGAATCGAAAGTCGAGACCGACATGCCCGAATCAGACCTTTTCGCAGGCGTGGAGGACAAGTGATGATCCCCGTTCTCGGTTTTCTTCTGTCCAATACCCCACCCCCCGCTGAGACCGTGACGCCCGGCCCGCTGGGCTTCGCGGCGATCTTCGTCGTCGCTTTACTGACCGTGTTGCTCGGCTTTGACATGGTGCGTCGCGTCCGTCGCACCACGTACCGCGAGGAGATCCGCAAGCGTCTCGAGGACGAGCGTGCGGCGCGCGACGCTGGTGGGGGCGGCCGGCCGGAGTGACCAGCACCCCGCTCACTTCCGAGCCTCCTGCTCAGTCCGGGTCGCGACGCAGTCTGAGCCGCGTTCAGGGGTAGAGCGGATGCGTGGCGATCAGCAGGATGGCCACCCAGTGGCAGAGGAAAGCCACAACCGTGAGGGTGTGGAAGATCTCGTGGAAGCCGAACACGCCGGGAACGGGGTTCGGGCGTTTCATCGCGTAGACGATCGCTCCCGCTGTGTAGCAAAGGCCCCCCAGGATGATGAGGGCCATCATGGTGGCGTCGGCCTGGAAGAAGTCCACCAGGAACATGACCGCGCCCCAACCCAGCGCCAGGTAGAGCGGCACGTACAGCCAGCGAGGCGCGTCGATCCAGAACACCCGGAAGGCGATCCCGAGGATCGCGCCGCCCCAGACCAGTGACAGCAGCAGGATCGCTTTGTTCGGCGGTAGGGCGAGCACCGTGATCGGCGTGTACGAACCCGCGATCAACAAGAAGATGTTCGCGTGGTCGATGCGCTTGAGAATCACCCGCGTTCGGGGAGTCCAGTTCCCGCGGTGATACAGCGCAGAGTTGCCGAACAGGAGCATCGAGCTCAACACGAACACGGCAGAACTCCACCTCGCCGCTGGACCGTCCGCGACAGTGAGGAGCACGATGCCGCCAACGATCGTGACCGGGAATGTGCCGGCGTGGATCCATCCTCGCCAAGTGGGTTTCACGTCATCCGGCCGCGGGTCTGCATCATCGGTCAGAGGCAGGCTCGGAACGTCGTCACCAGGCTTCATGGTGCAAGAATACAGTCCGCCTCGGGGCTGGCTGGTGGCCGGCTGCGGGAAGCGGATCCGAGTGGGCTAGCGTAATCGTGTGCAGAAACGGCAGGTCCCACTCGGGCGCGGCATCCTCTACAGGGTGTACCAGCGCCGGCTGCGGCGCGCTCTGCCACCCGAAACCGTCCCTCGGCACATCGCCATGATCATCGATGGGAATCGTCGGTGGGCCCGTCAGCTTGGGTATCAATCAGCCGCTCACGGGCACCGCGCCGGCGCTGCGAAGATGCGCGAGTTCCTGGAGTGGTGCGACGACCTCGGGGTATCCGTGGTGACGCTCTACCTGCTTTCGTCGGACAACCTCACCCAGCGACCCAAAGACGAGTTGGCCGATCTCCTGGAAATAATCGCTGAACTGGCCGAGGAGCTTTCCCATTACCGCAACTGGCGCGTGCAGCAGGTGGGGTCCAAGAGCGGGTTGCCCGAACCTCTGGTAGCGGCCCTCAACGCTGCGGAAGCCCGAACGGCGAAAAACCTCGGTCTTCATATCAACCTGGCTGTCGGCTATGGCGGCCGCACCGAGATCACGGATGCCATGCGCAGCATCGTGGCGACGCACCATGCCCATGGCGGCACCCTCGAGGACCTAGCCGACACGCTCACCCCGGAACTGATCGGCCAGCACCTGTACACGGGGGGCCAGCCCGATCCTGACCTCGTCATCCGAACATCGGGCGAACAACGGCTCAGCGACTTCATGCTGTGGCAGAGCGCTCACAGTGAGTTCTACTTCGTGGAGGCCCTTGGACCGGATCTTCGGCAGGTGGATTTCCTGCGCGCGTTGCGGGACTTCGCCCGACGCCAGCGGCGATTCGGTGCCTGAAATCGGAGCTCGTTGCGAGCACACAAGCGGCATCTGTCGCAATGGCGACGAAAGAGGGGCCAGATGACGTCGAGGCAGCAGTACACCGAAGGGTTCCTTGAGGAACCGGGTTACCTTGACTACGGTCGTGTCGGTCCGCTGTCGGCCTCCGTCGTCGCCGAGACGCTCGGGCACACGGAACTGCTGTCCCGCGCCCGGTACGGAACCCTGATGGAATTGGAACGCCAGGACGAGCGGATGCGCCGTGCGGTTTCGGCCGTGACGCGTTTCCGTGCCGACCAGGTGGTCTTCCAACCCGACACCAGCACCGGCCTCATGCATGCCATGTTCGGCCTGACCGGCGGCCTGTTGGTTTCGCCCGCCGATTTTCCGAGCGTCCCGTACGCTGCAGTCCGCGCGGCGGAAGCTCTCCACGTGGTGACGCCGACGTGGCTCGAGACCGACCACGGCGGTGTGACCCCGGGGCAAGTGAGGGACCAGCTCACACCGGCGATCGCTGCCGTCGCCGTCTGCCTCGTCGATTCCCGGACCGGTCATCTCGCTGATCTCGAAGGCATCCGCCAGGTGATCGGCGACCGCTTGCTGATCGTCGACGCGATCCAGGGCTTCGGCGTCATCGACGCGCCGTATGAGCTCGCGGACGTGGTTGTGTCGGGCGGACAGAAATGGGCACGAGCAGGGCGGGGAACTGGTTTCCTCGCGGTGAGCGACAACGGACGGGAGCGACTCACCCCCGTCTTCTCCGGCTACACGGGTACAGATGCCGACGAGGGCACCTGGGACGAGGTCATGGCCCCCGCCCGGGGCGCGAACGCGTTCCGGGTGAGCGATGGCGACGACATCGCCAAGGCGCGCCTGGCCGCAGCCGTGGAAGACATCGACGCCGCCGGGATTGCCTGGATCCAGGAGACGATAACCAACACGGTCACTCACGTTATCGACCTCGCCGATGAGTTCGCGGTGCCGGTGATCTCCTCCCGGGATGAGCGTGAACGTGCCGGAATGATCGTCCTGGAGCCGCCGGCAGAACAGCTCACTCTTCTGAGCGCTTCTCTGCACAACCACGGCCTGACGGCCACCACGCGGCTGGGAACCGTGCGCCTGAGCGTGCACGTGGGGACGACACCCGAAACCCTCGGTATGCTCCGGGCCGCCCTTACGTCCTATTCGACTGCGGCGACCTACTGACACCACTCGCCCCCAGTATGGGGCGTGGGGTGAACGTGTTCTGGCGTGTCGACTACCACCATCGGGAGCCGGAGACGTAGCGTCGTGCACATCAGGTATGGCGCCTGATCGAGACGGCCACATAAGTACGGCTCGATGATCGCATGTGGCCGACTCGCCAAGGAATCCGTGCCCTCAGGGCGGCGGGGTGGGAGTGGTTGTGGCCGCGAAGAATACCGACTACCAGAACGCGAATGAGACGGCGCGGAAGCCAGAGCAGCAGGCAGGGCAGAAGCCGGCGCAGCAGGCGAATGAACACGCACCGCGGAAGGCGGCGCAAGCTGAGCGCACCTATGTGCTCGACACGTCAGTCCTGCTAAGTGATCCGAAAGCCATCTTCCAATTCGCCGAGCATGCCGTCGTCCTGCCCGTCGTCGTCATCGCAGAGCTTGAAGCCAAGCGCAACGACCCCGAAATCGGCTATTTCGCCCGCCAGGCACTGCGGAACCTCGACGAGCTCCGGGTGAAGCACGAACGGCTCGACTTCCCCATCCCGGTGGGTGAGGGCGGCACGCTGCGGGTGTAACTCTACCACTCCAACATGTCGGAGCTCCCGTCGGGTCTGCAACTGGGTGACATCGACTCACGCATCCTCGCCGTTGCTCTGAATCTCGCC
>JAODMM010000117.1 GCA_025465015.1 Cryobacterium sp. | reverse complement strand
CGGGTTCGATTCCCGTCATCCGCTCCGTTCGTCGGTTCTAGAGCTACTGTCGTGTCTCACGGTAAGTGAGACCTTTTGCGGGGTAAGTGAGACTCCGTGGGTGTCGTTTCTCTCGGTGAGTGCGCCTCTTAGCGTCGCAGATGGGGATCGGCAGAAGCGAGGGACCATCTGGCGAAGTGTGAGTTCTCGCGCAAGTCTGGACATGTCCCACGGGACAGAGTCCTGTCTTCCGGAGGCAGCGTCAGTTCGAACCCCTGGACGTCGTTGCGAACGTGCGTGCCACCGAGCAAGCGATCGCTGAGCTTGGCGAACGTGATCGGAATGTCACCACAGCGGATATCGAGCGTTTGCAGCACGTCATAGAGCCGGGGCTGAAGTTCGGCCTGCGCACCGAGCAAAACTGGGTAGGCGGCTCTGGTTGGAGTCCGCTTCGCGCCGATTTCGTTCCGCCGCCCGAGACAGAGGTGCAGCGCTTGGTTGACGACCTTGCGCGCTTCGTCACTAATACGACGGGGAATCCAGTCGTGCGGGCGGCGATCGCTCACGCGCAGTTTGAGACGATTCACCCCTTCGTTGACGGCAACGGCCGTACGGGGCGCGCGCTGATCCATACAGTGCTGCGCCGAGCGGATGCGCTCCGGAATACGTTGATTCCGATCAGTACCGTGTTCGCTGGCGACAAAGACAGATACATCGCAGGTCTCACGGCGTACCGCGAGATCCCGTCTCAGTTGGATGAATGGATCATCGGCTTCGCAGAGGCTGCCGAACTCGCCGCGGAGAACGCCGTGAGGCTCTCGGCGGACATCACTTCCCTCGATGAGCGCGTGCGCGAGGAACTGATTCGCTTCCGTCAGGAGCAGGGGATCAAGCCCTCGACTCCGCGTAGCGATGCTGTGGCGCTCAAGATCCTCAGCTCACTGGCCGCAGACCCTGTGTTGACCATCGAGAGTGTGGCCGCGCAGCACGAGGTCACGGCGGCGGCGGCGCATCGAGCGCTGGTTCAACTCGCTGAGGCGGGCATACTCGGACGCACGAAGGACCACAAGGGGAGGCTGATCTACTGGACCGCTGACCGGCATCTGGCGCTCGTCAGCCTCACAGAGCGGAGCAATCGCGTCGGCGCTGGCAACACGGCAAATGGTGGCCCACGTCTTGGTCCGCCGGCGCCGCACGCCGAACAGGTGGGTGTGTTGCGGCCACTACTGCGCTGCTGCACTGGCGTGAGGGACATGACACAGAAGGCATGCGCACTGAGGAGGCTGAACTCACTTGGACACTTTGATGCCCGCTTCGATGCAATCGGTCAGGCTGCTCGATACTCGCGAGGGTGCCGCACTCGAGCGGGCCGCACAGACGATGCTCGAGAGTGCACGGCCGCTCCTCCTTCGGGTCGTCCAGCAGTCCCAAAGGCTTCCGAACCCTGTGCAGGAAAGCTGGCTGGGTCGAGTAGATGGACTCACCCGTCCTTTCGAGGCTTCGCAGATGGCTCGAACGTTCGCATTGGTCGCCGCCGATAACCTTCGGCAGGTCGATCACGCTCTACGGAGCTCCCTCCCGCCATTCGCGCTGTACTCGATGATTCGATCGGCGATCGAGTCGTCGTCATTGGGGCTCTGGATTCTCAACGCCAAAAACGAGCAAATGGCTGCCAGCAGGACGTTGAGGATCTACCGTCAGAACATCGCGTCCTATTGGTTGTGGCTGATCAGCGGCAGAAGTCTGCGGCGATCCGTGCGTACATTCGCGCGGCCTGATTAATGCTCTCGATGCTGACGAACTCGTTCGGGCCGTGTGCGCACGTGAGCACGCCGGGGCCGAACGAGGGAAGGGTGGGGATGCCGATCTGCGAGTACCAGGGAGCGTCAGTTCCGCCGGGAAAGACCGCGAGCGGCGGCGCTTTGCCGAGCACGTCGGCGGCCGCGGCCTGAGTCGCCGCGACGAGTGGATGCTCCGCATCGAGTTCGCTCCACGGAATCCAGTCGAGCCCAGGTTCGAACGAGTACTCAACCTGAAGGTCAGGGTCGGCGGCCCGGCAAGCATCTAGCCAGGCTTCGATTCCGGCGGCGACCTCATCCTTCGTCTGGCCTGGCACCGTTCGCAGGTCGCACGCGAATTCGGCCCTCCCGGGAACGACACCGAAGAATGTGCCGCCGCTGATCATGACTCCGGTATTGAGCGTCGGGCCGATCTGACCGAGCGGGTGTGGGGTGAATGGGAGGTTTAGCTCCGTACCGATCCTGGTCATGAGTTCTGCGAGCTTGAGTGACGCGTTCACAGAAGGCATTCGATCGGAGAGGCTCGAATGCATCTGGGTTCCGGTGACGACGATGCGAAATCCACACACCCCGCGAGAGACCAGGTGGATGCCCTGCCAGTCGTGGTCCCATCCGCTCGGCTCACCGATGAGGATGGCGTCGACGCCGATGACGTGTGGTGCCACGAACTTGGCGCCGAGCTGTGCGCCGGCTTCCTCATCGGCGATCATGCCGATCACGAGGTCGCCGCTCAGCGGTACACCTGTTTCCTTGAGCGCGTAGGCCGCGTAAATCATGGCCGCGATGGCAGCCTTCATATCCGTAGTACCGAGACCGACTATCTTGCCGTCAAGTATCGTCGCTGCGAGGGGTTCCGAGTTCCACTGGTCACGGGCCTCGCCGACTGGCTTGGTGTCGGTATGCCCGTTGAACATGAGGTTCTTGCCACCGCCGGTACCGCGAATGCGTGCAATAAGGCTAGGACGGTCCTCCGTCGGACCGAGGACAGTCAGGTCGTCTGCGAGCCCAAGTCGGGCGAGTGTGTCCTGCAGGAACGCGACAATCTCGCGCTCGTCGCCGTGGGGCGGGATTTGGCTGTTGATCGCCACCATGTCGCGCACGAGAGTGACGAGGTCTTCTTCATGCTGAGCAAGGAACGCGTCAATGTTGTTATCCGGCATCTCAAATCCTTTCCAGAGGCATCTCGGCGAGTACGGCGGTCACGCCGGCGAGCAGACGGGAAACGTCGATCTTGCAGTTCAAGACGTGGAACGAGGCACGGACGCGGCCGTCACCGCCCCAGAGCAGCACTCCGTGCTCAGCCAGCCGCCGGGCGAAGATTTCCCCGTCCGGGTGCAGGAATGCAACGTTCCCGGCGTGGCGGGCAGGGTCGGACGGCGTGATCACGTCGAGGCCCAGATCGTTCAGCCCGGCAATTGCCGCGTCGACGAGCGCTAAGGAGTGCGCCTCGACGTTCGCGATCCCCAGCTCGAGAATCGTGTCGATCCCCGCGCCAAGACCGGCGATGTCACCGAGCGCTGGGGCTCCCATCTGGAACCGAGTTCCATCGAGGTTCCAGTTGATCTCGTCGAAGCGCTTGTCGGTGAACATGTTCTCGAGCGACCGCCAGCCGACCGAGCCCGGCTCGAAGTCCGGTAGGCGATCCTGGTTCCAGATCACGGCACCGACGCCGTACGGTCCCAAGGTCCACTTGTAAGAGGCGGTCACCGTGAGAGCCGCAGGGGAGAGATCCATGTCGACCACGCCAAGCGAGTGTGACACGTCGACGAGCAGCGGAACGCCTACCCTCTCAGCGATTCGACCGAGCTCTGCGAGGTCGTGCCGGAGCCCGGTGACGTAGCCGACGTGGCTCACGGCGATCGCGGTGGTCCGTTCGTCGCAGTACTTCTCGATCGATGAGGACGGCATCTCCCAGTCGTCGTTCCTGGGGACGACGCGGACCTCGAGACCGAACCTCCGTAGCCGGAGGAAGGGTGCGAAGACGGCGGGGTGTTCGTACTCATTGATGACAATGTTGTCGCCGGGCGTCCACTTCCAGCCATTGGCGATAGCGCTCCACGCGGTCGACGCGTCACCGAGCATTCCAACCTCCGAGGCCCGCCGGCCGGTCAGCCGCGCAATGCTCTCTCGCGTGTGACTTTCGGCAGCATAGAGGAAGTCCCTGCCACCCTCCCCTAGGCTCTTGGCCCGATATGAGGAGACGATCGCATCCTCTACCCGCCTGAGCGCAGGCGAGTGGGCACCCCAATATAGGTACGCATCAGAAGTGAGGTTAACAAAGTTGCTCGAGTCGAGCAGGGGAACGTCCCCGGGTGTCACCATGTGTGTACTCCGCTGATCATGCCGGTCGGCTGTGTCGGTAGCGCCGTCAATTGCGCCTGTTCTCTGATGGTCACGGCATCCGCCAGATCTCGTCGCTGATCCTGAGTTGCTGGGCGTGATCGAGCGGATCGTGCATAAGGGTGCGGATATGTTCGCTCCAGCGCTTGTTGTCAGGATCCTCATCCAGTGCACGCAAGGTCTCGCTGGGTTGACCCGCGCATTCGACCCAAGCGATGACCGTGTGATCGCGCCGGAAGAGTGAATAGTCGGTGATTCCGACACGTTTCATCGCTTCGACGACGCCTGACCAAATCTCGCGGTGCTCTTGCTCATACCGTTCGACGGTTCCCGGCAGCAGTTCGAAGGTGTAGCAGAATCGGGGCATTGTCAGCGCTCGTCGAGAATTCGTTGCAGCGTGCCGCCGGCGACCTTCTCGAGCTCTTCGGCGTTTAGCTGCGAGGTGATCCAGTCCGGGATAGCGAAAAGCTCTTCGGCCGTCACAGCGTCCATCCCAGGAGAGTAATCGGACCCCCAAACCAGACGATCCACCCCAAACGCCTCCAGCGCAGCGTGCACGTCCGCTTGGGCAAGGGCGTGCGGAAACCCGGCGTCGATCGCGTAGAGCCCCGACAGTTTTACCGAGACCTGCGGATACTGGGCGAGTTGGACCAGCGCTGACATCCGCGCTGAAACCTGTGACTGCGCGCGGGAGTCGTCAGCTCGGTTCACAGGAGCAGGTCCGGGAAGTCCTAGATGACTGATCAGCACCGCGCTCGCGGGCAGTTGCTCGAGCACTGCGCCAAATCCGGCCAGCGCCGCAGGGGCTGCATTGACGCTGACGAGTAATCCGTGTCTGTCGATCGCGTTCCACACCTCTGCCTGCACGCGACCTGCCACTGTTGCATCCGAGCCGAGGTACAAAGAAAACCCCGCCGCTCCAGCGGCGACGAATTCGTCGGGGGAGTGCGGGCTGGCGTTTGCGAGGTCGACGTAGCAGAGCGGGAAAATCCAGTTCTGGTCCTTCGCGAGATTAAGCACGTAGCCGTTGTTGCCGGCGAACCGCGCGTCGCCCTCGAATCCGACGACGAGAGCTTTGTCTATTCCGTGACGCCTTCGAAGAAGCTGGTAACCGGCCAGCTCTGCCCCGGCTGGTCGGTCGCCGCCGTAGCCGTTTTCGAAGAGATGGATGTGTGAGTCGATCCGGGTCACGCGCTGACCTCGATTCGATGCGCGTCCGCCATCGCAATGATCTGCTCGGCCAGGTCGATGCCTTCCAGTGCCTCGTCGAGAGTGACCGCAGTTGGTGGTCTGTTGAACCGGACAGCGTCGACGAACGTGCGGATTTCTTCGCGCAGAGCGCCGTGGCCTGCCTCGGGTGTCAAGCAGTCGTCGACGAGGATGGCACCGGCACTGAAGTCCGTGACTCGGGGGGCGAGAGCGAGCGAAAGCGCTCCGTCGTTGCCGATGACCTCGAGCGCGTCGGGGAGCGAACCTCCTGCGAGCGACCAGGAGACCTGGAAGGACAGCATGGTGCCGTCTGTCGTCTCCACTTCGGCCCATACTGCGAGGGGCTGCGACCGTGAGGGTGCGTCGATCTGCCGAGCGGTGACTCGAAGCGGTGCGGATCCCGTTAGCCAGAGCGCCAGATCGATGTCGTGGATCATCGTCATGAGCACGGGATGGACATCAGGAAAGAAGATGTCATGGTCTGCCGTGCGGTGACGACGGAATGACAGAGCGCGTGGAGTGCCGACAGCACCTGTCTTCAGTCGGCTGCGGAGTTCCTGATACGGGGCCGCGAACCGGAGAATATGTGCCGGCATAACGAACCCCGGGGCCGCTGCGGCTGCCGCACGCAGGGTACGTCCCTCGGCGCTGTTCATGACGACCGGTTTCTCGAGCAGCACGCTTGCTCCTGCCTGGAGTGCCTCAAGGGTCGGCTTCAGATGGAAGTTTCCCGCTGTCACGACAGATACGGCGTCCACCTCACAAGACGCGAGGAGCTCTTGGGTCGTATGGAAGGCACCGTGGGCGGAATAGCGCTCGGCGAGAGACTCTGCTCGCCCGATAGAACGACTGACTATACCGACGATTTCGCAGTCGAGATTCTCGGCGAACGCTTGAGCGTGGAGTTCAGCGAAGGACCCAGAGCCGACAAGGGCCACACGCACCGCCGCTGGTGAGGGCGGGCGGGATGTGTGACCGTTGTCGGAGCTCATGGGTTTCGTTCCTTCAGTAGGGCTGGACGTGCAGTGCGGAACTAGCAGGTCGGGTTGTAGATGTAGCGCTGTGCCTCGTCACTGTCGACGTTGTCTTTGTCGATGATGTAGGCGGTGACGTACTCCTGGTACTCCAGATCAGCTGCGTCGAGGTCACCGTCGATGATCTTCGCGATGCGCTCCACCGAGTCATATCCGAGCCCGTACGGGTCCTGCGCAACGAGCGCTTCGTAGACGCCGTTTTTAAGGTCGGCAACCTGTGACGGGTCGGCGTCGTATGCGACGAGCTTGACTTCACCTATCTTGTTCGCGGCCTGGATGGCGGCTGCGGCGCCCGCGGATGCCGGCGCGAGGGTCGTGTAGATGCCCTTGAGGTCCGGGTCGGTGATCGCTGCTGCCGCGATCTGCGAAGCTGTCGACTGGTCGGCTTCGGAGTATTCGGTCGGCAGCACCACAACGTCCGGATACGCCTGTTCCATTCGTTCAGCGAAACCGTCGACGCGTTCAGCGTTCGCGGCGACGCCGGGGAAGGAGGCGATTACAAGGACTGTTCCCTTCTCGCCGATTGACTTGGCGAGTGCGTCTGCGGCGAGAGAACCGGCAGTGATGTTGTCAGTGCGAATGTTCTGCGCCTCAACGGGCTCATCGAGGCTGCCGTCGACCGTGATAACGGGAGTTCCATCCGCGACGATCTTACCCACGGTCTCGATGAGCCCGACGGGATCAGTGGGGACGAGGACCATGCCGCCTGGCTTCGACTGGACCGCCGCGTTGATCAGTGGTGTCTGCGTGGCGAGGTCCCAGTTCGCGTCGCCCTGCCAGTCGAGGTCGAGGTCGTACTTGTCTGCGGCCTCCTGTGCGCCGCACTGCATGACCTGAAAGTAGGTCGCCGTCATTTGCGCGGCGACGAACGAGACAGTTCGACTGGCTGACGCCGCACCGTCCGAGCCGCTTGCCGGCGCCGCTGCGCTGCTGCATGAGCTAAGCGCGAGCGCGAGGACGGATGCCGCGCCCATGGCGCTTCCGCGCTTAAGCACGTGTGATCGTTTTGACACAGTGTTCTCCTTGGGGGTGGGGTGGAGCTCTTGGGAGGTGGAAGCCTGAGGGATTGGTTCGGTGCAACAGGGATGGATCAGCTGGGTTGAGTCCGGCGGCGCTGATCGATTCCGACGGCGACCAGGAGGATCAAACCGGTGACGACGAGTTGGTAGAAGGAGCCCACACGCATGATGACGAGCCCGTTGATGAGGATCGCCGGGATGATCGCCGCGATAATCGATCCGAGCACCGACGCCCGCCCGCCGAAGAGGCTCGTTCCCCCGATGACAACAGCCGCTATTGCGGCGAGGGCGTCTCCCTGATGTCCCTGGATGTTGGTGGTCAGGAAGCGGGAGATGTCGATGAATCCGACCAGCCCAGCTATGAGTCCCATGATCCCGAAAAGTTTGACGCGTTGCGTCTTGACTTTGATGCCAGCGCGCTGCGCTGCTCGGATCGAGGATCCCATCCCGAGAGTGTGCGTTCCGAACCGGAGCTTTGTCATGGCGAACCAGGCGACGATTCCGAGGAGGACAGCGATGACCGCCGGAACGGGGATGATCCCGAAAAAGTCGGCCGAGCCGAAGTTCTTCTGCAGATCGCGAGGTAAAGCGCTGACGTTCACTCCGCCGGTGACGATGTAGGCGATGCCGCTGCCGACGCTCATCATGGCGAGGGTCACGATGAACGAGTTGACTCGCAGCAGGTTCACGAGTGTCGCGTTCACGATGCCGAAGACGGTTCCGGTCGCAACCGCGGCGAGAAGCCCGAAGAAGATTGCGACACCGACATTGCTGTAGTTGCCAGCGAGTACCTCTTCAGGTGTTCCGCCGAGGAGGGTGATGACCTTGGCAGCGACGACAGACGACAGGATGACGTTGGCGCCGATCGAGAGGTCAAGCTCGCCAGCACCGACGAGAAACGTCATGCCGACGGCAAGAAGGATGAGCTGTGCGGAATCGAGTGCGAGGTTGCGGAAGTTGGCGGGGCCGAGGAACACCGCGTTCGGCGAGAGGGCGCCGAACAACAGGATGAGGACGAGAACGACGACCGCGATCATGAACGCTGTCGACGTGATAATGCGTTTCACGAGCGCGGGTTCACTGCTGGAGAACGTAGTGGCGGATGCCTGGGGCGAAGGTTTTGTGGCGGTCATGCGGCATCCTTTTGAGCAGTAAGCATCGTTGTGAGCACGTCCACGAGTTCGAGGCCGGCGGTGGGCATCTGAGCCACCACGGAGCCGTGGCGCATGATGGCCATTTGATCGGCGAACTCGATCATCTTTGGAATGTCGTGACTGACGAGAATGACGGCAAGTCCCCGGTCTGCAGCTGCGCGAACAGCGTCGTAGACCATCGCCGTCTGCTTCGCACCGAGCGCCGCGGTCGGTTCATCCATGATGATCGCGGCCTTCGCCCACATGACGGCGCGTGCTACGGCGATTGCCTGGCGCTGTCCGCCCGAGAGGGCGCTCACGGGCACGGTGAGCGATGGTACCTGCGCGCCGAGCAGAGTCATTGCCTCCTTCGTACGTTCTCGCATGGCCCGCTCGTCGACCTTGCCCAAGAAGCGGCCTATGCCTTTGACAAGCAGTTCCCGGCCGAAGAAGAAGTTTTGCGACACCGTGAGATCCGGGGCCTGTGCGAGGTCCTGGTATACAATCTCGATCCCCAACTCACGCGCCTGACGCACAGAGGCTACGTCCACGCTGATGCCGCGAAGGAGGAGCTCTCCTTCATCGCTAGCGTGAACGCCAGCGATGATGTTTGCCAACGTCGTCTTGCCCGCACCGTTGTCGCCGATTAGGGCGAGCACCTCTCCCGGGTACGCGCGGAGCGACGCGCCGCGCAGAGCCTCGACATGTCCGAAACTCTTGGTAATTCCGCGGGTTTCGATGACCGGCTGGTCAGGCGGGTGGAGTCCCGAGAGGTCCGTTTCCATGAAATTCTCCGTTGAAATTGATGCGCACTGGCGTTTGCTGAACTGGCCTATCGTTCGCTCTACCGAACGCGCTTAGTCAATCAGAGCTTTGTTACGTAATCAACACCTCATGGCGACTGATTGTTACGTTTTGGTTACCGCTCAACTGGCGAACGGGTATTGCTGCACGACGAGCAAGCGTCCGCCGTCGGCGCGTGACCGGTAGATATGAGGCTGGTCGGCTCGGAAGGTGATCATGTCACCTGGCTCGAGAAGAGCCATGGCGCCGTCTGGGCCCACTTCTACCAAGCCACTGATACAAATCGCCCGTTCAACAACTCCGGGTGCGTTGCCCCTCGAGCTGCGCTTTGCATCTGGCGCCAGCGTGACAACAGACACCTCAACTTCACCTGAGTTGTGCCAGGATGCCATCAACTGCGCCACGAACTCATCACCATCGTGAGCAATAGCAGGCGCGTCGATGAGGCGTTTGAGCTCCACTTCGCCCCGGCCGGCCTGGCTCATAAAGAGCGCGCCCAATGAAACGTGCAAGGTCTTGGCCAGCGCCCACAGCGTGTCGAGCGATGGGTTTCCGTTCCCCCGCTCGAGCTCAGACACCGTTGACTTGGAGATCCCGGCGTCGCGAGCTAGGGCGGAAGCGCTCATGCCCCTTCGCTCTCGCCACATCCGAAGGTTGCTGGCGAGGGGAGAAAGAGGCTGGCTTTGATCCATCGTGTCGGCTATATTACAGAACCACCTGTCGTTCGCTCTACCGATCGCTCACCCGCTCTAATATTTCGAGGAGACGATCTATGACACAAGGTTCTCACGTTCACATATCCGGCCGCGTCGCCCTTGTCGGTGCCGACGCGCACTCCCACGCTTCGCGGCGCCTAAAGGAGTCGTGGGCGGGTTTGGTCTGGCTCGACGCGCCCGAGGAGTCGATTATCCCGGAGTCGCTGCCGACGGTCCGGCTGCGAGAATCGACGACGCTGCCCGAGGGCGCCTTCCGGATCGAGGTGGACTCGACTGTAGTGCCCACGATCACGATCACGGGCGGGCCATTCTCAGGCGTTATCTACGGCGTCGAGGAGCTCGTACAGCGCTTGTCTGAACGCTCACCAACCGGCATCCGCATTGCAGACCGAACCCTGGAGCGGACACCCAAGCTCGCCTACCGGACTTTTTGGACCTGGGACCACTCGACCAACTGGGAGCTCAACCAGGTAGGGCACCAGGAAATCGGGGTGTTCAACTCCTACGGCAAACCATCTAGCGGCTTTCTCGCCGACTATCGACGGATGGTGGACTTCTGCAGTCTGAATCAAATCGCGGCCATCGTAATCTACGGTTTCTTCCGCGACAGCCATGGTGGAGTAATTGCCGCACAGGAACTGTGTCGCTATGCCAACGAACGCGGTGTCAGAATCATCCCCGGAATTGCGATCGGTGCCTACGGAGGGGTCTATTGGGAAGGCAATCACCCCTACAACCTTGCAACTTGGCTCGATAAAAACCCAGGGTACGAGGCCGAAATGGAACGTGGAGTGGGGTTCCAGCTGCAGGATCTCTCGTTCCCCCTCAGTTTTCCCAAGAGCGACTACACCCGCACCGCCTGCCCATCAGAGCCGGAAAACATCGATTGGATGCGCGATGCGATCTCGTGGTTGGTGGAAACCGTCGACGTAGGCGGCATCAACATCGAGGCTGGGGACTACGGCGTCTGCGGGTGCGCGAGATGCAGCGCAAGACGCGGAGAGCGTGAGACGGCGACACGGCGTGACAACGATGCCGAGTTCTGGTCCCACGCGGACATGGCCGATAACTTCCCCGTGCTCTTTGACGCAGCCCGAGCTCAGCGCGACGATCTCTGGCTGTACTGCGAACTGCAGTGGGACAACCTGCTGGACCCCGCGGCCCACGATCCACTCAACACCCTTCCTCAGGGAGGTATCTACCAACACACGTTCAACCGCTCGTATTGGAACCGTGCCCGCGCGGAGCTCACCGCTGCGGATGTGGCGTCGCTTCCTACGCGAACGAACGTCATCCGCAGCCAGTTTGCATGCCAATGGAACGGCGATGAACGCACGGAACGCTACGCCTTCAACGCCCCCGATTTCGCGGAACTGGCGAAGAAGTCAGCGGCAATAGGCATGCAGGGTCTCACGGTTTGGGGCGAGCCGTCGCCGTATCACGTGTCCAGCGAATTGAGTTATCTCGCTTTCGGACGATTCAGCTATGACCCTGATCTCACTTGGGATCACTTCATCGCTCAGGATGTCGCCCCTCTAGTCGGCGGCCGATCTGAGGCGGAGGCTTTCATTTGTCACCTCAACGAACTCGACGCGAACGCGCGGATAGATATGGGTCGCCTGCGCATCCTCCAGCATGAGGCGCTCGACGGCGCTAAGAGCGCGACGGGGGATGCTGTGCGCAGATGGCTGTGGCTTGCTGACCGGGCAAGTCAGCGCCTTTACATGGGATATTAGTCGACGCC
>JAODMM010000100.1 GCA_025465015.1 Cryobacterium sp. | reverse complement strand
ACGGATCAGAAGGTTTGGGGTTCGAATCCCTACAGGCGCACAGATCGAAGGAAGCCGCAGGTCAGTCCGCTGACCTGCGGGTTTTGTCGTTCCAGTGACCTGCCGCCCGTTGGGGCCCTACGCCATCTGCGACTCGTCCCGGTGCAGCAATGGTTGCAAGTACGTTCCGGGTGTCGTTATCTGCGTTCGGCAGGCTGCCGACATGGCCTGGCACCCGCGTCTCACAAATCGACGCTGCCTCCGATCCCGCGGCACAGGGCTGGTCATGCCCACACTCCAAATTCTCCTGACCATCCGCGAGACCGCGGCCCAATTGCGCGTCAGCGTCGCCACCATCGAGCGCATGCTCAAGCGCGGGGACCTCCCCCGCGTGAAAATCGGCTACGCCACCCGCGTCCTGCGACGCTACGTCGAGGCCTACATCAATGCCCACCGCATCGAGGCCCACCGTGAGGGCGCAGCATGAGCCGGCCCAAGCAGGACCCGGCCGACGCCACCCCGACGCCCTACAAGGGCAAGGACGGGCTATGGCATGTCTTCGCTTCGATGGGCTCGCGTGCCGACGGCCGCCCCGACCGCAAGCACCTGCGACGGAAGACCCGTAGGGAGGTCGTACAGGCGCAACGACGACTGGAGGAGCAGCGCGACCGCGGTGAATACATTCACTCCGGCAAGGACGTGACGCTCGGCTGGTGGGTCTCGCACTGGTTGGATGAACTGCTGCCCCTGGCTGGCCGCAAGGCCACAACCATCGACGGCTACCGGTCGACGTTCCGGGTCCACGTGCTGCCGCATATCGCGGAGGTGAAGTTGAGCGGGCTGACGGCGGAGGTGATCCGAAGTCGTCTCACCGACATGAAGCGGACAGGGGCAAGCGCGCACACCCTCGATGCCACTCATCGAGTCCTGAGGTCGTGCCTGTCAGCCGCCGTGGACTCGCATCGCATGGCGGTGAATACGGCGAAGCAGGTCACGGTCGAGAAGCCCGCAGAGGTTGAGGTGGTGCCCCTCGCCGTCGAGGACGCCGCTTGCATCCTGCGCGTGGTAGCAGAACGGCGGAACGGTGCCCGCTGGAGTGTTGCCCTGTCCCTGGGGTTTCGGCAGGGCGAGGCGCTGGGTTGAAGTGGGTCGACCTGGACCTCTCGACCGAGACCGTAGTCGTCCGGCGCTCCCTACGCCGAGAGACCGGCCGTCATCGCTGCGATCCAGACGCCGACGGCGAGCCCACGTGTGGGTACAAGCAGGGCGGCCGCTGACCCGGTCGGACTCAGGGCGGTCTGGTCGCTCGCACCACGAAAACGGGGAAGTCGCGCATGATTCCGTTGCCCCCGGGTCTGGCATCTCTTCTGCGTGCCCACAAGGCGGCACAAGCCGTCGAGCGGCTTCAGGCCGGCTTCCTGTGGCAGGAAGAGGCGTGGATGTTGCCACGGAGTTCGGTGCGCCCATCGACCCGCGCCGCGACTGGGGCGAGTGGAAGGAAGTCCTCGCCGAAGCTGGCGTGCGCGATGCCCGCGTACACGACGCCCGCCACACCGCCGCGACGCTGCTCCTTGCCAACGGCGTCGACACGCGGACTCTGATGGATCTCCTCGGGTGGACCGAGCATAGGACCGCACAGCGCTACGCGCACGTGATCGACCCGATGCGGCGGGAGGCGATGGCGCGGATGGGCGGTGTGCTGTTTGGAGAAGCCGACTGAGGTCCACGGCGCGGCGCCGTGTCTGTGACCCTGCTGTGAGGCACGGAACCGCAAGGCGTACACGGGAATTGGCGGCGCAAAGACGCACGTGCTCGCGGCCACGATCCGGGCGAGCTGGTTCACGCATGCCAGGGAGCGGCGCCGGGGCGCGCGCAGTGCCGACCTAGTCTGAGTGAGTTGCCCGTGCCAAGGAGGATTCCAATGAAGTGCCCCAACGATTCAACGACCCTGGTCATGAGCGAGCGCGCCGGCGTGGAGATCGACTACTGCCCGGAATGCCGTGGCGTGTGGCTCGACCGTGGGGAGCTCGACAAGATCCTCGAACGTGCGGAGGCGGAGGCGTCGCGCTCGCCCGTTCCCCCTGCCGCACCGACCCGCGACGTGCAGAACCCCACCCGACCCGCCTACGACGACCGCGGCCGTCGCTCGGAGGGCTCCAGCGGATACCGGGGCAAGAAGAAGGAGCACTGGCTGGGAGAACTGTTCGGCTGAGCTGCCCAGTGACGGCATCCGGTGTCCGGCGTCTCTTGAGAAGTAGCGGTTGGCGCCAGATCCGGATGTCCGCCGGCGCCGAAAGGCGTCGGATAGACGCACCTTGTGACGCCACTGATCATGGATGTGCGATGAGCTCTGGTTCCGCCCCTTGTCGGTTACCCGCGAGATCGTGGCGCAATGGCGGGGTGCCCATGCTGCGGACGGACTAACGCGATCTACTCCCAGGTGCGCGCTCCTGACGGGCTGCCGTCCCGGGCGGTCGTGTGTGGCCTTTGCTCCCGACACCAGGGCTCCCACGAGATCGACCTCAAGCGTCAAACGAAATGCACATCGAGATGTGGCGCGAGGACCTGACCGAGCAGCAGGAAGAGCGGCTGACGGACCAGCGACTCCGCGAGATCGCGAGCCTCGAACTGACCATCGCCGAACTTCGGCAAGAGCTCGACGAGCGGCCAATCCAGGTGGTCTACGAGAACGTCGACAAGCAGACTCTGGACGACGCCATCAGCGAGACGAACCGAGCGTTCCGGAGCCGCGACCGCGTGCTGCGGGACATGACAACGCTTCACTTGAAGCACTTCGAGACCGAGTCAGGCAGATGTGGCTGCGGGAAGCCTGCCGATGGCTGCGACGAGCGGGTAATCCTGGACGGCTCGCGTGCGCTTCGGGCATGGGAGCGTCGGCACCGCCACTTCGGGCCCCGATGTGATGGCGTTGCGGCCGGGGCCGGGACGCGCTCACGCGGGTGCGCATGCGGGGCAGCCAACGCGACCTGACCTCGGCCGAGCTCCCTGATGCGTTGGCGGCCGCGGTAGCGACGCGTTCGCCCCGTCGCAGTGAGCTGGCCTGGGACGTCATCGCCGAGCTGACCAACGACTACGCCACCGCACCGACCGGTGACCTGCTGGTCGCGCTCAACCGGCTGTTGTACCTGCCGCAGGGTTGCGAAGGCGACTAGCGACGAGGGGAAGAGGACCGTCCCGGTTGTTGTTCCATGACCGAGTCGACCTGAAAGGCGATACCTGTGCGTTTCCCGCTGTCCGTGCTTGACCTGGCCCCCATCGCGAAGGGGGAGTCCGTCGGCAGCAGCATCGCTGCGAGCGTCGCCTTGGCGCAGCGTGCGGAGGAGCACGGCTACCGGCGGGTCTGGTACGCCGAGCACCACAACATGCCTACCATCGCGTCGTCGGCGACGAGCGTCCTGATCTCGCACGTCGGCGCGCACACGTCCACGATTCGGCTCGGTGCCGGTGGGGTGATGCTGCCGAACCACTCGCCGCTGACGATCGCCGAGCAGTTCGGCACGCTGGCCGCGATGTACCCCGGCCGGATCGACCTGGGGCTGGGCCGCGCCCCGGGGTCGGACCAGGCCACGGCCTACGCCATGCGCCGCGACCCGGCCGCGTCCGACCGGTTTCCCCAAGACGTCCAGGAGCTGCAGGCGTTCCTGGGTGAGGAGTCCCGGGTGCCAGGCGTGGTCGCCGTGCCCGGCCGGGACACGAACGTCCCGCTGTACATCCTCGGGTCGTCGATGTTCGGGGCGCACCTCGCGGCAGCGCTCGGGCTTCCGTACGCCTTCGCCAGCCACTTCGCACCCCAGGCGCTCGAGGCGGCCGTGGCCGCCTACCGGCGCGAGTTCACGCCGTCGGCCCAGCTCGAGGCGCCCTACGTAATCGCCGGGGTCAACGTCATCGCGGCCGAGACGGACGACGAGGCGCAGGCCAACCTGCAGTCAGCTCGGCGCGCCATGGCGGCGGGTCTCTTCGCTCGAGGGAAGGACCTCAGTGACGTAGAGGCAGACCTGCTGCTGCGGCGTGGCGGCGCGCACGTCGACCAGATGTTCACCTACGCCGCGATCGGCGACGGGTCCGAGGTCGCGCGCTACCTCGATCGGTTCCGCGACCACGTCGGTGCGGACGAGCTCATCACGGCCCACCACGCGGCCAGCACCGAGGCCCGGTTGCAGTCGGTCGCCCTCACCGCCGAGGCCATGAACTCGGTCGCCGCCTAGCCCTGCAGGCGCGCCTCGGCCACTGGGCGCCGAATGCTGATCGAAGGCAAGTCGACAAAGAGCCCGGCTTGCGAACGAACCCGAGTCTGAGCGAGAGGGGATGGCGACCGTCTTCGCCGCCTAGCGCGTGAGTAGTCGCACCGGCCAGAACCCGGGTGGAGCACCGGTGAAACGACCGGTCTCCATCGGTCCTAGTCGGTCATCACCGGTGGCGCCGATGTCGGCACCTTGACGTTTGCCCAAGTCGGCGGCCCGCACGCCCCTCGAACGCTGCGTGCCGCCGCGTCGCGCCTGGACCCATGGCCTCGTCCCCATGCGCTATGCGTCGTCGCTGCAGCGCCTTGCCCGCAGCTCAGGCCAAGGCCCTGCTGGCCAAGGTCCGACCCGCGACATCGCTGGCAAGACCCGCCGACGAGTAGCTGCCGAGCTCATCAGCTCTGGAACGGACTCACGCACGCAAGAAGGCCGCCAATAAGGAGTTCAGCGAACTCCTCGCTGCGACCGGGACGACCCTGACCGGCCTGCCCGGTATCGGACCCTCAGGTGGCGGCCAGGCGGCAGGTCGAGGTCGGCGACATCACCCGGTTGTGAACCCTTGTGCCTGGTTGAACCCCACGGAGGTCTACAGAACGGAGCCTGCGGGGCACGGACACCGCGTTGCAGGTCACGAGCCTTCCGCAGCGTCGACAGTCCTCAGATACCTCGTATTGACGCCCGGCTCCGTGCCGACGTGTCCAGTGCCGTCGTGACGGCCGTGACTTCATGTGACGCCATCGGCTCGCATCGACCTGTTTGAACGGTGGCGGCTCGGGCGGCAGCCTGGTCGAGCGGCTTTCGCACGCAACAACCGTCTTGCGTCGCGAACTCGATGATTCGGAAACAAGTTCTTTGTGCGCCTGAGCCGTGACATCGTCGCCCCCAGGTGTTCCGGCCGATGTAGTTACGCTTTGCGGCATGTCACAACAGGCGAGCCCGGCGGGGCGGGAACGCAGAACAGGGGTACGGCGGGGCGAGATTCGTGAGGCAGCACTCACGTTGTTCTCAGATCGGGGCTATCACGGCACCGGGATGGAGCACATCGCCGCGCATGTGGGACTGTCACCGTCAAGTCTCTACAACCACTGGAAGTCCAAGCAGGAACTGCTTCAAGACATCATGGTTGCGACCATGGACGATCTCCTTGCGGGATTCGACGCTGCGGTCTCCGAGATGGACTCCTCGTCCGCGGCATTGAGCGCAGCCATGCAGGCACACGTCAGGTATCACGCGACCCACCACCGCGACGCGCGGATCGGCAACCGGGAGATTCCCAGTCTGGCAACACCTGCGCGTGACAGGGTCAAGGGCATGCGACACGCGTACGCCAAGAAATGGGAAGCCATGATCAGTCTAGGCGTGGCGCAGGGACGGTTCGCTGCTGTGTCACCCCAGCTGGCGGCCTACGCTCTGCTTGAGATGGGCATCGGCGTCTCGCAGTGGTATCGCCCGTCCGGTCGGCTGTCCTTGGACCTGGTCGCGAAGGAGTACGGCGAGATGGCGTTGAGGCTTGTGGGTTCCGACGAGCTGGGCTGATCTCTGGGCAGAGCGCTTTACCTCTGCGCTTTACCTCTCAGTAGATGGCGAACGTTGACTCGTGTCAGCGCCATCGCTACGGTATGAATGGCCATTCGTACGAACGGCCATTCATATGGGGCGGGAGGGGCTGGGGTGCAAGTCGCCACCAGCCGGCGCACATGGACAAAGTCGTCGCAAACGCAGCCGAGGCTGTCGCTGACATCAACGACGGAGCACGGCTCTCGGTCGGTGGGTTCGGCCTGTGTGGCATTCCGAGTGTTCTGATCCAGGCTCTTCTGGACAAAGGTGTGCGCGACCTGACGGCGGTGTCGAACAACGC
>JAODMM010000029.1 GCA_025465015.1 Cryobacterium sp. | reverse complement strand
AAGACCGAAGACGACTCTGAGTCGATTGAGGCTCTCAAGGAGCGTGTGCCAGACAAGATGTCCGGCGTGGTGGATGTCGATGACGCTGACAATCCCGGCGGCTTCGAGCTTCCCGGCGCAGACCTTTCCGACCTCGACCTCGACGTCGTTGTGCTGCCACCCCAGGCTGATGAGTTCACCTGTGTGCAGTGCTTCCTGGTGAAGCACCGTTCACAGATCTCCCATGAGACGAAGTTGGGTCCTGTGTGCCTGGAGTGCGAGGCCTAAGCCTGCGCTGACCCTCAAGACGCTGGCCGTCGTGATCCATTGATCGCGGCGGCCAGTTTTCGTGGCCGGCGGCTGGAAATCAACCAGTAGGGCACCGGGTCGTTCACGTCGATGACCGGGATCCGCACGACAGTCTGAACCCAGCCCCGGATCAGCAACCAGGCACGCGCGTCGAGCCGCGGCCCGCGCTCGGCCGATGCATCCGCACCTTCGAACGCTTCCGCGTGGCCCACCTGGTCGAGATCGATCCGGGCGCGTCCCGCCCGCAAAACGCCGCCGCTGACGCTGATCACCGGTGATGACACAACGAGCATTGCCACGCAGCCGGCGTAGAGGACCACGGCGGTCACGATCCCCGCGGGCAGGGAGATCGGCGCCAATACAAGCAGGCTCGCAGGGATGACGAGCGCCGTGGAGAGGAAGACCCAGGGCGCTGCCCAGAGTTTTTCGCGATATTCGGGCATGGCTCTATTCGATCAGACTTCTGCATTACCCTCGACACGTGGCAGAAACCGTCGAAGTCCTGATTACCGCCCCAGTGCTGCCCGGCTACGCGCATCCCGGCGACGCCGGAGCCGACCTGCACGCTGCTGAAGCCGTCGTGCTAGCGCCGGGCGAACGTGCTGTCATCGGAACCGGCGTGTCCATCGCCCTCCCTGACGGATATGCTGCCTTCGTCGTGCCGCGGAGCGGCCTCGCTGCCAAGCACGGCATCACCATCGTCAATTCCCCGGGAACCGTGGACGCCGGGTACCGTGGCGAGATCAAGGCCACCCTCCTAAACACGGACTCGAGCGTGCCGTACTCGATAGCGGTCGGCGACAGGATCGCGCAGCTCGTCATCATGCCTGTGGTGCGGGCGGCGTTCATCCCGGTGGAACGTCTCCCCGGCAGCCAGCGTGGCGATTCGGGGTTCGGATCGACCGGCTACGCAGAACAGAAGACCGGAGCATCACGATGAGCGATATCGCGCCCACTGGCGAATTCCCAGAGCCGATGCCCAAGTCCGCGCCCGACGACCGGGAGAGCGAAGGCCCGTTCGATGAGACCGAAGCCAACCCCGTGAGGCCGTACGTCGATCTCGGCGGGATCAAGATCCTCCCCAGGGAGGGCCTGCACCTGAGGCTCGAAATCGAGGAGGGGAGTAAGCGCGTCGTCGCTGTGGGCCTCGACTACGCCGGCTCCACCCTTCAAGTGCAGCCCTTCGCGGCCCCGCGCACCAGCGGCCTCTGGCACGAAATCCGCGAGCAGATCGCCGATCAGATCGCGCGCCAGGGTGGAACAACAACTCTTCGCGAAGGTCCGCTCGGGCCAGAGCTGGTCGCGGAGATCCCCGTGGCGGCCGGACAAGGCGCCGGTGGAACCACCCGCCTCACACGGTTCATCGGCGTCGACGGGCCCCGGTGGTTCCTGCGCGGCGTGATCGCCGGCGAGGGGGCCGTCAATCCCGAGGCAGCCGCGCAGGTCGAGGATCTTTTCCGCAGCATCGTCGTCATGCGCGGTTCGACCCCCATGCCGCCGCGAGATCTGATCCCCCTGCGCATGCCGTCGACACCCACCGGTTCCGCAGAGCCGACAGCCGTTTAGGCTCCTCGCGTGATGTCACAAACGCAGGAGCCCCACCGGGACAAAAACGATTCGAACTCTGGCGACGCGAACGGCTCCGTTGCCGGTGCCATCGGCCAGGGCTTGGCGGCGGCAGCCCAGAGGTCAGGCCTTGGCGACGTCGCGAGCCAAGACCGACCGACCGGTCGCGCACTGCTGGCAGGGATGGGCGGGGTGCGCGGCCTCGTTGAAACGATCCTGCCCGGCTTCGTCTTCCTCCTGCTCTACGCATTCACGGCCAGCGTGCCGATCTCCGTCGGTGCATCCGTCGGCGTTGCGCTCCTCTTCACGATCGCGCGGATCATCGGTCACACACCGGTGACACAAGCGGTCGCCGGGTTGATCGGAGTCGCGGCATCCGCTGTTCTCTCACTCGTCACAGGGCGAGGTGAGGACAACTTCGTCCTCGGCCTCTACACGAACGGCGCATACGCGGTCGTGCTGCTGGTGTCGATACTCATCGGCTGGCCCGTCATCGGCCTGGCTGTGGGATATCTGATGGGGGATGGTCTCGCCTGGCGGGGGACGCGGTCCAAGTTTCGCGCTATGCAGGTCCTCACCCTGTGCTGGATGGGACTGTTTGTCGCGCGGCTCGTCGTGCAGCTGCCCCTCTATTTCGCTGGCAACGTCGAAGGGCTCGCCATTGCGAAGCTGATCATGGGCCCGCCGTTGTACGGGCTGCTCCTGCTGGTGTCATGGCTGATCGTGCGGGCGGTCTACCGTCCCTCGGCAGCCGCCGTCGTGGAGTAGGATTATCTTGACGTCGAGACAGTTTGACGGGTGGAAACCGTTGCGGATGCGTCCGGCTGGTTAGGCTTGCCTTGCTGGTCCGGGCGAGTTGCGGGCGGCAAAGTTGAAAAGAAGCCGGCGGCTCCCCGCGGCTTCCACAAAGGAGAGGGCATCGTGTCTGAGCTAACAAAAACGGCGGTCAACAGCTTTGGGGCCAGGGACACCCTCCGGGTCGGGTCGAAGGACTATGAAGTGTTCCGCCTGGACGCGGTCGCCGGTCATGAGAAGCTGCCCTTCAGCCTCAAGGTGC
>JAODMM010000023.1 GCA_025465015.1 Cryobacterium sp. | reverse complement strand
TGCGTCGCTCCTAACTCGACTGGTCGTTGAACCAGTCGAGGATTCCGCTGCCGGTCATGAACACGGAGCCTGGGTGCTGCGCGATGTGCTCGATCGCTTCCCGGAAGTATTTTGCGCGGTGCGGCGCGCCCATGATGTACGGGTGCACAACAAGCGCGACGACCCGCGCGCTATCGGAGGCCTCGGCGTCGGCGTAGACCTGTTCGAACTGGTCGATAGCGCGTTGCTTGTACTCTTCAGCGCGGTGGTGCTGGATCAGCATCATCGCGACGTCGTTGCATTCCTGGGTGTAGGGAATGCTCATCAGAGGCCCGTGTTCCGTGGCAACAGCGAGCGGCTGATCGTCTAGTACCCAGTCGCAGACGTAGTCGTAGCCCTCCTCTTTGAGGATGTCTGGCGTATTCCAGGTCTCGGTGAGTCCGGGACCCAACCAGCCGCGCGGTGGATGGCCGGTAGCCTCAGTGATCGCCTGGGTGGTCGCCCGGATATCGCTGCGTTCGTCGTCCACCTTCTGCATGTTCTTCTGGGTGAACCCGTGACCCATGAACTCCCACCCGCGGTGAAGCGCGGCTTGGGTGATGGCTGGGTAGCTCGCGATGGCTTTGCCGTTGATCGCGAGTACAGCGGGGATAGCGACGGAGTCGATGGCATCGAGAATCCTCCAGAAGCCGACCCGGTTGCCGTACTCGTGCCAGGCCCAGTTCGGGATGTCAGGGGTTGGGACTCCGCCCGCTGGGGGGGTCAGAACCGTGCGCGGCATCGGTTCGAACGGGGACCATTCCTCAATGTTGACGATGACCCATACCGCGACGCGCGCGCCGTCGGGTAGCTGGAGTGGAGGTCTATCAACTATCGGGCTATACGGGACTCTCTCGTGAGGGTGCATTGCGTTTCCTCTCAGGCTTTACTGGTTACGGTGATGCTGAGGGCCTCGAGCCCCGTGATTGCAACGTCGACCCGATCTCCGGGGCCCAGTGCGCCGACTCCCGCAGGAGTTCCGGTCATGACGATGTCTCCTGGCTCGAGTCGGAATTGCGCGGAGAGTCGGGAGATGATTTCTCGAGTCGACCAGATCATCAGGGACAGTGACGTGTGTTGGCGCAGCTTTCCGTCCACGTGCAGTGTGAGTTCTGCGTTGTCGAGGATGTCGAGAGTGGAAGTCGGCGTCAAGGCGCCGACGGGCGCCGAATGATCAAACGACTTACCCATTTCCCAGGGCCAGGATCGCTCTCGAGCTTCGAACTGGAGATCGCGCCGGGTGAGGTCAATCCCGCAGGCGACGCCGAACACGTGCTTGTCGACATCGTCCACGGGAATGTCCGAGCCGCTAGCTCCGATCGCAACAACGAGTTCGCCCTCGAATTCGAAGTTCTCGGTCGCCTGGGGGTAAGGAACTTCGTCACCGTTTTCAACAATGGCGTCGCGCGGCTTCTGAAAGAAGAATGGCAGATCCCGCTCGTCCGCTTCGGCCATCTCACGGATATGAGAGACATAGTTCCGTCCGACACAGTAGATGCGACGCACGGGAAAGCGTTGGTCGGTGCCTACGACGGGAAGGCTTACTTCCTGCACGGAAGGAGGGACAGATTTCGAAGCGTTGTCGTTCACGAGCGCTTCCTTTCGGTTTCGGTGGTGTGATCGGCACCGAGCGTGCTCTGTCTTGGTCGGTGGCCCTGCGTTGGTGTGAGCTTCATTGGCGCCGTAACTCCTTCGTCAAACACCTCGTGGTCTGGCCGGGTGCGCCGGAACAACGTCGATGATGTATTAGTTGTATACAGGCAATACTTGAGATACGCAATGTCAGCGGAAACGGACGCTGAGGCGGGGAAAGGACGTTCAGAAGTCATGACCATTTTCGAGCCCGAAGGGCGGCGGGCCAGTGCGGCAGACGAGAGTTATCTCCGCCTTCGCGCCATGCTTGTCCAGGGCGAGTTCGCCGCCGGCGCCCGTTTGCCGGAAGCTGAGCTGAGTGCACGGCTCGGCGTCAGTAGAACGCCGCTGAGAGAAGCTCTGCGGCGGCTGCAAGGCGACGGTCTTGTTACTCTGACGGGCAGGGGAGCCGTCGTCTCGCAGGCTTCAACAAGCGAGTTCGAGGATCTCTACCGATACAGGGCTCTCCTGGAGAGCTTCGCGGCTGAGTTGGTGACAGAGCGAAACAACAACGGTGAACTCGCGCCCATTCAGCTTGATCGGCTTCAGCAACTGCGCAGGGATGTCGAGCGAAGCCCGGATGCGACGAGCACCTCGATCGCCAACCTCGAACTGCATCGCTACATCGCGAGCCTGTCCGGCAACCGGTTCCTCATCGATGCCCTTTCCCGGGTCTGGGACATCATCGCCATCTCGAGCGCAGAAAACATCGGCGACGATCCCGAATGGCGCAGCACGATCAACGATCATCACCGAGAGATTGTGACCGCAATTGTCGAGGGAGACACGGAAGGTGCCCGACGCGCAGCTCGCAACCACGTTGCCGCTGCCGCTGCCGTACACAAGCACCAGCGCGCCGAGAAAGTTCAGGATGCCTGACAACCTGCGGCGCCGCCGCCATGTTTGAACTCGTCCTTGTGGCGCTAGCAGGTGTCGCGGCTGGAGCGGTCAATACAGCGGTGGGCTCCGGCTCTTTGATCACCTATCCGGTGCTCCTTCTCGCGGGTTTGCCCCCGGTGACCGCGAACATCACCAACACTATTGGGCTGGCTCCGGGGGCACTTGCTGGCGCGTGGGCGTATCGATTCGAGCTACGACGGCAGAGGCGCGCAATCGTGGTGCTGGTGCCGATTTCCATCGCAGGCGCGATTGCTGGAGCGAGCCTCCTACTCAGCTTGCCGAGCACTGCCTTCACCATCATCGTGCCTGTCTTGATTATCGCCTCGGCCTTACTGGTGGGGCTTCAGCCGCTGATGGTGCGACTGAGAGGGCGTAAGCGGCGAGAGGGCTGGGTGCCGCTTAGTTTGTCGATCGCGGGGGCAAGTGTGTATGGCGGCTACTTCAGCGCAGCGCAAGGGATCATCCTGCTCGGCATCCTGGGTATCTTTCGCGCCCCAGATCTCCAAGCTCAGAACGCATTGAAGAACCTTCTCCAGGCGGTGGTGAACGTCGTCGCGGCAACGTTCTTCCTCTGGACAACTTCGGTCAACTTCGTCTACGTCGTCAGTTTGGTGACGGGGTCATTGTTGGGTGCCCCGCTCGGTGCCTGGCTGGCTCGTCGACTGTCAGCAACGCTGTTCCGGTTAGTCGTCGTGATCATCGGCCTGTGCGTGGGGGCGTATCTGCTGTTGAGTGCCCGCTGACCACGCTCGATCGTACTGTGGACCCGCCGATCCTGGCGTTATAGTTTATAGGATAACCGGTGTCACCCTGAATATGACGAACAAGGAGCAATAGTGACAGTTATCATCACGGCTGGAGCGGACCCGAAGGAGATGCCGTTTAGCCCGGCAATTGTGACGAATACGCACTCGCGCACAATCCACCTGTCGGGCTCGACTGCCTTCCCCCTGATCCACAAACATCCTCACGACGAGAACGAATTGACAGTGCCGGAAGGGCTCTACGACCAAACGGTGCGCACGCTCGAGAACATGCGGGCGGCGCTTGAGGCTGCTGGCGGGAAGATCACGGACATTGTGAAGGTGGTCATCTACAACACCAGGATGACGCAGCAGGACGAGGTGAATGTCGCGTACATGGAATTCTTTGGAGCGCATCGGCCCGCCCGCACGCATATCGGCGTAGCCAGTCTCGTGGGCAAGGGCCTTCTTGTGGAGATCGAGGCGACAGCGGTGGTCAGTGATTCCCCGGTCGAGACCCGGGAACGGTACTGATCTCGCACCCCAGGAGACACCCGGTCAGAGCCGCTCGGGACTTCTCTCCTCTGTGAAGAGACCGCGGCGGGTCGGAGGCAGAAGGCGTGGATGTGTGTCCACGGGTCCCCGTGGGAGGGGGACCCACTTCAGCGCCGAACCTGGGCACCGGCCTCTCATCGAAGTCTTGCCGCCGACACGCGCGATTGGGGCCTCCTGTGGCACCGCTCCGGGTGCAGCGCGGGCAAAATCTTTGTGCGGTGGCCCTGGCCGCCCCCGCCCTGATCGTCGCGGTCATCTGGGTGGCGTCGCAGTCACCGCAAGCTAGAGGAGGCCCCGCTCGTGAGCTTCCTCGATCGTGGACAGCGTTGTGTGCAAGTGCTGCAGCGTGAGGGCCACCACCCCCTCGACGTCCTGAGCCTGGTAGAGCTTGACCAGCTGTGCGTGTTCAGCGTTCGACTCGGCTATCCGCTCCGGACTGGCGCTCAGCGACATGCTCACGTAAGCCGCAGCGCTGTCGCGCAAGCCACTGAGGATGCTGGAGAGGCGGCTGCCCTCGCCGGGACCGCTGAAACAGGCGTGGAATTGCCGGTTGAGTTCCACCCAGGTGGAAAGGTCGTCTAGCCGCTCCATCTGGCGCCTCAAGTCGTCTGCTCGACTTAACTGCTCGGGGCTGATGCTCCCCATGATTCGGCGCACCATGAGAGGCTCCAGTGCCGTGCGGAGTTCGTAGAGTTCTCGCACTTCTGCCAAGTCGAGGCTTCGAACGAGCGCCCCCCGGTGGGGATCGAAGACAACCAAGCCTTCGGTGGCCAGGTCACGCAGGGCTTCTCGCACCGGTGTTATGCTCACGTCCAGCTGGCTCGCGAGTTCGCTTTGAACAAGATGCGTTCCGCCACTGAGCCGGCCATCCATGATCGCGTCGCGGAGGGACTTGAGTACATATTCGTGCACTGTTCGGGTGCGGGCAGGTCCGGCTATTTGGCCCAGTGACATAGTTCCCTTTCGGTCGAGGGTTTGATCCTAGTTCTCATGTACGACATCACAGTTTGGCTCGAGACCCGCCTCGCAAACTAAATTGAGCTTGGATAGCCGATCGATCGTTCCCGCCCGCAATGAGGCAATTCAATAAAATACGCGCCTTCCGGGGGTCCAGCCACCCGGCCGCTATAGCTCCCCGAGCGATCAGATCGCTCTCCGAGCCGGTGAACCCATAGGTTTCGTCGAAGGTCGTGCCGCCCCCGGTGCGGCTGGAGAGGACAACGGGGCAGCACTCGATGGCGGTGCTGACTGCGTCTGCCATGAGTGCGGAAACATGTCCGACACCGTATCCGGCCACGACGATTCCATCGAAACCCGCCTCACGCGCGAGGCTCAGGAGGGTTCCATCGTCTCCCAGATGCGTTTCGAGCAGGGCGACTCGAGACGTGCCGCTCATGCCGGTGAGCGGCAGGGGTGGAAATCGGGTCAGTGTATTTCCATGGACGACTCGGCCTTCTTCTACATAGGCAAGGGGACCGAAGTTCGGGGAAGAGAATGCGCTCACTCCGCTGGCACGCATCTTGCGTACCCGGCTGGCGGCGTGAACCTCGTCGTTCATAACGGCGAGCACGCCCAGCTCGCGTGACCCTGCCGATGCGGCGGTCAGGACGGAGGCCAGCAGATTGGCGGGACCGTCGAATCCCGGCGTCTCAGGCGAACGCATCGCGCCGGTGATGACGAGTGGCTCGGGCCGGTCCCAATACAAATCGAGGAGGTAGGCGCTTTCTTCGATCGAGTCGGTTCCCTGTACCAGGACGACGCCGTCGACCCCTTCGAGAACCGCTTGCCGAGCCCACTCGAGGGCGCGGTGCAGATCCTTCGGTTCCAGAGACGCCCCGGGCATGGTGGCGAGAGTCTCGGTCTTGAGCGAGGCAACGTCAGCGATCGAGGGAGCTGTCGAGACCAGGTCATCCACGTTGAGTCGCGGGCGGACACCGGTCGCCCCACCAGCGTTGGAGACCATGGTGATCGTTCCGCCCAATGACGCAATCGCAATACGAGGTTTGCTCATGTTCTCTCCTCATGTGTCGGCGCCGAATTTGCGCGTCGTTGACATCCCACAATCAACATCCTATAAGGTATAGGACGACGAGCGGCAATCGCAGCGGAATTGGATGCCGCATTGCAGGCCCCGTAAGAAAGGTAGAACGTGACGAAGAAGTCCGGACCCCGGCGTTGGCACGAGCAGCGATGGCTCGTTGATTCGATCCTCCGAACGGATGGCCTCGAGTGGGACCAGCCCCGAATCGCTTACACTCTGCGGCCGATGGGGGTCGACGCCAACCCTGACTTCTCGGTTGCTGCGTCGCGGATCTCCAAATTCGCGGACATGATCCCCGTGTTCACTGAGCGAGCCGAACGGCGTGAACGGCTTGCGCGTGAGGCGGAAGCAGCGGGCCGGCAGGTCAGCGCCCGCGAGCACTATTTCCATGCCGCTCTCTTATACGCGACCGCCATATGGCCTATCTGGGAGAACACGCCAGAGCTCGTCGCACTAGACGACCGCAAGAACGACTGCTACGCGGCATACGCCCGTCTTGCCGACCACCACGTCGAGCGAGTTGAGATCCCATTCCATGGCTCCTACATCCCGGCCTGGTTCCACCTTCCGCTGGGGTACACGAACGGTCCGGTCCCCACGGTGCTTTCCTGTGGGGGTATGGACGCGGCGAAGGAGCTCAACGTCAATCTCTATGGTGACAAGCTCCTGCAACGCGGCTTCGCCATCCTCTCCTTCGACGGGCCCGGGCAGGGGGAAGCACCGATCCGCGGGGTTGAGTTCACTCCAACATCCTGGGTGGAGGCCGGTGAAGTCCTGATGGAGTGGTGCCACCAGCGGGCGGAAGTGGACAATGACAGGATTGTCGGCTTCGGACTCTCCTTCGGGTCGTACTGGATGTCGCAGATCGCCGCCACCCAGCCTCAACTCAAAGGCGTAGCAGTAGGTCTGGTGTGCCACGAACCCGGCGGGCACGCGATCTTCGAGGAAGCCTCACCGAGTTTCAAGGCGCGGTACATGTGGATGTCCGGGCTCGAGAACGACGAAAACGCCTTCGACGCCATGGTTCAGCACATTGACCTGCGCCCGGCAATGCCTGGCATGCAGGTTCCCTGGCTGGTGGTGGCCGGTGACGAGGACGAACTCTCCCCGATGCGGCACAGCTACGACCTGGCGCGGGATTGCGCCAGCCCCTCATCGATGCTGGTGTACCAACAAGGGCGGCACGCGCTGTCGCTGCCGACACCATCCGTGGCCAGCGGCCCCAACTGGCTGACCTACTCAGCCGATTGGCTGCTGGACCGGGTCAACGGCGTCCCCGCCGAAGACTATGTCGACTATGTACTAGCCAGCGGAACCATCGAGCGCCGCCCACATCCGAAGGAGACCCAGCAGTGAGCACCCCTCTTCCCGAAATCCGGCAGGGCCGGACCGCCGTCGTGACCATCGACATGCACCGAGGGCATCTGGACCCTTCCGTGGCAACCATGCCCCTCGCACCGGATCATGCACACCGGGTCACCGAGGCCAACGCGCGACTCCTTGAAGCGGCGCGTGAGCATGGCCTGCCCGTCATCCACGTCGTCACCACCTACAACTCTGTTGAGGAGATCGCGTCCAACCCGTGGTGGGCGAGCGTCGCCGGCACGAGCGCGAGTCGAGCGAACGTGCTCAAACACCAGCTCCCCGGCAGTCCAGGCCAGGACGTAATGCCGGAACTGGTCGCTGACACGGACCTCTTCGTGCGCACGAAGAGGCGCTACGATTCGTTTACATCCAGCGACCTCGACCATGTTCTACGCAGTCGCGGAATCGACACGTTGCTGTTGACCGGGGTCAACACGAACAGTTGTGTCCTCGCCACAACAGTTGCCGGGAACGCCCGCGATTACTCCGTCATCGTGGTCTCCGACTGCGTCGACACGATGGATCCCTCGTTGCATGAGCCGGCACTGGCGATCATCAGGCAGGCGTTCGGTTGGGTCGCGTCGACCGCGGATGTCGTTGCGGCACTCTGCAAGGCTTCCACGTCAACGCGCGCATGACCTCGGCAAGTTCACCGGCGGAGCCGAAGCGCTCCGCCGCATCGGCCACACCCATCGGGAGCGGATCCCTGAACGGAAACCGTGATCATGATTGATAAGAAACTCCTGCACATCGACGGTGCAGATGTTCCCGCCAGCGATGGCGGCACCTTCCTCGTGCGCAATCCCGCCACCGGTGAGGATCTCTATGAGGTGTCCCACGGGACGGCGGCCGACATTGACGCCGCTGTCCGCGCGGCGCAGGGTGCCTTCGACGATGGTCGCTGGCGCAAGATGCCAGTCAGGGACAGGGCGCGGATCCTCAACCGGGCCGCCGCCCTTCTTGCCGAGCGGATCGACGAGTATGCCCGGCTGGAAACTCTCCAGATCGGTCGTACTCTGCGCGAGATGCGCGCCCAGCTCAAGCGGCTTCCGGAATGGCTTGAGTACTTCGGTGCCGTGGCTCAGACGAGCCAGGGCAGCAGCCCCAACTTTGGCGCTGGGTACTTGAATGTCGTGCGACGCGTTCCCCTGGGAGTCGCCGGTCTGATCACCCCGTGGAATCATCCACTGCTGATCACGATGAAGAAGGTCTCTGCTGCCCTCGCTGCGGGAAACTCGCTGGTCATCAAGCCGAGCGAGCTTGGCCCTGTTGTCCCCATCGAACTCGTCCATCTGCTCGAGGAGGCAGGTGTCCCGGCCGGAGTGGTGAACATCGTTCCCGGTCTCGGTCGGACCACGGGGAAGGCCCTATCCGAGCACGCTGGTTTGGCCAAACTGGATATCACCGGTGGAACTGAGACCGGCCGGGTCATAGCGGCAAATGCCGGTCGCGCGCTTATTCCGGTCACTGCAGAGCTTGGCGGCAAAGCGCCGGTCGTGATATTCGGCGATGCGGATGTGGATCAAGCGGTGGCCGGGGCGCTGTTCGCTGCGTTTGTCGCGACGGGGCAAACCTGTGTGCAGGGCGCGCGTGTGCTGATCGCTAAGGAAATTTACGGTCAGGTTGTGGATGCCCTCGTCGCTCGCACCAAGACACTGCGACTGGGCGATCCGCTCGACCTGCAGACGCAGGTGGGGCCGCTGGTTTCCCTAGCGCAACGGGACAAGGCAGCCGACGCGGTGAACCGTGCTCGCAACCAGGGCGCCACCGTCCTTGCCGGGGGACACGTGCCCGACGCGCCAGAACTGCGCGAGGGTTGGTTTTACGCGCCCACGATTATCGAGAACGTCACACCGGAGCACGACCTTTGGTATGACGAGGTGTTCGGACCGGTCACCCTTGTCGCTGCCTTCGAAGATGAGGCGGACGCTATCCGGCAGGCGAACGATTCGCCGTTCGGTCTCGCTGCATCCGTCTGGACCGGCAACGTGGCCCGTGCGATTCGGGTCAGCGAACAGCTCGATATCGGAATTGTCTGGGTCAACGATCATCACCGCATCGACCCCGCTTCTCCGTGGGGTGGCTTCAAGGAGAGCG
>JAODMM010000016.1 GCA_025465015.1 Cryobacterium sp. | reverse complement strand
CAATCTGTTCCCAATGGTGTTCCGAGCGCTACTTGAGGGACGGACTCCGCGCATCAATGGCGATGATTACAACACGCCGGACGGAACCTGCATCCGCGACTACATCCATGTGGCAGACCTGGCCGTTTCCCATGTGGCGGCGGCACGGCGGCTCGACGCGGGGGAGGCGATCGAGCCGGTCTACAACCTCGGCAGTGGCAGCGGTGTCTCCGTCGCCGAGATAATGGAGACGGTCGCCCGTGTCACCGGGATCCCGTTCACGCCGGAGATCGCGCCGCGGCGGCCGGGAGACCCGGACCGCATCGTCGCCTCGGGGGAACGTGCCGCGAGAGATCTCGATTGGAAGATGCGTCACAGCCTCGAGGAGATGGTGCGGGGTGCCTGGGAGTCGGGCCAGGTGACATCGGTCTAAACCGCAACTGTTCGCCCTGGGCGGCTGGTGATCTTCTGACGTTTCGGCGAGTCGCAACTCTCCAGCCCTTATCGAGGCTTTACGATCTGCGACTTGACGAACGGGGAACTACACCGATGTAATTAGTTGTGCGCACAATCGTTGGGCGTGGCGTAATGGGTGGGAGTACGAGATGGCGATACCTGAGTATCGTTCCGGAGTTCCGGAGGACTGGTTCGTCGATCCTGTTCGTCTGGGAGTCCCCGGGATGCGACAGGGTGGCGGCGATGACAACCCGCTCGCCTGGCAGTCAGACTCGCTCTGCGCCCAGACGGATCCCGAAGCGTTCTTCCCGGAAAAGGGCGGCTCCACGCGCGACGCCAAGAAAATTTGCGCCTCGTGTGAAGTGCGAAACCAGTGCCTTGAGTACGCCCTCGCGAATGACGAGCGGTTCGGCATCTGGGGAGGCCTTTCCGAGCGGGAACGCCGCAAGCTGCGGAAGCGAGCGGTCTGAACCGGGCCCCCGGAAGGGGGGCCTCCCAGCGCGGCGCGGCCGTTGCTGATGCAAGGCAATTTGTGGCGCGCCCGCTGTCGCTGACAGCCGCAAGGGCGCGACCGACCTAGGCTGTCCCCGTTATGCAACCAAGAGTCACCGCCATCCTTGTCGCCCGAAATGGGGCGCTGCACCTTGAGCGAACTCTCGAGGCGCTTCGTGCTCAGTCCCGCCAGCCGGATGTCATCATCACGGTCGATTGCGGATCGACGGACGACACAGGCGAACTTCTCGCTGCATTCGGGCCGACGCATCTCCTCGTAGCCGACGCGCACCTCTCGTTCGGGCAGGCGATAACGGCGGCCGTGCGGGTTTGCGCTCCGCCGGAGTCGGAACACGACCTCCTCTGGCTGCTCGCGCAGGACAGCGCTCCGGAGCGGGACGCACTGGCCGCGCTCCTCGATGAACTCGAGATCGCGCCATCCGTTGCCTGCGCCGGGCCCAAGGTCATGGAGTGGGATGCTCCCGATTACATCCGCGAATTCGGTCAGTCGGTCACCCCGTATGGCGCCGCTGTCACGCTGGTCGAGAGTGAACTTGACCAGGCCCAGCACGACGGGCAGAGCGACGTGCTTGCGGTGAGCGCTGTAGGGATGCTCGTCCGGCACACGGTCTGGGATGAACTCGGCGGCTTCGACCCGGCCCTTCACGAGGCCGACGACGCACTCGACTTCTGCATCCGAGTGCGGCTCGCCGGGTACCGCGTCTCGGTCGTCGCGGCCGCTCGAGTGGCCTCGGCCGCAGATGGCGTCGCCGGGCCGAACGGGTCGTTCCGCAGCCAGTTGCGACGACGCCGGCTCCGCGCTGCGCGGGCCGCCCAGCTTCATCGCCGGCTGGTGTACGCGCCAGGCTGGGCCGTGCCCCTCCACTGGATCACTCTGGTCCCGCTCGCGATCCTCCGGTGCATCGTCCAGCTTCTCGGCAAGGAACCGGGTGCTATCCCCGGGGAGTTCTCAGCCGCGTTCGGCACGGCCTTCGGCTGGATGCGGATCCGCAATTCCCGCAAACGGTTGGCCTCGACGAAAAAGCTGGGCTGGGCCTCGATCGCCGGTTTACGTGTGCCGACTGCTGAGGTGCGCCGGCGCCGAGCGATGCAGCGGGAGCTGAGCCTCACCGGGCTGCGCAGCGGTCGTCCGGAGATCCGGTTCCTGTCAGGCGGTGGAGCGTGGACGGTCGCCGGCGCCGGTGTACTCGGGATAGCGGTTCTCGCCCCACTTCTGGGTGCGCGTACCCTCACCGGCGGAGGCCTCCTTCCGCTCGAGGGGACGCTGCCGGAACTCTGGGGCAGCGTCGCCTATGGGTGGCGTGATGCGGGGCTCGGGTTCGTCGGCGCGGCGGATCCGTTCGCCGCTGTGCTTGCCGTCCTCGGCTCCCTCACGTTCTGGGACCCGTCCTATTCCTTGGTCCTGTTGTACTTCCTCGCTTTTCCGCTCGCGGCGCTCGGTGCGTGGATGGCGGCGTCCCGCCTCACCGACCGCTCGGGCTTGCGGGCGACGGCAGCAGTGCTCTGGATTCTCGCTCCCACTTTCCTCGCAGCCCTTGTCACAGGCCGCCCGGCGGCCATCTTGCTGCACCTGCTACTGCCGTGGCTGTTCTTCGCCGGCTTTGCCGCAGCACGGTCCTGGTCGGCTTCGGCCGCCTCGGCGCTCCTATTCGCGGCTATCGTCGCATGCGCTCCCTCGCTGACTCCAGCATTGCTCGTCGGCTGGGTGATCTGCCTGGTGGTGAGTGGCCGGAGCATCATGCGTTTCATCGGGATCCCGCTCCCCGCTCTCGCTCTTGCCGCGCCGTTGATCTGGGACCAGGGCCGACGCGGCAACTGGTTGGCGCTGCTGGCCGATCCCGGGCGGCCGGTTCCCATGAAGGCCGTCCCCGACCCGCAGCTGCTCCTCGGGATTCCCGTCGGGGAGCTGGGCGGATGGGCGCCGATTATCCGGGATCTCGGCATCCCGGTCGACACCATGCAGATCGTTCTCGCCCTGCTGCTCGCTCCGCTCGCTGTCATCGCCCTGGCGGGCCTCTTCCTGCCCGGTATCCGAAGCGCAGGATTCTCCCTTCTTGCCGCGATCCTCGGCGTTGCCACGGCCGTCGCGTCGAACCATCTGTTCCTCACCTCGATGGGTGATCAGAAGGTGAGCGTCTGGACAGGGTCGGGCCTCAGCCTGTACTGGCTCGGCATCGTCGGTGCCGTGATCGTCGCCCTTCGCCGGGCGCGTGGGCTCGCGCTCGTGCCTGCTGCCGCGGCTTCGCTGGCATTGCTGGTTGCCGTCGTTCCTCTCGCCGCATCAGGCCTTCTCGGGACCTCACCCGTGGCGAAAGGGATTGATCGCACCCTTCCCGCCTTCATCGCCGCGGAAGCGCAGACGGATCCACGTGTGGGAACCCTCCAACTGGTGCCCCAGCGCGACGGGGGAATTCTCGGAACGGTTGTCCGCGGAGCGGGACCGACTCTTAATGACCAGTCGACCATCCACAACACTCGCTCCGCGTCGTCGCAGAACGAGGCGGAATTTAGCACGCTGGCTGGCAACTTGGTCTCGCAGAGCGGACTCGACGCTGCGGTTGGTCTGGCCGATTTCGGTATCCGTTTCGCCCTTCTGCGTCCCGCGGCAGGCACATCGGCCGACCTGGGAGTTTCGGAGCCTGCGACTCCGGAGGCGGCCGAAACGGCCCGCAGGGCCGCCACCGCGCTTGACGGCAATGCCGCGTTCGCGTTCGTCGGGGATACGGCGTTCGGGCAGCTGTGGCGCACCACCGCGACAGCGGATGCAGGGGGCGGTGCGATCCCCGATGAAACGGGCCAAACCGTCAGGCTGGTATCCCTGATCCTCGCGGCGGTCGTGATCGGAGCGACGGTCCTACTGTCGATCCCCACCGGTGCCAGCAGGGAGGCGGTCCGGCAAGCCAACCGCGACGCCAACCGCCAGGCCGCGAGGGCGAACGTACGAGGTAAACGCCGCGTCCGCGTCCGTCCCACCGGGAGGCGGGCAGCGGCTCGCGCCGAAAGCCGGCCCCGCTCCGGCCGACTGCCCGGTGCGCGCGACGAGGGTCATGCTGGTTCGGTCTTGGGCAATGCCGCCTCGTCGGAAGCGGGAGACGATCGCGCCGTGCTTGAGAGCCAGGAGAACGACAATGCCAGGTAAACGCGCTTTCGTGGCGGCCGGAGCCCGGGCGGCAGTCGGGCTTGCAGGCGCCGTGCTCGCCGTGGCGGCAGTGGGCTCCGCGGCCCTCGTGCAATGGCCATACATTGAACGTGACCCGGTATCGTCGCTCGTCACGCCGGTTCCCAGCGAGCAGGTCCGCGTGTGCCCGGGACCACTTCTCACGTTGGCCGAAGATTCAAACCAGGCGTCGGCGGTTACGTCGGTCGGACGCGCCTTCTCGCTCTACGCAGCGCGGGACGCATCAGGAGCCGAGCAGCTTCCCCCGGTGGCGACCGAGATCGAGGCCGTCGACAACTCAACGAGCAGCAGTGATGGTTCGCCGGTTGTTGTCTCGGTGCCGGCGGAGGAAAAGGCAGCGATGTCGCTTCTGACGGGCAGTCAGTCGCAGACGGCAGCGGTCGAGTCGCTCGGGGGGCTTGCCGCCGCGTCCTGCACCGAGGCGACAGCTGAAGCCTGGCTGGTCGGAGGTTCCACCGACATCGGGCACACCAGTCTCGTCCTGCTGAGCAATCCGACAACGGTCCTCGCCACAGTCGACCTCGCCGTGTACGGCGAGACCGGCTTGGTGGATGCCCCCGGAGCCAACGGCATCCTGGTCCAGCCGGGCACACAGCAGGTGGTGTCTCTCGCAGGCCTGGCGCCGAATGTCAAATCACCCGTCGTCCACGTTCTTTCGCACGGGGGCCGGGTCTCGGCGTCCTTGGAACACAGTCTGATCGAGGGAATCGAGCCGGCAGGGGTGGAGCTGACCGGGCCCGCAGGGGCTCCGGCCCAACTGCAGGTCATCCCAGGAATGCTCGTGGCTGCTCAGGCATCCTCGAGCGGCGGCAACTCCGCGGACGTCGGTGCCCTTCCAGCTAATGTCCCCTCGGTGCGCATCTTCGTGCCCGGGCCGGACGCGGCCAGCGTCGAGGTGGGTATCACCAGCGAAGACGGGCAGGCTTCCGGTGATTCTTTGCAGGTCGAGATCCAACCGGGGGTTGTGACGGAAGTGCCGTTGGAGGCGATCGCGACCGGAAATTTCGTCGTGCGCTTGGACTCCGACCAACCGCTTGTCGCTTCCGCCTTCTCCTCCACGTCCGCAGGTGAAACTCGCGATTTTGCCTGGTTCACTAGCGGGGGCATGCTGGCAGAGACTTTCCTGGTGAGCGCCGCGGATGGCCCGTCTCCGTCGCTGCACCTCTACAACTCCGACGCTTCCGATGTCGAGGTCACTGTGACGTCAGACACCGGACGGGAGGTCGCGGCGACCGTCACCGGCGGAGGTTCCGCTGTGGTGCCCCTGTCGGCCGCTACGTCTTACACCGTCACCGCCCGTGCCGGTCTGGTCGCGTCGGTGGGTTACTCGGGCGGCGGGCTGCTGTCATCGTTCACACTCAGTGCCATGGGCCCCTTGGCCACACCCATCACCGTCTACGAGCGCTGACCTGCGGTCGGTTCCGAATCAGAAGTGCCGGAAGCGGTCTGGTGCGAGATCCCACGGGTCTTTCCCGAGCAGCTCGGCAATACCCCTGAAGACGCAGCTCTCGATGACCATGCGCTGGTGGAGTTCGTCGTTGCGGTGAAGTCGGCTCAGTCTCTGGATGGGGAGGCGGTAGAACACCACGCGCCGCTCGGCAGCGAACACCGACCATCGCTCCACGCCGACGCCCGGCATGACGGAGCCGGGCCCCGACCCGATTTCGAAGCTCACATCCGCCAGCTCGTCCGGCCAGACGCTGCGCAGGTACTCCACCGTCGAGGCGACGGTCATGTCGAACAGGTCGATCCGCGTCCGGAGCGGCGGCAGGTAGGGGCCGGTCGCCGAGCTGCGGATGCCCCGCCCGTGGCGGTCACGCCCACGGCCCCGCATGGCGGGCTGCGGCGTGACGGGACGGGATGACCTGGGCATGTCGCCATCCTACTTCTGCCATGTGTGGAGGTACTCTGAATCCCGATGTCAACCAGGCCGTGCTCCCGAATCGCGTGCGCTGACCAGGCTGTGGCCACGCTCACCTTCGTCTACGCGGACTCCATGGCCGTGTTGGGGCCTCTCTCGACAAGCCATGAACCGCACACATACGACCTATGCGAGCGCCACGCCCGGCGCACCTCCGCTCCCCAGGGCTGGCAGGTGGTCCGGCACAAGGTCATGGGTGAGGCACTCTGGGACGGGACCCTCGGACGCTGATTTGATGCCAGCTGCGGCACAGCGGAGGATGGGATGATGTGGGGATGACTCTCGCATCACCGTCCACGTCCGCTGCGCCCGCATTCAGGGTCGCAGACCTCTCGCTCGCGGAGGCGGGCCGTCACCAATTGCGCCTGGCAGAGAACGAGATGCCGGGACTGATGGCCCTCCGCGCCGAGTTCGGTGAGACGAAGCCCCTCGCCGGAGCACGCATCGCCGGTTCGTTGCACATGACGGTGCAAACGGCGGTGCTCATCGAGACTCTTGTGACCCTCGGCGCCCAGGTCCGCTGGGCGAGCTGCAACATTTTCTCCACCCAAGATGAGGCGGCCGCAGCGATTGCGGTCGGTCCGACGGGAACGCCCGATGCGCCTGCCGGCGTGCCCGTGTTCGCCTGGAAGGGCGAAACTCTGGCGGAATACTGGTGGTGCGCCGAGCGCATCTTCGACTGGAGCGCCGAAGCGGCAGCCGCGGGGCAGACGTGGACCGGACCGAACATGATCCTCGACGACGGGGGAGACGCCACCCTTCTCGTGCACCGGGGACGGCAGTTCGAAGAGCTCGGGGCTGTTCCGCCGGCGTCGGGTGCCGAGACCCTCGAGTACCGGGTGGTCCTGGATACGCTCCGCCGTTCGCTGGACCTTTCGCCGGGCCACTGGACCCGCGTCGCGAACGAGATCATGGGTGTCACAGAGGAGACCACCACCGGTGTGCACCGGCTTTACGAACTGGAATCCGGGAGCCGGTTGCTGTTTCCGGCGATCAATGTGAACGACTCGGTCACCAAATCGAAGTTCGACAACAAGTACGGCATCCGCCACTCGCTTCCGGACGGGTTGAACAGGGCCACCGATGTGCTGATCGGTGGCAAGGTCGCCTTCGTGGTTGGCTACGGTGACGTGGGCAAGGGTGCGGCAGAGGCGCTGCGAGGTCAGGGAGCCAGGGTGATCGTGAGCGAGATCGACCCGATCAACGCCCTGCAGGCCGCCATGGACGGATTCCAGGTGGCCCGGATCGAGTCGGTGGTCGAGCAGGTCGACATCTTCGTCACCGGAACCGGCAACTTGAATGTGATCACGACGGAGCACATGCTTCGTATGAAGCACCTCGCAATCGTCGCCAACGTCGGCCACTTCGACAACGAGATCGACATGGCCGGCCTCGAGTCGCTTCCCGGTGCCGAGAGGGTGGAAATTAAGCCGCAGGTGCACGAGTGGCGGCTGCCCAGCGGGCGAAGCATCCTCATCCTCTCCGAGGGGCGTCTGATGAACCTCGGCAATGCGACGGGTCACCCGTCGTTCGTTATGAGCAATTCGTTCACGAACCAGGTCCTTGCTCAGATCGAGCTGTACTGCTACCCGGAGCGCTACCCCGTCGGCGTGTACGTGCTGCCCAAGCATCTCGATGAGAAAGTAGCCCGACTTCACCTCGACGCCCTGGGAGTGGAACTGACAACCCTCACGTCCGAGCAGGCGGCCTACATCGGTGTGCCCGTCGAAGGCCCGTTCAAGGTGGACCACTACCGCTACTGAAAACGACGCGCGTCGCTTTGCGGCACTGTGTTCGAGAAGCCGGCCCGCGGTCTGACGCGGGCCGGCTTCTTCCATGAATGCGCCGGCTTCACGGGCACGATTCCCCGTCTCCGAGGGCTCCTCAGCTCTGACACGCCCGGGGTGTGGGGTTGGTTTGACGGGTGTTGGTGGGGACCGTAATGTATCTATACGTACCCCAAAGGTGCGGGAGAGCGGTAGAGCTTCCCGGCCTCAAG
>JAODMM010000004.1 GCA_025465015.1 Cryobacterium sp. | reverse complement strand
TCCTGTCCGGCGCCATCTCCAAGACCGTCAACCTGCCCGAGACGGCGACCGTCGAGGAGATTGCCGACGTCTACCTGCAGGGCTGGAAGCTCGGCCTCAAGGCGCTGGCGGTCTACCGCGACAACTGCAAGGTCGGCCAGCCGCTGAGCGACGGCAAGGCCAAGCCGGCCGCGGAAACCTCCGCAGCGGCCACCGTGGTGGAAAAGGTGGTCTACCGGCCGACCCGCAAGCGTCTGCCGAAGTCGCGGCCGAGCCGCACCACGTCCTTCTCAGTGGGTGGGGCAGAGGGCTACATGACGTCGGGCTCCTACCCCGACGATGGCCTGGGTGAGGTGTTCCTCAAGCTCGGCAAGCAGGGTTCGACCCTGGCCGGTGTCATGGACGCGTTCTCGATCGCGGTATCGATCGGCCTGCAGTACGGCGTGCCGCTGGAGACCTACGTCTCGAAGTTCACCAACCTGCGCTTCGAGCCCGCCGGTCTGACCGACGACCCGGATGTCCGTATGGCACAGTCGCTGATGGACTACGTCTGGCGCCGCCTGGCCCTGGACTACATGTCCTTCGAGGACCGCGCCGGCCTCGGCATCTACTCCGCCGAGGAGCGTCAGCGCCAGCTCGAGACGGGCTCCTACGAGCTGTCGATGGAGGAGACCGGCGCCGCCTCCGAGCTCGTGTCTGCCGAGGACATCGTGGTCGAGGACGTCGCCGACGTGTCGGTAGAGACCAAGGACACGAAGGGCTCCGAGGCCCGCGAGGTCCCGGCCCGTCCGGTCGTTGGTGAGGCCCACACCTCTGCTGAGCTGTTCGAGAAGCTCACCGGGACTGCCGTCGACTCCCCGCTCTGCATGACCTGCGGGACCAAGATGCGCCCTGCTGGCTCGTGCTACGTCTGTGAGGGCTGCGGGAGTACGTCGGGCTGCAGCTGATGTGAGTTTGTCGGACGACAGTGTGATGTCAGGCAGCTGACAGAAGTCGCGACAGAGGTCACGACAGTTGAGGTCACCTCGGCTCGCGGCACAGGCGCAGACACGAACGATGAAGCCCCGCAGCGGATGCTGCGGGGCTTCATCGTCTGCCTATCGGTCGAGAGTCAGATGTTGCATCTCAGGAGATTGGCACGCGACTCTGCAACCGGAACTGAGTCCCCATCTGCGCGCGCCGCTGTGGCTGCGGAAGGGCTATAAGTCGCGGTGCAGCGTCAGCCGAGTGAGGCGGGCTCCCACGACTTCGGTGACTTCGAGTGTGCCGCCTTCTACCCCGACCTGTTCGCCTGTCTCGGGGATGTGTCCGAGCAATGCGATGACGTAGCCAGCGACGGTTTCGTAGCCACCGTCGCGGAGCATGATGCCTGTTTCCTCGGCGAAGTCTTCGAGGCTGGTTCCGGCGTCGATATCAGTTAGGTCACCGGACCGCATGGGCTCAATGTCGTACTCGTCGCGGATGTCGCCGACAATCTCCTCGACCAGATCCTCCAGGGTCACGATGCCGTCGGTCCCGCCGTACTCGTCGACAACTACGGCGAGGTGGATGCTGTCGTGTCGCATCTTGGCAACGGCGGGGAGCACTAGTTTGCTGCCAGGCAGCATCAGGATTGGGCGCACCAGGTCGCGCACCCGGCGCGGGTCGTCCGCCTGTATGGCAAGCAGGTCCCGTACGTGGAGGAAGCCGGTGATGTCGTCGAACCCTTCTCCAGTGACGGGGTAACGGGAGTACGGAAGACTCTGGACAATCAGTGCCGCGTCCGCGACGGCAACGGACCCGTCGATGAACGACACGTCACCGCGAGGACGCATCACTTCCTTGATGCTGGTCTCGGTCGCGGCGAACACGTCGCTGAGCATGCGGCGTTCCTGCTCGTTGAGGTCTTCGTGCGTGGACACAAGTTCCCTAAGTTCCGCTTCTGACAACTGCTCGCTTGTGGCGTGCGGGTCACCACCGAGGAGCCTTACCAAAGCGTTGGTCGACAGGGACAACAGCCAGATGACAGGGCGCATCAGCGTGGCGAACTTGTCCAGCACGGGAGCCACCGCCAACGCGACGCCAGCGGACTTCTGCAAAGCGAGCCTTTTGGGGACCAGTTCACCCAGGACCAGCGACAGGTAGGCGATCAGCAGGGTCATGAGAACCAGCGCTGTGGTGAGCGCGGCGTCCTCGCTCAGCCCAAGGTTCTCCAGGTAAGGCGCAAGGTCGGGGGCCAGTGTCGAGCCGCCGTATGCGGCGGAGAAGAACCCGGCAACCGTGACGCCGATCTGCACGGCTGCAAGGAACCGGTTGGGATTGCGGGCCACGGCAGCGACCCGTGCGCCACGTGCCCCCTTCCGCTCGATGGCGGTGAGTTGGCTCTCCCGCAGCGAAACCAGAGCGATTTCGGTGGCCGAGAAGACACCGCCGCCGATGACGAACAGCAGGACCAGTCCAAAGTTGACGAAGGTCTGGGTGTCCATCAGGACCGTTCACCCCCGGTCGTCGCCGTGAGTGAACGGTTCATATTTCGTGGGTCGTCCATGTGGCTCATCGTAGGAGACAGGCGATGGCAGCGACGAGGCGTCAGGCCGCAATCCGCTCACGTGTAGGGACGGGAGGCGGGTCGAGGAGCCGACCTTGTTGGCGGAGACGGTGCACAACAACGCCTCCAACGACAGCACCTGCTGTGCCCAGCGTGAGGTCGCCCAAGGTGTCGGTGTAGGCGAACTGGCGCTCCGAAAAACGGCTGATGAATGCGAAATACTCCGCCAGTTCCCAGGCGATAGCCGACGTCGCCACGTTACATCGCGGATGATTCGATGGTGAGCGACGAAGACCTCGTGGTGGACCGATGGAAGCGGTACGGCAAGGACCGTCTCTACGTGACCCTGCCCGAACAAGACGCCGATGCCACCGGTGCATCTCGCCTCGTGGTGGCTGCCCCGTCCACTAAGGCAGTCCCGGAGAGCACGCCCACCGGCTCACCGGTCTCGAAGACTTCTGCTCCCGTAGCCACCGCCCCGGCACCCGTTGATCCGTTCCCCGCTGAAGCGCCGGTGGCGCGCCCTTGGCTCGACCTCGCAACCAACCAGCGGGGCGCTGAAGCCCGCGAGCAGGCCCAAGCCGTCCGAGACGCCGCCCCTGTGAGGACAGTGCTGGCTCGCGTGCTAGGGGTGCACACTGACGAACGGGCGTGGCGCATTGGAGCAGACGGTGAACTCGCGAAGGTTGCGAAGAGGGACCCGCGCTAGCGGTCCCTCCACGCCATTCCCGTGGGCGACCGTGGCTCCGACATCGACCCCCTGCTCATCGGCCCCGGCGGGGTCTTCACCGTCAACACCAAGAACCATCCCGACGCGACAATCTGGGTCGGCGGCAACACCTTCATGACCAACGGACACCGCCAGCCTTACGTACGGAACAGCCGACACGAAGCCGACCGAGCCGCTAAACTCCTCACCGCTGCCTGCGGCTTCCCCGTCTACGTCCAAGGGCTCATCGTCATCGTCAACGTCAACGTCAACGCCGAAGACGTAACCATCAAAACCCGACCCGACGGCGTCAACGTCACTTGGCGCAACAACCTCGTCAACTGGCTGCTCCGCCACGGCGACATCCATACCACCGAAACGCTCGACACGATCTGAATCGCCCTGGGTCTGATGGAGGCTCGGGCTATTGGATTCCGACCAAGGGTTGGTCGGTCCGTTTCGTAGCGTAGAACGTCTCCTCGAACTCTGCTGGTGGGACGTCGTCGAGGTAGCCGTGCAGCCGTTCGTGGTTGTCCCAGTGGACCCAGCTGAGGGTGGCGAGCTCGACGTCCTCGACGGTCTTCGACGGCCGCTACGAATCACCGACGGTGCCGATCGAGGGCACCGCACCGATCTCGGCCAAGCGCTCGCCATAGCGGATGGACGTAAATTGGGCGAGTTCAACTGGTCGATGCAACACCGGGTTGTTGAAGCGAGCGTAGTTGTTCTTCAAAGACTTCGGCGGGGGTCTTCCAGCCGAGGGTCTTGCGGGGCCGGTTGTTGAGCGCGTAAGCGACGGCCTCGAGGTCGCCAGCGGACCAGCGCGACAGGTCAGTGCCCTTGGGGAAGTACTGCCGCAGCAGACCATTGGTGTTCTCGTTCGTCGGGCGCTGCCACGGTGAGTGGGGATCAGCGAAGAACACCCGCGTCCCGGTTGCCAACGCAAACTGCGCGTGGCCCGAGAGTTCCTTGCCGCGATCCCAGGTCAGCGTCTTGCGCAGCTGCTCGGGCAGTGTGGTCATCGACGCCGTCAGCGCGGCGTTCATCGCGACGGCGCCGTAGCCGCCGAGCGATGGCCCGTTCTTCACGTAGGGCTTCTCGCCCCAGCCCTCCAGCCGGGGAAGGTGCACCAGAAGCGTTGAGCGACTGCTGCGCTCGACGAGGGTGCCGATCGCGGACCTGCCGGTCCCGATGATCAGGTCGCCTTCCCAGTGGCCAGGCACGGCGCGGTCTTCGGCCTCGGCGGGGCGTTCGCTGAGGACGACGTCAGCGGTGACGTGGCCCTGGGGTTTGTTCGGCGACCGGGCCCTCGGCTCCCGCAGTGCCCTGCCCGTGCGTAAACACGTGACCAGTTCACGCTTGAGCGCACCACGCCCCTGAATGTACAACGACTGGTAGATCGCCTCGTGACTGATGCGCATGGACTCATCATCGGGGAACTCGACCTTGAGACGATGAGCGATCTGCTCCGGACTCCATGCCGTCGACCACCGTCGGTCTTGACGATGGGGCTTGTTCAACCCCTTCCATGGCGGTGTCGTGGGCCCCCCGACGATCGTGCCGTCAGGGCGGCGGACGTTCCCGGCGAGCCGGTCTTGGACGTACTCACGCAGCCTCGGGTTCGTCACCAGCTTCGCTTCTTTCGGGCGCTTCGCTGCGATCTCGGCCTTCCACTGAGCGGTCGTTGCCCGGTACCCCGGGTTCGTAGATCGCGTGGCCGCGTTCCGGCGAAGCTCGCGAGATCGTCGATGCATTACGCCCGATCCGGCGCCCGATCTCTCGTGGGCCGTGGCCCTGCGCCCGCAGGATCGCGATCTCTTCACGCTCGACGAACGACAGATACCGGCCCGTGGGCTCGGCCAGGGTCATAGGCGGCATGCCGCCACCCTCACGGAACCAGCGGCCCCCGATCACCTCGGACACGCCGACCGCCTCTGCGGCCTTGGCCGTCCGTAGGCCTTGTCCAATCCCTCGCCAGAACTCGCGCTCAACCCGCCGCGGGAAACCCCACCTGCCCGGCGAACGCATCTTCGGACGCTGCGCACGATCTGCAGCCTGCTGCCTTCTCGCCATGAAGCACCTCCAGATAGAGGTGTTGCGACGACCAGTTGAATTCGCCTTGCGACCCGGCATCGCTGTGACACCGCAGGCCAGCGAGCTGGGTGCCGCGTGACCAGCGAGCCATCTCGATCGCGTCGAGGACCATCGTGGTCCGCATGTGGGAGGCAACCCGCCAGCCCACGATGATCCTCGAGTAGACGTCGATGATGAAGCAGACGTAGGCGACGCCGGCCCAGGTCGGCACGAACGTCAGGTCGGTGACCCACAGCTGGTTCGGGGCCGTGGCGGTGAAGTCGCGGCCCACCAGGTCCGGGTGCCGCGGCATGCCCGGGTCGGGTTTGGTGGTGCGTATCCGCTTGGTGCGCCGCACACCCTCGATCCCAGCGGCGCCCATGAGGCGGGCAACCTGGTCACGGCCGATGTCGTGACCTCCGCGCCGGGCCTTCCAGACCTTCCGGGCACCGTAGACCCGGTAGTTGTCCTCGCACAGCTGCCGCACGACCGGGCCCATCACCTCGTCGCGCTGCGCACGAACTGAGGGTTGTCGGTTCTTGATCTCGTAGTAGCTGCTCGGGGCCACCTGCAGCACGCAGCAGATGCGCTCGATCCCCAGACGCCGGCCCGCGACAACATCGTCGCGGTAGGCGTCGATGAGCGTGGCTACTTCTTGTGCTGGCGGTCGAGCTCCGCCCCGAAGAAACTGGCGGCCCTCTTCAGGATCTCGTTGGCTCTCTTGAGCTCGCGATTCTCCTGCTCGAGCTCCTTCAGAGTCGCTGCGGTCCTGGGTCCGCCAGGCATCCTCGCGGTGTCGCTGGTGCTGACACCTGTGCCGTA
>JAODMM010000260.1 GCA_025465015.1 Cryobacterium sp. | reverse complement strand
CTGGCTTTCCCGCCAGCCGGGAGAGTAAACCCATTCAGCACGCCGTAGCTTGTCGAACTCAGCAGTGCTCTTCCAGAACTCAGGGATTTTGGTACGAAGGCGCTGGTTCGCTATCTGGCCGAGGTCGACCATGAAGACCATAGTCTTGATGCCCCGCCATCCCATTGTGTTTGGTATCGCGTCCTTAATGCGGTGCAACAAGCGCAGGTTCTCAAGTTGTTGGACTTCTTTACCCCAAGTCGTTCCGTCCAAATCCGCCTGTTTGACCAAGATGAAAACTATCTCGCCTGATTCTCGAATGAAGTCGCAGATATCCCGCCAACGAGCGCTCAGTAGGCCCGCATCTGCGCCAGCATCCAGGCCAAGGGACTCTTGTTCCTTGTTGTTCATACGCTTTCGGACGGCGCGCTGAACATCTGCAGATGTGATCCGAACAACGGCGTCTTCTTTGTATGTCTTCGCCTTGCTCATTCGCTCCACGGCCTCGTCAATGGCGTCATCCGTCAGAGTTATGTAGTCGCGAGCGACCGCGCCTCCGCAAGCCAGGACCATCCGATTGCGCGATTCATCGGTAAAGAGCTGCGGGGTGGAGATCCCATGCGGCTCCATGACGCCATCGAGCATCTTCTCCAGGAATCCTTGCGCGGTAGCGAAGTCATCCAGGGTTACATCGAGAGCAAGTCCATCCATATCCTGCGTCAGTTGCATCCCCACGGGTGGGTCGCCGTCAACGAACGGGTTAAGACGCGAGCCCACACCCCCAATCTTTAGCCAGACGCCGGTTCCCTTGCAGACCTGATGGAGGTACCCAAGAACGTTTGGTTGATCGGCTAAGCGGACGAAGTAGTAGTCGTCGATGAATATGAGTGCATACTTTTCAGCCGTTCTATCTACCAGTGACTTGAGTACTTCTGAGATTCGAGGGGCAAGCTGTTGGAGACGCTGGATTTTGAGCTCTTCATACTGTGCAGCCGCGATCGAGGTGGAATCCTTCGCATGCTCTATTCCACCTGTCGATTTGAAGCCCACACCCTGCCAGGCGGCTGCCCCGCTGCCGCCCACACCTAACTTGGACTTGCGTGAAGCGGTACGTTCGATTCGCCTCGTTAGGCTTTGGGGGTCATTGAGCGCTGCTAACAATTCCTTTCGCAGCTTGGTCTCGCGCGACTTTAGCAACTGATCCGGCCACAGATGTTTGAAACGAACCTCTGGTCGCATGGCAGCAAGAAGCGCGATGAGAATCTCGATGAGCACATCGGGAAATTCACGCCCCTTGAATCGCTCCATGTCGACGGTCGCGACCGCAACGCCCTTCTTCTCCAGGCGCTTCCTTACAACGTGCAGCAGAGTCGACTTTCCAGTTCCTCGCCGCCCAGTGAGCATGTGGTGTCGGCGAGCACCCAGTTTGTCGTCTATGCCCGGCCGCAATTCGATAAATCTAGCTACCACACGGTCGATAGTGCTCTCATCCGTGCGCGCAGCCTCAGCAAGCGACTCGCGAAGCTTCCCCATATCTCGCACCAACAGTTCTGCCACATGTCCCCCTTCGCGCATTGCTGGGTGCTTGTGATCCTAGGGCACGAGGCAGGCGCGGCATCCAAGTGGACGGACAACGGAGGGGTCTTCGAGGGGTTGTGCCTCTGTACACGGCCAGCGGATATCCTTGCATCCCAATGAATCATTGGTAGGGCGGACGGGACTTGAACCCGTGACCGACGGATTATGAGTCCGCTGCTCTAACCAGCTGAGCTACCACCCCGAGCACCGCGATCACTCGATGAGTGTGCGGAAGCTTCATCGGTGACCGGGTCGGTCACCGGTTCACCACGATACAGGCATTCGAAGGTGTTCAGCGTGCGATTGATGTCGTGCGCTCCGATCAGCTTCAGCGACTCACGCTTGAGGGCATCGAAGTCGGCAGGCGCGGCGGTGAGAACGGCAGTCAGCTTCTCGGCGAGGTCGGTCGCGCTGCCGGGCTGGAACAGGTAACCGTTGCGCTGGTCATGCACGAGGTGAGGCAACGCCATTGCGTTCGCGGCGACGATCGGCAGCCCGGAAGCCATGGCCTCCATGGTGGCGATGCTCTGCAGTTCGGCGATCGAGGGCATCGCGAAAACGGTGGCGCGGGAATAGGCGGCCCGCAACTCCTCATCCGTCACGTATCCGTCGAAGGTGACCCTGTCACGAATGCCGAGGATTTCAGCCAGGTGCTCGAGGTTGCGGCGCTGGTCGCCGCCGCCGACTATTTCGACTTTGGCATCGAGTTCCGGAGGGAGCAGGGTGACGGCCTGCAGTAGGACATCGATGTGCTTCTCCCCCGTGACCCTGCCCACGAAGAGGATGCGGTTCTCCGTGCGCGGCCCAAACTTGGGGGCATAGTTGTGCGCGTCGATGCCGCATGAGATGGCGTGTACACCCGTGAGGCCGGTGTACTTCTCCAGGAATTCGGCGGCGCGCCGGGTCGGCGTGGTGACAGCCTCCGCCCGCCCGAAGGTGCGCCGCGCGGCTTTCCACAGCGCCTTGACCACCTGATGCTGCAGCCCCTTCGGCACCAACGAGAACTCGAGCATGTTCTCGGGCATCAGGTGGTTGGTTCCGATGATTCGGATGCCGCGTTTCTCGGCTTCAATGGCGAGTCCCCGGCCGATGTTGACATGCGACTGGAAATGCACGACATCGGGCTTGACCGCATCGAGGATGCTTCGGCTTGCGGGACGAATCAGCCACGGCAGCGCGAAACGGAGCCAGTCGTGCGGGTACCAGCGCCAGCTGGGCAGGCGGTGCACGGTCATCGGCTGGCCCTCGTGGACCTCCGTCCAGGTACCGTGACGGCGAGACGACGCAGGGGCCAGGATGTGGACCTCGTGGCCGCGAGACACCATTCCGCCGGCGAGTCGCTCAGCGAACCTGGCGGCTCCGTTCACGTCGGGTGCGAACGTGTCGGCGGCGATCAGGACCCGGATCGGCTTCTTTGCCGCCGGTTCCGCGTCGCGCGCGTCGCTGGGCAAATGGGTCGAATCAGACAAGAGATGAATTCCCTACGTGTGGTGTGCCGGGAAGCAGCAACCGGCGAGAAGGCGTGAATTTCAACGAGGCGTTCCGGCGAAGCCTTCTCGCGCCTAGTCTAAACCGCACGCATTGGCGCAGCCTTCATCATGTGGGCGCGGCGCAATTCCGGCCGCGCTCAGACCCGGGCCTGCGGATGATATTTCGACAGCAGGAACACACCCCAGATGGCGATGACGCCCGCGACCAGGAACGCGATCACTGCCCAGAGCGGCGCCTGAGACGCTTCGCCAAGAACGATGATCCCGATGCCCACGGCAACAAGAGGATCTACCACGGTGAGGCCGGCGATCACGAGATCAGGTGGTCCCGACGCATAGGCGTTCTGGACGAAGTATCCGCCGAGTCCGGCAGCGAGCAGCAGCCCCAGAAGGCAGGTGAGGGTGAGCCACTCGAAGTTCCCATGCTGGACCCGGTTGATGATGACTTTCGCCAAGGTTGCGACGAACCCGTAGAGGATGCCCGCGCCGATGATGTAGAAGATTGCGCTGAACTTCTGGCGAAGACCGGAAAAGGTCAGGCCGGCCCCGACGAGCACGATCGCCAGCACCACCAGGATCGTGATGAGGTCGGCGTCCGTCACCGGTTTGTCAACGGCGGTGAACGCCGCGACCGTGACGAACAGCCCAACACCCGCGACACACATTCCGATGGCGATGAGTGAGGCGCGGTTGGGGCTGACCCGGGACACCCGCGCGTTCAGGATCGTCGTAATCACCAGGGCCACAGCACCCAGAGGCTGTACGACGATGAGGGGCGCGAACGCAAGGCTGGAGAGCTGGAATGCGATGGCCAACCCGAGCATCAGCGTTCCGAGCACCCAGGACGGGCGCGCAAGCAGGAGGGCGAGTTGCCGGGCGTTCAAGCCCCCGGTGACAAGCGAAGTGCTCGCCTCTACCTTGGTGACTCCGCGGTGTTGGAACTGCGCCCCGAGCGACAGGAAGACGGCACCGACAAGCGCCAGGGGGATACCAATGGCCTGCCGCGGATCTATGGTGATCTCCGCGGCGAGTTCAGACAGGTCGAGGGTCACCCGACGACACTACCGACTGTCGCCCCGATATTCTTGATGAATGGCCGTGCGACCGATAGTAATTTCAGGCGATCCTGTGCTCCACTCCCCCGCAACCCCCGTCGTCACTTTCGACACGGAATTGCGAACTCTGGTGGAGGACATGTTCGAGACGATGGATGCGGCACCCGGAGTAGGTCTTGCCGCCCCGCAGGTCGGCATCCCCCTTCGCCTGTTCACCTTCAACTACACCGACGACAACGACCAACCCTGGCGTGGAGTCGCGATCAACCCTGAGCTCTGGATCACACCGGTGCCCGCCGGTCACGCGGATGAGGACGAGGACATCGAAGGATGCCTCTCCTTCCCCGGGGAACGGTTCCCCCTCCGCCGGGCAGAGTCGGCCGTGCTTCGCGCGGTGACCCTCGACCAGCAGCCCTTCGAGATCCCGGCGCACGGCTGGCTCGCCCGCATCTTCCAGCATGAGTTCGACCACCTCAACGGCACGCTCTACGTCGACCGGCTCGGGCATCCATACGCCAAAGAAGTGAAGAAGATCACCAAGAAGCGCAGCTGGGGAGTACCCGGGCTCACCTGGATGCCGGGCGTCGACCACCTCGAGGACTGAGCGCAGGCTACAGAGCGCGGATGCCGGCAGCCACGAGGGCTGCGGCGATCACGACCAGCACGAACGGCACCCGGATGGCGAACAGCACCACGGCGACCAGCACAGCGGGGACGCGGGCGTCCACGACAATAGCGTCGCCGCTTCCCAGGGTTTGCACCGCGATCAAGGCCGCCAGCAGGGCCACCGTAAGCAGGTCCGCGATGCGAGCAGGACCGGGCTTATGCAGCAGAGTCGGCGGAACGAGATAGCCCGCGAACTTGATGAGCAGGCACGCTATCGACGCGAGGATGATGATCTGCCACAGGGTCATCCCGCGACCCCCGACGAGCTCGTTCTGGCCGGCTCATCTTTTTCCGGCGTACCCAGCCAGTTCAAAGCCCCCACCACGACGGCGACGAGCGCCGCGACGAGCACTGGCAGCCCCGGCATGAGAACCGGTGTCAGCGCTGTTGCCACGACGGCAGCCGCCACAGCCACAGCCCCCGCCTGAATCCGCTTGAGTCTCGGCCAGATCAAACCGACGAATGCCGCCGCAGCTGCGGCATCCAAACCATAGGCGCTGGTGTCCCCCAGGGCATCGCCGATGAGGGCACCGACCAACGTTGTGAGATTCCACCCGATGAACACCGCCATGCCCGTCACCCAGAAGCCCGCGCGCCGCGCACGGGGGGACGATTGCGCCAGCGCGACCGCCGCCGACTCATCGATGGTCACCCAGGCAGCTGCCATTCGCTTCCACCGTCCAGGCCCGACAATCGGCGAGGTTCTCATCCCGTAGAGGCCGTTCCGAGTGCCGAGGAGTGCGGCGCTGGCGACCGCGGCGGGACCTGCCCCCGATCCCCCGGCAGCGAGGATGCCGATGAGGGCGAACTGGGAACCGCCCGAGAACATCACCAGGCTGAGAAAGGACGCCTGCCAGACGTCGAGGCCCGAAGAGACCGCTAGCGCACCGAAGGAGATACCGTACGCAGCGGTCGCCAGTCCGACTGCCAGCCCCGCGCGCACTGCCCGGCTCAGGTCAGCCTCGCCTGCCGGTTCGGTGATCCCCTCGGCCATGCGGGTGCCTTTCGTCATGGGAGAGGGACCCGTCGTGGCGGGACCGCGGTGGGGGAGAACGAAAAAGGCCGTCCAGGGTGGAGCCCGGAACGGCCTTTCGCTCCCCGACTTGGACTCGAACCAAGAACCTGCCGGTTAACAGCCGGCTGCTCTGCCAATTGAGCTATCGAGGAATGCTTGAACAGCGTAGCTACTCTAGCAAAGGTTGCGTGTGCACCAAATCCACAGGCGCAGTCAGTAGCCGAGCGCCGGGTCGACGACCCCGACAAATCGCCCGTCACCCAGGAAAGCGGCCACATTCTCTCGGATCCGACCCGCCAGGAGGGGTGCTGTCATGTCGGGCGTGTCGGCCATATGGGGTGTCACCAGGCAGCGTGGCTCCAGCCACAACGGATGCCCGTCCGGCAACGGCTCAGGATCAGTCACGTCGAGCCCCGCGCCGGCGATCTCTCCCCCGGCCAGGGCGGCCACCAGAGCGTCGGTGTCGACGAGGCCGCCGCGGGCGACGTTGACGAGGTAGGAACCCGAATGCATCAGCGAGAGCGCTTCGGCGCCGATCAGGTGCCGGGTGTCGTCGGTCAGGGCCGCCGCAAGCACGACGACGTCGGCGGCCGGGAGCACGGCGTGCAACTGATCAGACTGCAGGGTGCGAGCGGCACCGGGAAGGCTCCCCGTACTGCGTCGTATGACGGTGACCCTGGCACCGAAGGGAGCGAGGAGTCGGAGGAGTTCCTGCGTGATCCCTCCAGCACCGATGACCACCACGTGCCGCCCGTAAAGGGAGATGCCCTCGGGGGCGGAGTTCCAGCTCGTTGCGCGCACCCGCTTGGGCAGGACCCGTAGGAGAGCGAGAGTGAGGGCGAGTGCATGTTCGGCGACAGGCTGAGCGAACGCACCCTTACCGCTCGTCCAAACCATGCGTGGACGGGAATGACGTTTCAGTATGTCGCTGAACGCGTCCACCCCGGCCCACGGCAGCTGCACCCATTGAATCTGGGGGTTCGCTCGGAGGGTCTCATCCAGTTCGGACGGTCGGGCATAGGAGAGCCAGACGAGGCCGCGTGTGGCCGGCGAGAGGCCCTGCACCGTTCCGCCGCCCGCCCGGATCGCTGCAGCGAAGACGTCTTGCGACCCGGGGAGCAGGGCGATCGGGCCGGGTTCAGGGCGCTTCTCGCTCGACAACTGGACGACCCCGGCGCCGAGGGCCCGGTGCTGCTGTTGGGGGTCAGTCCTGGCTCCCACCACCGAGGTCACCGCACCCGATCCCGGGCGCTCTCGCCCCCTGCGTCACCACCACCGTCGTGATCGGAACCACCGTCGTGGCCGGCACCACCGCCGTCGTGATCGGCGCCGCCCTCGTGATCGGCACCGCCGCCGTCGTGATCGGCACCGGTGCCGGATTCGACGTCCGGCCCAGCATCGGTCTGGTGCACCGCGGCGCCGGGCGCTGCGCTCCCGAGGGCTGCGGCGAGACCGGCGACATACGGATGCCACGGGTCAGCGAACACCTCATCGATGGGCCCCAGACCGACCAGCACCCCCTGGTGCATGACTCCGATGCGATTGGCCACCCGCCGGAGCACCCGAATGTCGTGGCTGATCACGAGGGCGGAGAACGAGCGTTCCCGTTGCAGCTCGCCGAGCAGGTCGATGACCGCGTTGCGGACGGTGACGTCGACGCCTGCAGTCGGCTCGTCGGCAATCAGGAGGGAAGGTCCGAACACCAGTGCCTTAGCGAGCGCAACACGCTGGCGTTGCCCGTTACTCAACTCGTACGGGAATTTGTGGAGGACGGCCAGAGGGAGACGCACAGCATCGACCATGGTCAGGACCCGGGCTTCAAGGGCGTGACGGTCGAAGTGCCGGTCACGCTCGAGCACGGGTTCGCCGACGATCTCGGCCACCGTCATTGTGGGCGGGAGGGTCTCAGCCGCATCCTGGGCCAAGTGTCCGACTCCGAACGTCAGCCGGGCGAGCTTGCGCCGACTGATCCGGCGCAGCGGGAACCCCAGCACCGTCGCCTCACCCCCGGTGATCTGGGGACGCACCTCCCCGCCGGTGCTGCCGGCAGCATCGCCGGAGAGCACCCGGGCCACGGTGCTTTTACCCGACCCGCTCTCACCGAGCAGGCCAACCACCTCCCCGGGTGCGATGCGAAGCGTGAACCCATGCACAGCGACGAATGCGGGACTGGCCCCATGGGGCGGGTACTCGATCGTCAGGTCACTCGTCATGAGCGGGTGAACGAATGCCGGGCGGCGTGTCATGCGTTCTATCCTGCCGCACGCAAGCGGTGCAGTTACTCTCTCCGTAGAGCCTGCACCGCCGGATCCGGCACCGGAAGCGAGGCCAGCAGACGCTGCGTGTACGGATCCTTCGGCGCCCCGAGGACCTCCGAGGCGGTGCCTTCCTCAACGAGTTTACCCTTGTAGAGCACCGCGATTCTGTCGGCAAGCGCGTCGACCACGGCGAGATCATGGCTGATGAAGAGCGCCGCGAAGCCGAACTCCCGCTGCAACTCGGCGATCAATGTCAGCACCCTGGCCTGCACCGAAACGTCCAACGCTGAGGTCGGCTCGTCGGCGATGAGCAGCGCCGGTTCGAGCGCCAAGGCGCGGGCTAGGCTCGCTCGCTGGCGCTGCCCACCGCTGAGCTCGTGCGGGTACCGGTCTCCGTAAGCTTTGGGGAGCTGCACCGCCTCCAGCAGGTCAGCGACCCGACCCCGGGCATCCGCCCCAGACTCGGCCACCCCATGGACGACCAGCGGCTCCGCAACGCAGTCCGCGATGGTGAGAAGGGGGTTGAAGCTGGAAGCAGGATCCTGGAAGACGAAACCGATGTGCCGGCGCATCTTCGTGAAGTCGCGTTCCCTGAACCCGTTCATCTCGTGCCCGAGAACCTGCAGCGAGCCGCCCGTCACGCGGGTCAGGCCGGCGATGGCGCGCCCGATCGTGGTCTTGCCGGATCCGCTTTCGCCCACGAGCCCGAGCACCTCGCCAGGGCGGATGGAGAAACCGACACCGTCGACGGCGGTGAAACCGTTGCGTCCCAAGCGGGCCGGATACTGGATGCGGAGGTCCCTCGCCTGCACCACCGGCTGCTGCATGGCCCAACCCGGCTCCCGAGCTGCGACTCGCGCCTGGGCGTCGGCGATTCCGTGGCCCACGTGGGGAACAGCCGCGAGCAGCCTCCTGGTGTAGGGGTCTCGCGGCGAGGCGAATAGTGTGCGCACGTCCGCTTCTTCGGCGAGTTTGCCTTCATACATGACCGCCACCCGGTCGGCGAGGTCGGCCACAACGCCCATATTGTGCGTGATCAGCACGATGGCGGTACCGAACTCGTCGCGGCACCGGCGCAGGAGGTCGAGGATCTCGGCCTGCACCGTCACGTCGAGAGCGGTCGTCGGCTCGTCAGCGACGATCAGACCGGGATCCAGAACCAGCGCCATCGC
>JAODMM010000228.1 GCA_025465015.1 Cryobacterium sp. | reverse complement strand
GCCCGCACACGGCGTCAAGGTTGTACCGGCCGGCGTCGATCTGACCGGACAGAGGCGGATCGTTCTGTCGTGCGACCAGCAGCGTGTCGATCACCCGGTGCTCGCGCACGAGACGTGCGAGGTCGAGTCCGTGGTACCGCTCAAGCGCAGGCAGGTCGAAGGCGAGCAGGTTGTGGCCGACCACGAGGTCGGCCTGCCCGATCATCTCGACCACAGCGCCGAGGTCGGTGGTCGTGACTACCGCAGAGCCGCCAACGGCGACGCCCGCGAGGCGGACGAAGCCGGGGCCGTAGTCCCAGATGCGATCCGCATCTGCGGTTTCAAGGTCTAGGTACAGGATGCTCAAGAGGCATCACCACCGAGCTCTGCGATGGTCTTGCCGTTCATCGGCGGCATCGCCCGGGCAGCCTGCTGCTTAAAGCCGCCACGTCCGGTGAACTCGATGAGCTCTCCCGGCGCGGTTCCGGCAGCTGGACGCGGCCCGGCAGGAACCGAAACAGGCGACGGAGCGAGTGCTGCGCTCGGCAGCACGGCGACGCCTGCGGGGAGATGCTCGACGACGTAGGCCTTGGCTCCGCCGTGCACCTTCCCGTCCTCACGGATTCGAATGTCGGCGTACCAGCGGGGGTTCCGGCCATAGAGCATCGACAGCTTGCGGCCGTCTAGACCGTCCCACGAAACACCATAGGGTGGCGGTGCATCGGGGTCCGCCTTGGCCTGTGCGAGCACCTCCGAGGCCGCGAAGCGCGTGCCCGCGGGGAACTTCAGCTCAACCCATCTCCAGTGCTCGGCATTGTCCACGGCCTCGCTGTCGGCACTATCGCGGACCTCGAGCACAGTTGAGAGGAATCCGCGGATGCCGGCGAGGTGGAGGATGCCGCCGATAACCCGCTGCCACTCGGTAAATGACTTGAAGCCGAAAGTCTTCGGGGCATCGGGCTGGTCACGGTCGTACCAGGCCCGGATCATGATCAGGCAAGCGCGCAACAGCTCGCCGCGGTGCTCTGGCACCCACGTGTCGAGGTCGTGCCGGAAGTTGTCCCGCGTCTCAAGGTCCGGTCGGTCAGATGAGAGACGGCTCGTGTAGACCCTGCGAATCATGTCGCCGGGGATCTGGATATTGTTGCCGGTCCCGAATACCGTCGCGAGGTTCAACGAGCTGAGGATCTCGGACGCGCCGAGCTTGCGTCCCTCGTAAAGCACCGATGTCAGGAATGCGCTGAGCGAGTTCGAGTCGAGCCGGGACGACCCGTCCTTGTTCTGGACCTCGTCGAGCACGATCGTGTCAGCCCCTGCCCTCAACTTGGCCGTGAGGCGCTTGTCCATCTCTTCATCAGTCGTCGGAGTTGGCTGGATCGGAGCCGGGGTGCCGAACGCCGTCCGGTGGATGATCTCAACGCATTCGCCTTTGCCGACGCCGCGCTGCAGGCCGTCGAACAGCAGCGCCGGTGCTTTGCTGACGTTTTGCCGGACGAGTGGCGTTAGCAGACCCGCAATCGCGTTCGTCTGGTCAGCCTCGGAGGCGAACACCCAGCCGTCGGTGCCGCCCGCACCGTCCATGGCGAAGAGATCGTCCCGGATCAGCGAGGTCGCCTCGGCGATGTCGGCGTCGGTGGGATGCTCGGGCACGGCGATACCCTCCACGTCCTGCGTCAGGTCGAGAAACATTCCGCTCTGGGCGTGGAAACCGGAGGCGGTCAGCACAATCCCGTCCCTGAGCACGATGGGGGAGCGGGTTATCCCGGACAGCCGCGGCAGCTGGTCGTAATGGTCGGCAACAAGGTCGACGATCATGTTCGTTAGAGCAGCAGGCTCAGGGCCGCGGGGCGTTTCAGTGAACGGGCGCACCGCTTCGAGCAGCTCGCGCCGGAGGCCGCTCTGGCCGAGCGATTCGATCCTCAGCGCGCCGATTGCGCCATCCTTGCCATCTCCGCGCCGAAGACGGACCAATTCGTTCGACCGATGGAAGACGTGTACGCCGCCGCGACGCATGTTTAGCGCATCGACTAGGTCGAGCACGACCTGGAGCATGTCCCTTCCGACATTGACCGGAATACGACTGTCCGAATCTTCCTGGCTGGCCTCCGTCGCCTTCGCGCGGCGTTCTGCCGAGAGCTGCGCCCGCATCGACTTCTGCCGGCGCATATCGAGGTCGGCAGGCTTGGGCTTCGCGTTTGTGACCCACGAGTGCAGCATATTGCGACGAGCGGCGTCATCGGCCAGGCGGGCGAGCAGGTCGTCGACGCCGTCCTTGCCAGCGCCCGGGAGGCGTGCGAACTTCACGCTGGTCGCGCCGTAGGCCTCGCACGCCTTGCCGAGCGCAGTCGCACCGTCGAAGACGGCGATCTTGGTTGCCGCGTCAGCATCCGGGACGATCACGACCTTGCAGCCCTGAACCAGGGACAGGTATGTTGTCGGGGCGCTCGGGATATCCTCAGCATCGCCGGCGACCAACCACGACCAGATGCCGGTGATCCTATAGATCGACCAGTTGTCCGGAGCCCAGGCGTGTGCAGCAAGCGCCTGCTTGACGCCCTCGACGATGAGGAC
>JAODMM010000267.1 GCA_025465015.1 Cryobacterium sp. | reverse complement strand
CGGCGCGGCTGCGGCGTATGCCGGAACACTCTCGGCGATCAACTACGAACTCGTGTCCACATCGGACCTCTCGTTCGTCAACTCGGCCTTGCCGTTGCTGGTGTTGTGCATCGCGGGAACACGGTCGATGTTCACGCCGTTCATCGGCGCACTCGTCATTGTGCTTGTTCGTGACCAGCTGGCTCCGTACTTCTTGGGCAGGCAAATCCTCCTTCTGGGAGCACTGTTCGTCGCCAGCGCGTTCCTGTTCCCCAACGGGGTTTCGTGGAAGGAAGTGCGGGCACTCGGAAGCCGCATCGGTAAATTCGGAAGGACGGGCCTGCGATGACGTCATCAGCCGACATCCTGGAACTCAAGGGACTAACGCGAGAGTATGGCGGGCTGGTGGCGGTCGCCGACGTGGATCTCCGGGTCGCTCACGGCGCCCGTATCGCCATGATCGGACCCAACGGCGCCGGAAAGTCGACGCTGCTCGGGCTGATAGGAGGAACGATCCGCCCGAGCTCCGGCACGATCCATTCCGACGGCGAAGACATCACGAAGCTTTCAGTCTCTCGACGATCGCAACGTGGAATCGTCAAGACGTTCCAGCACTCGAGCCTCTTCGACGAAGTCTCCGCTCACGAGAATGTTCGGGTGGCACTGCGCCGTCGGCTGGGCATCTCGACCAGTCTCTTCGGGGGCGCGAAGGTTTTTCGCGCCATGGAGGAGCAGAGTCGGCACTACCTCGATATGACCGGCCTCCAGGCTAAAAGCGATGTGCTCGCGGGGGCACTCTCGCACGGCGAGCGGCGTGCACTCGATCTGGCCATCGCCTTGGCTCTCGAACCGCGCCTGCTTCTCTTAGACGAGCCGATGGCGGGAATGACCAAGGGCGACAGCGAACGGCTGACCGGTTTGATCCGTGCGCTACCGCGCACCATCACGATCCTGCTGGTCGAGCACGACATGGATGTTGTGTTCAACCTGGCGGAGGAGGTCGTCGCCATGGCGTCGGGAAGAGTCATCGAGCGGGGAACGCCCGCGGCCATTCAAGCATCCGACGCCGTCCAGGAGGTCTACTTGGGCTCCACCGAGCGAGGAGAGTTCTTCTATGTCTGATCGGCAGAACGCAGAGGATCGGCCCATCCTGTCCATCACGGGACTCATGGCCGGCTACCACGGGGGCACCGTCCTCAAGGGCGTCGACCTACACGTTGGCGCGGGAGAGGTTTTGGCTCTCCTCGGCCGAAACGGCGTGGGCAAGAGCACTCTGGCGTACACAGTTTCCGGCATCATCCGTCCGACGGGAGGATCGATACTCGTTGACGGATGGGAAGCTCGCGGCCAGTTACCGCATCAGGTGTCTCGACGCGGAGTCGGTCTTGTTCCGCAAGGCCGACGAATCTGGCCGGGACTCAGCGTGGATGAGCACCTCCGGATGTCGGCAAACGGGCGTGGCCGTTGGAGCATCCCCAGCGTGTTCGAGATGTTCCCGCGGTTGGAAGAGCGGCGGCGAAACCGCGCCGACACCCTGTCAGGTGGTGAGCAGCAAATGCTGGCGATCGCGCGGGCGCTCCTCGGCAACCCCAAGATTCTCATTCTCGATGAACCGAGCGAGGGTCTTGCGCCGATGATCGTGTCCGCCATCGGAGGCATCGTCCGCGAACTCGCCGTGGAGGGAATGGCGGTCTTGCTGATTGAGCAGAATCTGGGCATGATCCAGGACTCTGCCGACCGGGTGGCTATCCTCGACCGGGGAGTTGTGGGCTACTCCGATTCGCTTGAGAACTTCCGTCATCGTCCGGATGCAGCAGCGCAATTTCTCGGCGTAGCCACAGAAGGGGCTGCCTGAGTTCAATCCAGGCCTAGCAGCTTCATAGCAGACCGTGCTCGGACTCGAAAAGGACCGTCATGAATATTCCCTCGCAACACCATCGCTCACAGGAGCCTGCGCTGACAACCGTTTATGTGAACGGCAAAGTGGCAACGGTGGACGACGAATTCACCATCGCGCGAGACTTCGCGGTTAAAGACGGCCGCATCGTGGCGGTGGGCGACGACCTCGCTTCGACCGCGGAAACCGGTAGCCGGGTGGTGGACCTCGATGGGCGGCTGGTGCTTCCGGGTTTCATCGATTCACACTGTCATGTGGTGTTCCGTGCCTTGGAGAAGCTGGCCAGCCCCAGTCTGGAAGGCCTTTTTTCAATAGCCGAGGTGTGTGCCGCGATCAGCGCCACCGCCGAGAACCGGGCGGCGGGCGACTGGATCGTTCCGTCGCCCATCGGTGCGAGGCCCGATCATTTCGGGCTTCCCGATGCGATTGACGGGGGCCGCTGGCCGAGCAAGCACGAGCTGGACGACGCGGCACCACTGAACCCGGTCTACATTCCCACGCCCACCGCATGGCCGCATCCGGCGATCTTCAACTCCCGCGCCCTCGACCTCTTGGGAATTGACCGAGACACCCCGGATACCGATGGGATAAGCATCCAGCGAGACCCGGTCACGGGCGAGCCGACGGGGCTCGTACACGGCCTGAGCATCTACAACACCGGCGCCCTGAAAAAGCGGCTGCTATCGATGCTGCCCCCGAGCCCCGCCCGGGACTTGCGGGCAGCGGTTTTGCGAGCAATCGACGACAACCTCCGAGCGGGAGTGACCTCAATCTATGAAGGTCACATGAATACCGCCGTTCCGCTCCTGGCCGAGCTCCATGCCGCCGGGGAGCTTAAGAACCGTGTGGTTAGCGCCTATGAAATTCCCGTCGCGCTGCCGCTGCCCGAAGTAGAGGCTTGGTTTGCTGAGCGTGGGGATGCCTCGGGTAACGGCACGGGCGATGACGAGTTCAAAGTGGTCGGTGCCACGGCGGCCTTGGACGGGGCCATCCAGTTCGGCAAAGCCATGATGCGTCAGTCTTACCTCGACCCATTCGGGGAGCGCGGCAATGGAACATCAGCCGTATCGGCAGAGAAGTTGGCCGAGATAGCTCGTATCGCGATTAGGCATGAAACCCGGCTCAACATCCTCGCAGCGGGATCGGCAGCCATTGATATCGCTATGGCAGCACTTCGCGCGGTCGACGCCGAGACTCCTTTGCGCGGCCGCGACTGGGTCGTTCAGCATTTTCAGCACCCCACACAGGCTCAGATCGCCGAGTTGCAACGCTTCGGGATCGTCGCCCAGACGTATTCCAGTGTCGACTACAGCAAGGGCGCCGCGGTGTATCGCGACAGGGTCGAGGGTGATGTATGGGAGAGTGCCGTTCCGCTGCGTTGGTGGATCGACGGAGGTATAGTCATCGCTCAGGGCAGCGACGCCGCACACTACAACCCGCTCTTTCAGATTTGGGAGTCTTTGGTTCGCGTGGACGGCCGCACCGGAGAGAGTCTCATGGCAGCCCCGAAGTCGATAACTCGCGAAGAGGCGATCCGCCTCTATACCTGCAACGGAGCGACCGTTCTGCAGTGGCAGGACCAGGTGGGATCTATCGAGACAGGGAAGTACGCGGACTTCGTCGTACTCGACCAGGACATCCTCACCTGTGAGATCTCCGAAATTCCGCACACTCAGGTTCTGGCCACCTGCCTCGCGGGCGAGGTTCTGTATGACCCCACGGAACTTCTCCACGCGGATGAGGCGTCCACCCGCTCGGCACGAGGAGCCCGCTTGTGAGTTCTCGCGATGATGAGGTCATGGCCCGGACCGAGGGTGGCGTCATCAAGGGCGTTCTGTCCCAGGGTGCGCGCGTGTTCCGAGGGATCCCCTACGCAGCGGATCCTGTCGGGTCGCTTCGGTTTGCTCCCCCGCAGCGTCACCCCGGCTGGGATGGCCCCCTGGATGCCTCGCGGGCGGGACCCGCGGTGCCACAGGCAATATCGCGCCTCGAGCGGGTGATGGGCGTTTCCCCGGCCAGCCAGGGTGAAGAGAATTCCTTAACCGTGAACGTGTTCGCGCCGACAACCTCCGGGCCGCACCCCGTGCTCGTATGGATTCACGGGGGTGGCTTCAGTAGCGGCAGCGGAGGCTGGCCATGGTATGACGCAGCCGAGTTCGCCGCGCGGCACGACATCGTGGTAGCGACCATAAACTACCGGCTGGGAGCACTGGGCTTCCTCTACCTTCCCTGGCTGTCAGATGACTTCGGCGAGGGCAATTTCGGCATGCTCGACCAGGTTGCCGCGCTGCAGTGGGTCGAACGCAACATCTCCGAATTCGGTGGAGATCCAGGGCACCTCACGGTGGGTGGCCAATCCGCAGGCGCCATGTCCGCACAGGCCCTCGCATCCAATCCGGCGACCCGTTCCCTGGTTCACGGCGTGATCCTGCAGAGCCCGCCGGCTTCGACGATGATTCAATCGCGCGAACTGGCCACCCAACGCGCCCAAGGCTTCCTCGGCATGCTTGCGTTGGGCCCGAACGAGGCCCGCGCTACGCTACGTGACCTGCCGATCTCGGTGATCATCGATGCCCAGTCCCGGCTGGCTGCGGCGACGGGTGAGTTCGGAGCAATCTCGCCGGCGATGGCCCCCGTTGTTGACCCCGCGCTGGGACTGGTGGACGAAGCCGGCGGCATGGTCTCCCTGTCGGCCGACAACGACATCCCCGTCCTGGTGGGCACGACTAGAGATGAGACGGCCGCGTTCTTCGCGCGGAGCGGAGCGGGGATCGGCCCAGAACCGGCTCGGATCCAATCGTGGCTCAGCGACAACTTCGGGCCAGAGCTGGACCGCGCGGTTGCCCGCTACAGGAGTGAAGGCTGCGTTTCGCCAACCGATGTCTTCGTGGCGGCGACAACGGAGAAGGAATTCCGCTCGGTCGCGTTGAACCTCGCGAGCGCCCGCTCAGACCGCGGGAAGCCGACGTGGGTATATCAGTTCGACTGGCGTCCGACCGACAGCACGTTCGGGGCTTGCCATTGCATTGACTTGCCATTCCTCTTCGGCGCAGCGGGGGCCTACGCAAATGCGGCCATGCTGGGTGGGGAGGACGCCCCGGAGACCGTTAAGGTGGCCTTCCAGGCCGCGTTGGCTGGGTTCGTCCGCTCGGGCGAACCGGCATCGCATTCCGTGGCGAGCTGGCCGAGCTTTCACCACGACCGTGCCGTGCTGCATTTCGACTTACCGGAACACGAGGTGGCGGGCGCCTCCCTTTCAAAGATGCTGATCGGACGGGCGAGCGAATGAACACTCCACATACTTCCGGTCAGATCTCGATCGGCGAGTTCACGATAGACCGGATTCTTGACATGGTCGGCGTACCGTTTTCGCTCAACGATATGCTCCCCGGCGTCACCGAAGAGGATGTCTGCGAGCTGAGCGGCAGCCTCGCTCCAGGACGGGAATCGGTGCAGCCGAGCGAGCTTCTGCTCGACTTCGGCGGCTACCTTGTGCGTGGTGCCGGTCTCACCATGCTCGTTGACGCCGGGATCGGGATCGGCAAGAGACGCCTTGAGCGTCCGGCCTGGAATAAGCGCACGTCAACAGCTTTCATCGAGAACCTCGAGAGTGCAGGCAGTTCGGTGGAGGACATCGAAGTCGTGGTCAGTACTCACCTTCATGCTGACCATCTCGGATGGAACACCGTGCTCGTGGATGGGGAGTGGGTACCCACGTTTCCGCGAGCACGCTACCTGTTGCCCGGCTCAGAGGTTCAAGAAGTCATGGCGCGACCTGAGGATGACAGGGCCGGGCATTATGGGTCGTTCGCAGACAGCGTTGCGCCACTGTTCACCGCCGGAGTTGGGCATCGGATCGCCTCCGACACCGAGCTCGTCCCCGGAATAACCATGATCGCCATGCCCGGACACACCAGTGGAACCAGCGTGGTCAAGATCGAATCGAATGGGCAGATCGGGGTCATTTGCGGGGACATCATTCACCATGAGTTCCAGCTCGTGCATCCCGAGTGGACGCCGCGCTTCTGCGCAGACGGCGACCGCGCACGCGCAGTGAGGCGGCAGCTGCTCGAAGATCTCGCCGATACTGGCGGGTATCTGTTTCCCGCTCATTTTCCCCCGTCGCAAGTAGACCGCCTGGGGCCCGTGTTCGCCCAGCGCAGGCACGACCCCGCACGTGACGCCGGACTGAACCGAACTCCCTGAACAGGCGGTCGTTGCGCCACAGCGACGCGGACACCGAGGAGAGTTGACGCAGGGTGTGGCGAGAACGACTACGCCGAGAGGGGGTACCGCTGTGCTTGGAATGGCCCGCGTCACCGTCACGGCCGCTCACCGGGTATCGAGCTACTCCAACCAGGAGGGCGTCGTGACTGTTACCGAGGCTGACGAGATGACATCACTCGCCGCCACCAATTTCATCTGCGCTATCTGCCAACGCATTGACAGGGCTCAGTCGATGAGCGTCGAGAAGCTCCACAAGACGTTGAGAGTCTTTTCGTTCTACCGCATCGACGATCTGGCCATGCTCACGATGGTTGGTGCGGCGATGATCGGCGTCGCTGAAGAAGACTGCACGATACGGATCCGACTGATCCCATGTGATGGCGATGAGCCTCGTGAGCTGAGACGCTCCTGCTTTATCAAAAAGGACAAAGTGAAACTCTCGATCAAGTCGTATGAGCTCGACGATGTCGTCCCGCTGCTCAGCACGCACCATCGCATCGAGAAGGAGGCGCATTCGCTCGGTATCCCTCTCCGTCACCAGGGGCAGGCACCGATCCATCGCCATCGTCTCCAGGGCTGATCGGATTTGGCAGAGCTCGAGCAACTCGTCACGGCTCAGCCGAGCCACGAAGAATCCTCGGCGGGGAATGTGGATAATCTGCCCCTCGGTCTCAAGGGTTTTGAGCGCCTCTCGAACAGGTACCACGCTCGTCTGAAGCTCGAGTGCCACCTGCTCTTGCGGTACTTGGTCACCCGGTCGAAGATCGCCGGCGACAAGTCTCCGGCGGAGTTCGGTCAGAACCGCTTGCTGAGCACTTCGAGGCCTGCGGTATGTTCCTGGTGGCTCTGCTGTGTTCACGAGGTCTCCCTTTGTCGCGCCGGCTGATGCGACGCACCCTGCAGAAACAAGCTTGCCATATTTCGCAAATCTCTATATATTCTAAAATCTAAGGTCGCTCGTTCGGGTGGTCGCTGTGTCCGCATTAGAAGGGTCAGGAACGCATTGAGGCAGATCCGGAACTACGTCGACGGCCAGTTCGTCGACGGAATCAGCACCTTCGATGACATCAATCCGGTCGACGGCCGGGTCGTCGCGCAGGTGCACGAGGCGGATGCGGCACTCGTTGACCGTGCGGTTCGATCCGCTCGCCGAGCGCTCAACGGCGCCTGGGGCAGCACCACGGTCCTCGAGCGTTGTGAGCTGCTTCGCAGAATTGCCGATCGCGTCGAAGAGCGCTTCGACGAACTGGTCGACGCCGAAGTAGCCGATACAGGCAAGACAGTGCGTCAGGCCAAAGCCCTCGATGTCGCGCGCGCGGTCGCCAACTTCCGCAGCTTCGCCGATACGGCCGCATCGAGCAGCCAGAAGTCGTTCATGACGGATCTGGCCGACGGCCGGCAGGCGCTCAACTACGCCGTCCGCAAGCCTCTCGGCGTCGTCGCCGTGATAGTGCCCTGGAACCTCCCGCTTCTCTTGTTGACCTGGAAGCTCGGCCCCGCACTCGCCTCCGGCAACACCGTCGTCGTCAAGCCTTCGGAGGAGACTCCCGGATCGGCAACCCTGCTCGCTGAGATCATGCAGGAGGCCGGACTGCCCGCAGGCGTATACAACGTCGTGCATGGATTCGGTGCCAACTCCGCCGGTGAGTTCCTGACGACCCACCCCGACATCGATGGCGTCACCTTCACGGGATCCACGGCAACCGGCAGCGGGATCATGCGTGCGGTCGCTGACCGAGTGCGTCCCGTCTCCTTCGAACTCGGAGGTAAGAACGCAGCCATCGTCTTCGACGACGCAGACCTCGAATTAACCCTCGACGGTTTGAGCCGCTCAATCTTCACAAACACCGGGCAAGTATGTCTGTGCACTGAGCGGGTGTACGTGCAACGAGGGATTTACGACAAGGTTGTCGAAGGTCTGGTTTCCCGGGCGCAGGCACAACGACTGGGAAAACCAGACGATCCGGACACGACGATGGGTCCCCTGATCTCGGCAGCACATCGCCGCAAAGTCCTCGGCTACTTCGAGGCGGCAAAGGAAGCCGGAGCGGAGGTCTTGACCGGGGGAGGAATCCCGAGCCTGGGCGCCGAGCTCGACGCCGGCTTTTGGGTAGAACCGACGCTTTGGGCGGGACTCGATCAGCAAAGCACGCCGGTGCGGGAGGAAATTTTCGGGCCGGTCGCAGCCCTCATCCCCTTCGACTCCGAAGAGGAAGCAATCGCTCTCGCCAACGACACGGAATACGGTCTGGCCGCCGCGGTCTGGACCACTGACATCACTCGCGGCCACCGTGTCGCACAGCGGATGAACGTCGGAATCGCCTGGGTGAACACGTGGTTCCTGCGAGATCTTCGCTCGCCCTTCGGAGGCATGGGCCTGTCTGGGATAGGCCGTGAAGGCGGCGAGTACTCTCTTGAGTTCTACACGGAGTCCACGAATGTGTGCGTCCAACTGTGACCCGCGACAACGTAACCCCTGACAGCGCCATCGAGAAGGCCGCTGAACGGCTCAAGACGGCAGAGCAAACCAAGCTCGCCTGCCCCCCCGTGCGAGACCTCCTCGGTGATACCGATCTCTCGGCCGCCTATGCCGTGCAGAAGATGCTCACCCGCAGCCGGATTGCCGCCGGCAGTCGCGTCATCGGGCGAAAGATCGGTCTGACCTCTCAAAGCGTCCAACGACAATTCGGCGTGAACACCCCTGACTTCGGCGTCCTTTTCGACGACATGATCTACGGCGACGGGGAGCACGTGCCGTTCGACCGCTTTCTCAAGCCGCGGGTCGAGGGTGAGATCGCTTTCGTGCTTGGCGCCGACCTCCCCTCTGAGCGCACCACCCTCGTCGATGTCCTGCGCGCGACAGAATTCGTTTTACCGGCCATTGAGATCGTTGACTCCCGCATCGAGGGCTGGGACATCCACATCACCGACACCATCGCGGACAACGCCTCAGGGGGTGCCTTCGCGCTCGGAACGACCCCTTACCCGATTCTCGGAGTCGATCTGACCGAGGTCGGTATGGTGCTCGAGCACAACGGGCAGCCGGTGTCCACCGGTGCCGGCGTCGCTTGCCTCAACTCGCCGGCGCTTGCCGTGGCGTGGCTTGCCCGCGAAGTGGCCGCCCGCGGGGACCATCTCTGTGCGGGAGAGACGATTCTCTCCGGCGCACTCGGTCCAATGGTCTCGGTTCCAGGACCGGGACGCTACCGCCTCGACTTGTCCGGTCTGGGTCATGTCGAAATCACATTTACAGGAGAGGAGTCCGTGTCGTGACCGTCGGTTCTGCAATCATCGGTTCCGGGAACATCGGAACTGATCTCATGTTCAAGATCAAGCGGCTCTCGAGCGAGCTGCATCTCTCTGCGCTCGTGGGGATCGACCCGGCCTCAGACGGTCTGGCTCGAGCCGGCCGTATGGGTGTGGCGACCACCGCCGGGGGGATCGAGGGGCTCGTCGCGATGGACGAATTCGCGGACGTGCGAGTGCTCTTCGACGCAACGTCAGCGGGCGCACACGCTCGGAACGCGCAGATCGCCGCCCAGCACGGCAAGGTCATGATCGACCTGACCCCGGCAGCCATAGGACCCTATGTGGTTCCCGCTGTGAACCTCACAGCCCACCGCAGTGCCGACAACGTCAACATGGTGACCTGCGGGGGGCAAGCCACGATCCCCATCGTCGCCGCGATCTCGCGCGTAGTGCCAGTCACCTACGCTGAAATCGTCGCCTCCATAGCCTCGAAGTCGGCGGGCCCAGGAACACGGGCGAACATCGACGAGTTCACGGAGACGACGGCCAAGGCCCTCGAGGTTGTGGGCGGCGCCACGCACGCGAAGGCGATCATCGTACTCAATCCGGCGTCGCCGCCCGTGACGATGCGCGACACGGTCATCTGCCTGGTGGACGACTCCGAACCATTCACCAAGGAGGCCGTCGCCGCTTCCATTGAGCAAATGGTCGCCGAAGTCAGCCAGTACGTCCCGGGATATCGACTCAAGCAGTCAGTCCAGTTTGATCCGATCGTCGTGCCGTACCTCCCGAGACTGGATAGGTCCTTCACCGGCTGGAAGATCTCCGTTTATTTGGAGATCTCAGGAGCCGGCCACTACCTGCCTGAGTACGCGGGAAACCTGGACATCATGACCTCCGCGGCGCTCAGGGCCGCAGAAGGTCTCGTTACGGCACGAGGATGGACGAAAAAATGACCATGTCACTCAGGAACGGACTCCGCCCCAAAATCTACGTGCAAGATGTCACGCTCCGCGATGGCATGCACGCAATGCGACACCAGTACACGACCGATCAGGTACGCGTGATCGTCTCCGCCCTCGACGCGGCCGGCGTCAGTGCCATCGAGGTGGCGCACGGGGATGGCTTGTCCGGATCAAGCGCCACCTACGGTTTCGGCGCGCGCAGTGATTGGGACTGGATTGAGGCGGCAGCGGAGTCGGTGACGAACGCTGTGCTCACCACCCTTCTTCTTCCCGGCATCGGAACGATCGAAGACCTCAAGCGAGCGCGCGACCTCGGCGTGCGCAGCGTTCGCGTGGCAACCCACTGCACTGAAGCGGATGTTGCCGCCCAGCACATCGCATGGGCGAGGGAGAACGGCATGGATGTTTCGGGCTTTCTCATGATGAGCCACCTCAACACCCCTTCCGGACTGGCCGCGCAGGCCAAACTCATGGAGTCCTATGGCGCGCACTGCGTCTATGTCACCGACTCCGGCGGCCGCTTGACCATGAAGGATGTGGCAGAGCGGGTCGACGCCTACTGCGAAGTGCTTCGTCCCGAGACGCAGGTCGGGATCCACGCGCACGAGAACCTCTCGCTCAGCGTCGCTAACAGCGTGACGGCCGTCGAACACGGTGCGTACCGTGTCGATGTCGCGCTCGCGGGTCAAGGTGCCGGTGCCGGAAACTGCCCTGCCGAGCCGTTCATCGCGGTGGCAGAACTGATGGGCTGGGACCATGGGGCCGACCTTTTCGCGCTGCAGGATGCAGCTGAGGAGCTCGTGCGCCCGCTTCAGGAACGTCCGGTTCGCGTGGACAGGGAGACCTTGACGCTCGGATTCGCCGGAGTCTACTCGAGCTTCCTGCGGCATGCTGAACACGTCGGCGCCCAGTACGGGATTGATGCGAGGGACATTCTGATCGAGCTAGGTCGGCGCAAGATGGTCGGCGGGCAGGAAGACATGATCGTCGATGTCGCGCTGGACCTGATCAAAGACAGGGAGCACGTCGATGCGTGATTCGGAGCACCACGGTCGCGCGCTTGCGGCCCGCCTTGATGAGGCTCAAAGCACGGGGATACCGATCGAGGACAGCACCGACTTCGAACGTTTGAGCCTCGATGAGGCCTACCGCATGCAGCACTGCCTGATCCGCCGCCGGGCCGAACGCGGTGACGGCCCCGTTGGAGTGAAGTTGGGTTTCACGAGCAAGGCGAAGATGCTGCAGATGGGTGTCGACACGGTCATCGTGGGAAGCCTTACGAGTTCCATGCTCATCGAAGACGGGGGTTCGGTTTCGCTCGATGGGTTCATCCACCCGCGCATCGAACCAGAGATCGCCTTCCGGCTCGGCGCCGACGTCGACCTTGATGGGGACGATGCGGCGCTACTCAACGACATAGACGGTGTAGCACCCGCGCTGGAGATCATCGACTCCCGTTACGCGGGCTTCGCGTTCACGCTCAGCTCCGTCGTCGCCGACAATACGTCCGCCTCTGCTTTCGCAGTCGGCCCATGGCAACGATTCAACCGCGACGGTGACCTCGAGAACCGTGCTGTCCGGCTCGTCGTGGGCGACACCGTCCGCGCGGTCGGGTCGACGGCCGCGATCCTGGGGAACCCGTCGCGCGTGCTCCCTTTCCTGCTCAGGGCCGCGCGGACGCACGGGTTCACGCTCAATGCGGGTGATGTGATCCTCGCCGGTGCGGCGACGGCAGCGACACCACTCGTCGAGGGTTTCGCCGAGGCTCGCGTCGCCGGCCTCGGCAGGACCGCGATCACCGTTGAAGGAGTCAGCCGTGGATGATCGAACCAGGTCCGGCATCGTCGTCCCGGGCAAGGCTGTCCCCCGGGGTCGATTCCCCCACGTGAAGATTGCTGGCGACTTCGTCTACGTCTCAGGTACGAGCAGCCGACGAGCCGACAACTCCTTTGTCGGCGTCGAAGTTGATGAGTTCGGTGCCACCACTCTCGACATCGCGGCGCAGACCGAGGCTGTGATCGAGAACATCCAAGACATACTCGCCTCCGTCGGCGGGCGGTTGAGCGATCTCATACAGATCACGAGTTATCTGGTCAACATGAACGACTTTCGTATCTACAACGAGGTTTACGCCCGCTACTTTGACGAACAAGGGCCGACGAGGACAACCGTGGCGGTACACCAACTGCCACACCCTCACCTGTTGATCGAAATCCAGGCAGTCGCGTATCTTCCCGCCCTATCCGCAGAAAACAAAAAGGAGATCCACCCATGAACACACTTTCCAGTCCGGTCAACTTCACCGCGTGGGTCAGCGAGAATCAACACCTCTTGCAGCCTCCGGTCAACAACAAGACCATTGCGGCCGGCGACGATTTCATCATCCAGGTCGTTGGCGGACCGAACCAGCGGACCGATTTCCACGTCGACCCCTACGAGGAGTGGTTCTACCAGATCAAGGGGAACATGCACGTCAACGTGCAGACACCGGACGGCCCACAGACTGTCCACGTCCGCGAGGGCGAAGTCTGGCTGCTTCCCGGCAACGTCCCTCACTCCCCCCAGCGCCCCGAGGCCGGCTCTATCGGCATTGTCATCGAGCGGATCCGCGAGGAAGGCACACTCGAGAAGTTCCAGTGGTACTGCCTCGACTGCGCAAATCTGGTGCACGAAGTAGAGCTTCAGGTGCGGGACATCGTCGAGGACCTGCCGCCTGTTTTCACCCAGTTCTACCAGGATGAGGCCGCACGCCTGTGCTCGAACTGCGGCGTGACTCACCCCGGCAAGGGCTGATTCGCGACGATTCTGGGAGCGCCCCACCCCACGTCACAAACTCGTCATCCTGCGGTCTGATTGGGGCGTTCCCTGCGGAGGGTATGCCGACGGCACGGTCGCCGGCCAGTCAGGGTCGGATGATGAACGTCGTCAAGCCTGAGGCGTAGCTCTGGTCGGACACAGCTGCCACCGGATTCCCGCGGCGAGAGCATCAGGCGGACCAGGGCGGTTGAGGATCGTATGTAGAGACGTGCGGATTCTGCGCGAGCCCACTGTCCGGCCGGGGCCGGGGAGCTGACATCAGGACAGCCCCCGGCCGCGACGTGCCCGGCGAGACCGCTGCGTTCGCGGTGAGCTGGCCGCAGCGGACTCTATCGGGACTGGACCCTCGCCTGTAGCGTCAGGCGCGCGATTATGCTTCCGTGAGCGTGCTGGACAGCACCTCGTCGAGCTTGGCCGCAGTGTCGGCTGGGTTCGTTCCGAGCGCCAGAGCGAGTTCAGATTCCAGCAGCTGCCTCGACTTCGCGAGCATCCGCTTCTCCCCCGCCGACACGCCGCTGTCCTGGTCGCGACGCCACAGGTCCCGGACAACTTCAGCGACTCGCGTTACGGAATCTGAAGCCAGCTTCTCTTGATTCGACTTGAACCGGCGCGACCAGTTTGCCGCCTCCTCCACGATCGGGTCTCGAAGGACGGCATACACCTCCTCGAGTCCAGCCGCGTCGATGACGTCTCGAACTCCGACGAGGTCCGCGTTCGCGATCGGAAGCTTGATCGTCAACTCGCTGGCGTGGACCCGCATGGTCATCGTCTTCTTCACCTCGCTCTTCACGGTGATCGTACCGAGCTCGGTGATGGTTACAGCGCCGTGGTGAGGGTAAACCAGCGTTTCGCCGACGATGAACTCCATAGGGCTCCGATCCTCCGCGCAGTGGCGGGCAGCGTTTATGCGCCGACGGCGCTCAGTGAACCTACTGATTCTGTCAGAGCCCACTGATAAACCGCTGGACGCCGCGGGCAGCGTGGCGGGGAACTTCCACACACTGCTGCCGAGCGCCGTGACGTCCGGCAGCGACCACCGTCCGACCTCATCTTCTCGTCCCTAGAGATCGTGGCCGACACGGCCCAGCACGCCACGGAGACGGGAGACGCCATCCTCACCGGCACACCATCCTCGTCGATCGCCGCTCCCGGCGACATCATGGAAGAGGGAAATACGGCGAATGAGCCGCTCCCCTTTCAGTTCTCAGAGCACATGATGCTTGCGCTCCAGGGCTGCGCCCTCCACATCGACGTCAGGCAGGATTCGGTCCAGCCAACGCGGAATCCACCAGGCCGACTTGCCCAGGAGGTGCATCAGAGCCGGCATGAGGAGCATCCGCACGATGAAGGCGTCAAGAAGAACCCCCACTGCCAGCCCGAAACCCATCGACCTGATGATGGTCGACTCCGAGAAGATGAACCCGCCGAAGACGGCGACCATGATCAGGCATGCGGCGATGACGACGGACCGTCCGGCGCGGAAGCCCTGAGCGACGGCGAGTCTGGCATGGGCCCCATGAACGAATGCCTCTCGCATGCCTGTGGCGAGGAACAGCTGGTAGTCCATCGCAAGTCCGAACAAAATACCGACAAGGATGATCGGCAGGAAGCTCAAGATCGGTCCGGGCTGGATACCGAGGAACTCAGCTCCCCACCCCCACTGGAATACCGCGACCGTCGCACCATATGTCGCAGCTAGCGACAGGATGAACCCGCCGGTCGCGATCAGCGGGACAAGCAGCGACCGGAACACCAGGATCATGATGAGCAACGACAGCCCGACCACGACGACAAGGTACATCGGAAGGACAGACGCGAGAGCCTCGGAGATGTCGATGTTACTCGCCGCGAGCCCGGCGACGCCGACCTCGATTCCGGCACCGAGCGGCGGGAGCTCGCGGAGATGACGCACGAGATTCTCGGTGGAGACACTGTTCGGGCCGCCGTCGGGGAGGACCTGGAAGGCCACCAGTCGTGTGTCCTCCGACACAGCAATCGGCGCGACTGCTGAAACGTCGTCCTGGTCGGCGAGGGCCTGCGCTACCTGTGCCTGCTGCTGGAGTACCTGCTCTTCGTCCAGCCCGGCGGGCAGCGTCGCCGTGACGAGCAGGGGACTGTTCGCTCCCGGCCCGAACTCCTTCTCGATGACAGTGAACGCCTCGGAGCTGAGTGAGCCCTCAGGCTCCGAGCCGCCGTCGGGAAGACCGAGGCGCAGGGACAGCGTCGGGATGGCGATTGTGAGGAGTGCGGCCACGGTAAGAACGATCGTCACCACGGAGCGAACCGTGGACATCACCTTGACAGGCTTGTCTGTCGTCAAAGAATGCCCGATGTGAGCCCGGGCCTTACGGGCAAGCAATCTCGTTCCGAGAAGACCCAAGATTGCCGGTGTGAGTGTGATCGCGATGAGAACGGCGATCAGCACGCTTACGGCGCCGGCAGTACCCATCAGCCCGAGGAAGGGAACGCCGGTCACGTTGAGCGCAATGAGTGCCACAATCACGGTCATCCCCGCGAAGGCCACGGCGTTGCCGGCCGTGCCGTTGGCCAGACCGATGGACTCCCTCACGTCAGCACCCCGCAGCAACTGCCTCCGATGCCGGTTGACGATGAACAATGAGTAGTCAATGCCAACAGCCAAGCCCAACATGACACCGAGAACCGGCGTCACTGAGGCCATTTGGACCGCCCCCGAGAACGCGAGCACGCTCAACGCGCCCATAGCGACGCCGAAGATCGCAGTGACAAGGGGTAGCGCTGCGGCAATGAGCGAACCCAGCATCACCACCAACACGATGCCCGCAACGATCACGCCGATTACCTCGCCGACACCGAATATCTGCGGAACGCCTTGCGCGATATCCGTGGAGAAAGCGACTTCCACTCCATCGATCGTCACCGACTGGAAATGCTCGATTGCGGCGTCCTTCGACTCCTGCGCCAGCTCAAGGCGTGGCTCCGTGAAGGCGATGTTGACGATGGCGGTCGACCCGTCCTCGGAAACCTGGCGGATGCCCTTTGCGAGTTCGAGAATCTGAGCGCCTAGGTCTGCTTTCGTGCTCTGCGCCTCCAGGTCGTTGCGGGACGCCGTCAGGGCGCCTTGCTGCTCATCAAGCTGGGCCTTCCCCGCGTCGAGTTGCTGCTGCTGGGCGTCGAGTGATGTCGTCGGGGCGCCGACGGCCGCGGCCTGTTGACGGCCCTCATCGAGCTGTCGTTGCGCGGCGTCCAGCTGTTGCAGGCCGATGTCGAGCTGCGTTTGCCCGGCATCAAGCTGAGCACGGCCGGCCGTGATCTGCTCACGCCCGTCGGCGCGCTGCGTCGCCTGGTCGGCGCGTTGTTGCTCAGCGACGAAGGGATCGGTGACAGCTGCGACGTCCGGCAGCGAGGTGCCGGACGCGACCAGCGCGCTGATCTCCGCTCGCTGCGCCGCCGAAAGCGCGGACCCGTCCTCGGTGGTGAAGACAACCGTTCCGGATGCGCCGCTCATAGCAGGGAGCTTCTTCGCCAGTTCCTCCGTCACCGCTCCAGAGGCGGTGCCCGGGATGTCGAAGCTGGAGCCCAACCCCTTGAAACCGATCAGGAAACCGCCGACAGTCAGCGCCAGGACAACAAGCCATGCTCCCATCACCACCCACGCTCGTCGTGCCGCGAACGTGCCCAAACGGTATAGCAACTCGGCCAAGGTGGATCCTTTCGATAACCCTTCCTAGATGATACGCCGCGTCTCGTCTAGCTCGTGAGCCGTATGATTACCGGATGTCCGAGCATCGACAGGGGCCCGTCCGCAGCGAGGCGGCGAAGATTGCAATCCTTCAAGCAACCGCGCACCTTTTCCAGGCACGCGGTTACGACCACTTGACCATGGAGGGCATTGCCGCTGAGGCCGGAGTCGGGAAGCAGACCATTTACCGGTGGTGGCCCTCAAAATCCGCGGTCGTTGCCGACTGCTTACTGGGCGGGCTCTTGTTCCCCGATCGCATCAACATTCCCGATACGGGCAACCTGCGCGAGGACCTCATCACCTGGCTCGGCAACATCTTCGAATTGCTTCAGCAACCGGCGGGTGAAGTTCTCATGCGATCGCTCATTGCCGCGGCGACGGAGAATGCCGACGTGGGCTTGCGATTGCACGAGAGCCTGGGTAGCTCTTCCTCGGTGACCGGTCGCCTGCAAGCTGCCATCAGACTGTCAGAACTTCACAGCGTTGCCCCGGTGGAAGAAATCGGCGAAGCGCTCGTCGGAGCGGTAATTCTGCGGGCGCTCAGTCGCCTGCCCGCTCACCCTGGGGTAGCCGAGCGTCTGGTGGATGCAGTACTCGCGGGCCATTCGGCAACCCGCGCAACCATGCCACCGGTTGGCGCCGCTCGTGTTCTTCCCCATTCATAATTGCCTCCAACGCCACCACTCCCCTTAGGCTTTAAGTGTGGAATATTCTCTGGAGTTGACTCCCGACCTACTCGTTGCTTTTCTGACACTCTTCGTGCTCGAGCTCGTTCTCGGTGTCGACAACGTGATCTTCATCTCCATCCTGGCCAGCAAACTGCCGGTGGAGCAGCAGGCCAAGGCCCGCAACCTCGGCCTCACTCTCGCGATGGTGATCAGGGTGGGACTGCTGTTCGCGGCATCCTGGATCATCACCCTCACCAGTGACCTGTTCGCCCTGTTCGGGATGGGCTTCTCCGGCCGCGACTTGGTCTTGATCCTCGGTGGCCTGTTCCTGGTCTACAAAGCGGTGACCGAGATCCACGAGAAGTTGGAGGGCAGGGAATCGCACGGCAGCGGGCGGGTGGCCAACGTGACCTTCGGCGCCGTCATCGCGCAGATCATCCTCCTCGACATGGTCTTCTCGTTCGACTCGGTTATCACCGCCGTCGGCATGGTGGACAGCATGCCCGTCATCATCGCCGCCGTCGTACTGTCGTTCGGCATCATGTTGTTCTCGTCGAAGTTCATTTTCACCTTCGTCAATCGTCATCCGACCGTGAAGATGCTGGCACTGGCCTTCCTCGTGCTGATCGGCGCGTTCCTGATCGCGGATGGGTTCGAGGTTCACATCGACAAGGCGCTCATCTACGGCCCAATGGCGTTCGCCATCGCCGTCGAGACCCTGAACCTCCTCTACCGCCGTCGGCAGGACAGAAACGCGGGCGAGTCGGTCGAGCCCGTGCACCTTCGTCACGCCTACTCGAAAGCAGACGATCGGGATGCCATCACCGCAGCAACCTCGCCCGACCCCGACTCGGGGGCAGTGAACCTCTCGCGGAAGCCGGTGACTGGCGCCTCTCGCGCCAATGATGGGCACCAGGAGCCTGCTGGCCTCGGATGACGGGGCCGTGACGCCTGTACACATCGCCACGCTGCAGTTTTGTCGAAGAATAGCGAGACGGTGACCAAACTGGCAGACTCCGTGTTCCAGCTCCCTTCGTAGGCTCGCACTACCCCTCCGCCACGCGAGCACCCCTGCCGGGTGTTGCGGCCAGGAAACGCCCGTGAAGTAGAAAGTGCTCCCATGACTGCGCTGCAGACCCTCTCCGTCGTTCCCCAGTGGATTGCAGGAGCCGAATACCCGTCGACGAGCGGACGCACCGCTCCCGTCTTCGATCCCGCTCTCGGCGTCGTCACCAAACACGTCGCTCTGGCGGACCAGAACGAAGTAAACGCTGCTGTGCACTCTGCCAAGGCGGCTTTCCCCGCATGGCGTGACATGTCCCTGGCGAAGCGCCAGGGCATCATCTTCAAGTTCCGCGAACTTCTCGACGCCCGCAAGGGCGAGCTGGCCGAGATCATCACGGCCGAGCACGGGAAGGTCGTCTCCGACGCGCTCGGCGAGATCAGCCGCGGCCAGGAAGTCGTCGAGTTCGCCACGAGTCTCTCGCATCACCTCAAGGGGGAGTTCTCAGAGCAGGTCTCCACCGGCGTCGACGTGTATTCGACCAAGCAGCCGCTTGGTGTCGTCGCCATCATCTCCCCGTTCAACTTCCCGGCCATGGTGCCCATGTGGTTCTTCCCCATCGCCATCGCTGCGGGAAACTGCGTTGTTCTCAAGCCCTCGGAGAAGGACCCGTCTGCCGCCATCTGGATGGCGAAACTATGGAAGGAAGCCGGCCTCCCCGACGGTGTCTTCACCGTGCTGAATGGAGATAAGGAGGCCGTCGACGCACTGCTCTCGCACCCCGACGTCCGCTCGATCTCGTTCGTCGGATCCACTCCCATCGCCAAGTATGTGTACGAAACGGGCACCGCGCACGGCAAGCGCGTGCAAGCGCTGGGCGGCGCCAAGAACCACATGCTCGTCCTCCCCGACGCAGACCTCGATCTCGTCGCTGACTCCGCCATCAACGCCGGATTCGGCTCGGCAGGTGAGCGCTGCATGGCGATCTCGGTCGTGGTCGCCGTCGAGCCGGTCGCCGATGAGCTGATCGATCGAATCTCCACGCGGATGTCAACGCTCACGGTGGGGGACGGCCGCCGCGGGTGCGACATGGGCCCGCTGGTCACTCAGGCGCACCGCGACAAGGTCGCCTCATACATTGATATTGCGAAGGAGGACGGGGCAACGGTTGTTGTCGACGGCCGCGGGATCGAGATCGACGGGGATCCGAGCGGATTCTGGCTCGGTCCAACCCTGATTGACAACGTCCCGATCACATCGAAGGTCTACACCGAGGAGATCTTCGGACCTGTGCTCTCCGTCGTTCGGGTCGCCTCCTACGAAGAGGGGGTCCACTTGATCAACTCCGGCGTCTACGGCAACGGAACGGCGATCTTCACGAATGATGGTGGTGCCGCACGTCGTTTCCAGAACGAGATCCAGGTCGGCATGATCGGCATCAACGTGCCGATCCCCGTGCCCGTGGCGACGTTCTCCTTCGGCGGTTGGAAGGACTCCCTGTTCGGCGACACCAAGGCGCACGGTGCCGAAGGGGTGCGGTTCTTCACTCAAGAGAAGGCGATCACGTCGCGCTGGCTCGACCCGAGCCACGGAGGCATCAACCTCGGCTTCCCGCAGAACTAGGCGTTCCCGGGGACCGGGCGCTCCGTAGCGTCCTACTGCTTCAGGAAACTCAGAGTCGCCCATACTTCGAGGCGCCCGTCGAAGCTCTCCAGGTCGAGGTGCAGGATCGAACCGGCCTGGCCGATCCGGTTTCGCAGGGTGTGGCGGTGCATGCCGAGTTGTTTCGACGCCCGATCCCAGGAGCATCCGTTCTCCAGCCAAGCGCGAACGGTGTCCACGAGGTCGGTGCCGTGCACAGCATCGAACTCGACAAGCGGCGCGATGACCTGCTTGGCGACATGCTCGGCCTTCTCCGTGTGAAGCAGGCCGAGCATGCCGTGTTCGAGCACCTCGTCAAATCTCACCAGGGCGGCGTCCGTTTCGTCTGCGCGTCGCAGGGCGAGCGAAGACTGGTCGAGTGCGTCTTGCAGCTTTCTGTAATCCACCGGCAGGGAGGCGCCCACTACATGCCCGAGAGCGGAGAGAACACCAGTGAGTCCCTGTGCGCTTGAGGCCTCCGTGATCATCACGATGAGCTCACCGTGCACGGCGAAGAAGGCAGCCCCGCGCTGCTCCTCGCAGAACAGCTCGAGCGAGTCCAGCACGTACTGGCTCTGTTCCTGCAACGGCGTGACGTAAACCGTTACGGGCTCGAGGGGCAGCTTGCCCCAAATTTGGGTGGCGGTGCGCTCGGCCACCTCGATACTGCCAGCGATGAGCAGTTCGAGAAGCCCCGACCGCATATGGCCGCGAGCGGCATCCAGGGCGCGGTTCTGTTCGAGAGCGAGGCTGGCGAGCGCGATAACGCTCGCGACCAACTCGTTCTCCGCCTTGTCAAGCGGAACGCCGCGCCCCAGAGCCAGCACCCCCCGAAGCTGACCGCTTTGCCCCAGCGTCTGCATTGTCACCTGCCTCTGGCCGAAGGTGAGGTTCGACGCTGACCGCTTGCCGCTCTTCAACGCTGCAGCGACTGATTCCGCTACCGACGACACCAGTTCATCAGCCATCGGGAGCTGCGTCGGAACAGCCACGTACTTGCCCATGGCGTCGAAGAGACCGACCCAGCAGGACAGCTGCCGCTCGAGCTCGATCAGGATTGACCCCAGTCCGTTGGGCTTCAGTGCGGCACGCGAGATGGCTTTGTGGGCGTCGAGAGACCACTTGAGGCGGCGATTTTGTTCTTCGGCGATCTGGTCGGCAACTCGCCGGATAACCGCGATGAACGGCACTCGGTCCGGGATCTCGATGAGCGGCAGCCCGAGTTCCGAGCAGGCGAGCGCCAATGCGGGAGGGGTTCCCTGATGCAGGAAGTGCGTCGCGAAACCCAAGCCGATGATCCGGGCTCTGATGAGACGCAGCACATAGCCCGGGTAATCGAAGTTCTCGTTCTCGGGCCCCAACCCGAACTGCGAACCATCGGTCAGTAGGAGGTTTCCGGCGCTGAGGAAGGGGGTCGGGTCGGCAAGGTCTGAGCTGTGGACCCACGTGATCGGCTCGTCCCGGCGGGCGGCGGCATCTGATCCATAGCAATCCGAACCGTCCGCGATCCTCAACCGCAGGTTGGAGGTGGCGAGCAACCAGTTGATCGTGGGGAGCACGGTTTTCCTGCCCGGCAGCGCATTGTGCCATTTCGTATGCCTGAAGCCCTGAGCCTATACAAAACCGCAACACCTGTCTCATCCGTCGAAGCGAGACTGACGCTACTCAAACCATCAACTGGTTTTCCGAGTCCCTCGCCCCCAAAGGACATCATCGTGACCTCAACTCTGCTCCCGGACCTCGCTGGCCAGACGAACGCTGAGGCGCACGCGCTGGATCGGGCGCATGTCTTCCACTCCTGGTCGGCGCAGGGCTCACTGGATCCGATGGTCCTCTCGGGCGGCCTGGCCTCGCGGGTGTGGGACCACGATGGCAACGAGTACCTCGATTTCTCAAGCCAACTCGTGAACGTCAACATCGGTCACCAGCACCCGGCCGTCATCGCGGCGATCAAGGACCAGGCGGATGCCTTAGCCACCGTTGCACCCGGCCATGCCGTGCGTCCCCGGGGTGAAGCAGCGAAACGAATCGCTTCACATGCTCCCGAGGGCATGAACAAGGTCTTCTTCACCAATGGAGGGGCCGACGCGAATGAGAACGCCATCCGCATGGCTCGTCTCCACACCGGACGCGATAAGGTCATCTCCCGTTACCGCTCTTACCACGGAAACACGGGCGCGGCCATCGTCGCAACCGGCGACTGGCGCCGTCTCAACAACGAGTACTCCCGCGGGCACGTGCACGTGTTCGGCCCGTACCTGTACCGCAGCGAGTTCTGGGCGAACTCCCCCGAGCAGGAGGCGGAACGCGCGCTTCAGCACCTTGAGCGGGTGATCCAATCGGAAGGCCCGTCGAGCGTCGCAGCGATCCTGCTCGAGACGATCCCCGGGACCGCAGGGGTCCTGATGCCGCCCTTGGGCTACTTGGAAGGAGTGCGGAGGATCGCCGACC
>JAODMM010000264.1 GCA_025465015.1 Cryobacterium sp. | reverse complement strand
TCGACAGCACCGAAGGTATTGAACGGGTGCGCCGCGAGCATCCGTGGCCGACCTGGCTCGAATCGGTGGTCGAGCTCAACCGAAACCTCGGAGCGATGCCGCTCGTCGGGGACAACGCCGCCCGCCTGATCGGCGACTACGAGGGCACGTTCGATGCCATGATCACGGAAATCGACAAAGCCCGCAAATACGTGCATGTCGAGTTCTACATCATCTCCCTCGACAGCACGACGAAGGCATTTTTCGACTCGCTCGAGAGAGCGGTCAAACGCGGCGTGACTGTTCGGGTGCTGATGGACCATATTCAGTCCATGCGGAAGCCGGGGTACCGTCAGACGCTCCGCCGGCTCAAGGCCGCCGGGATCCACTGGCAACTCATGCTTCCGGTGCAACCGCTGAAGGGGAAGTGGCAGAGACCCGATCTTCGCAACCACAGGAAGTTGTTGATCGTCGACGGTTCCGTCGGGTTCATGGGCTCGCAGAACATCATCGACCGCAGCTACAACGAGCGCGGGAACATCCGTCGCGGTTTGAAATGGAAAGACCTGATGACCCGGCTTGAGGGTCCGATCGTTGCCGGCCTGAATGCCATCTTCATCACCGACTGGTACAGCGAAACTCAGGAACTGTTGACCCGCGACATCGAGCCGGTGCACCCTGTGCGAGGGCCCGAGGCACTTGACTGCCAGGTCGTGCCGAGCGGGCCGGGGTTCGAAGGGGAGAACAATCTGCGCCTGTTCCTCGCCCTGCTGTACTACGCCCAAGACCGCATCGTCATCACGAGCCCGTACTTCGTGCCGGATGAGTCGATCATGTACGCGATCACCACCGCAACGCAGCGCGGCCTCCAGGTGGAACTGTTCGTCTCGGAGATCGGCGACCAGCCGCTCGTCTACCATGCACAGCGCTCGTACTACGAGGAGCTCCTGCGGGCGGGCGTGAAGATCCACATGTACAAGTCGCCATATATCCTCCACGCCAAGCACTTCACCATTGACGACGAAGTCGCGGTGATCGGCTCCAGCAACATGGATATGCGCTCTTTCAGCCTGAACATGGAGGTCTCCCTCATGGTTCGCGGACGCGCCTTCGTGGAGCAGCTGCGGGAGGTGGAGAACGGATACCGCGACAACAGCCGGGAACTCACCCTCGATGAGTGGAAGCGGCAGCCGCTGCGCTCCACGGCACTGGACAACCTGGCCCGGTTGACCTCCGCCGTGCAGTAGTCCCGCCCGGTACGGCACCGCCGCAATGTGGAGGTGGTGCGCCCTGGCTGGGCAGGCGGTCGATTGCATCACGCCCCCAGCGAACAGAGGCATGCATCCGAGCCTTCGCTGGTTACTCTCTTTGTATCGGCGCCATAACTGCCCTGGCGCCAAGGGAGCAATCACATGTTTGAGAGATTCACCGACCGAGCTCGTCGCGTCGTCGTTTTGGCCCAGGAAGAGGCCAAGATGCTCAACCACAACTACATCGGTACCGAGCACATCCTGCTCGGCCTCATCCACGAGGGTGAGGGCGTTGCGGCCAAGGCTCTGGAGAGCCTCGGTATCTCACTCGACGCCGTGCGCGAGCAGGTTCAGGACATCATCGGCCAAGGTCAGCAGCAGCCGACGGGTCACATCCCGTTCACCCCGCGCGCCAAGAAGGTGCTCGAGTTGAGCCTCCGTGAAGCGCTGCAGCTCGGCCACAACTACATCGGTACCGAGCACATCCTGCTCGGGCTCATCCGCGAGGGTGAGGGCGTTGCCGCGCAGGTTCTCGTGAAGCTGGGCGCCGACCTCAACCGGGTCCGGCAGCAGGTCATCCAGCTTCTCTCCGGTTACCAGGGGAAGGAGCAGGTTCAGGTGGGCGCGAACGAGCAGGCGGGCGCGCAGGCCGGCAGCCAGGTTCTCGACCAGTTCGGCCGGAACCTCACCCAGGCCGCGCGCGACAGCAAGCTCGACCCCGTCATCGGGCGCGAGAAGGAGATCGAGCGGGTCATGCAGATCCTGTCCCGCCGCTCCAAGAACAACCCCGTCCTCATCGGAGAACCGGGCGTCGGCAAGACCGCCGTCGTGGAGGGACTCGCTCAGGCCATCGTCAAGGGCGATGTGCCCGAGACGTTGAAAGACAAGCAGCTCTACTCTCTCGACCTCGGGTCCCTGATCGCGGGGAGCCGTTACCGAGGCGACTTCGAGGAGCGGCTGAAGAAGGTCACCAAGGAGATCCGCACCCGCGGGGACATCATCGTCTTCATCGACGAAATCCACACGCTTGTCGGAGCTGGTGCGGCCGAAGGCGCGATCGATGCGGCCAGCATCCTGAAGCCCCTCCTCGCGCGGGGCGAGCTGCAGACCATCGGCGCCACCACGCTGGATGAGTACCGCAAGCACTTCGAGAAGGATGCCGCACTCGAGCGCCGTTTCCAGCCGATTCAGGTCGCGGAACCGTCGCTGCCTCACACCATCAACATCCTCAAGGGTCTGCGAGACCGCTATGAGGCGCACCACAAGGTGTCCATCACCGACGGTGCCCTCGTCGCTGCCGCGAACCTCGCGGATCGGTACGTCGCCGACCGATTCCTGCCGGATAAGGCCATCGACCTGATCGATGAGGCTGGCGCCCGCCTGCGCCTGTCGATCCTGTCGTCGCCGCCGGAGTTGCGGGAATTCGACGAGAAAATCGCCGTGGTGCGTGCTGCCAAGGAGACTGCCATCGAGGACCAGGACTTCGAGAAGGCCGCAAGCCTGCGCGACGAGGAGAAAAACCTCCTCGGCGAGCGGCTGCGCTTGGAGAAGCAGTGGAAGTCGGGCGACGTCAAGACCACGGCTGTGGTCGATGAGGGTCTGATTGCTGAGGTTCTGGCACAGGCCACCGGCATCCCGGTCTTCAAGCTCACCGAGGAGGAGTCCTCGCGGCTCGTCTTCATGGAGAAGGCCCTGCACCAGCGCGTCATCGGCCAGGAGGAAGCCATCTCGGCTCTCGCCAAGACCATCCGACGCACCCGCGCGGGCCTCAAGGACCCGAAGCGGCCGAGCGGTTCGTTCATCTTCGCCGGCCCTACCGGCGTGGGTAAGACCGAACTGGCCAAGGCGCTTGCCGAGTTCCTCTTCGATGACGAGGCCGCCATGATCTCGCTCGACATGAGCGAGTACGGCGAGAAGCACACCGTATCCCGCCTGTTCGGTGCCCCTCCCGGGTTCGTCGGGTTCGAAGAAGGCGGGCAGCTCACCGAGAAGGTGCGCCGCAAGCCCTTCAGTGTGGTGCTGTTCGACGAGATCGAGAAGGCGCACCCCGACATTTTCAACTCGCTCCTTCAGATTCTGGAAGAGGGCCGGTTGACGGATGGCCAGGGTCGTGTGGTCGACTTCAAGAACACCGTGATCATCATGACCACGAACCTCGGCACCAAGGACATCAGCGGCGGACCGGTCGGTTTCCAGATCGAGGGTGACACCTCGACCAGCTACGACCGGATGCGTGGCAAGGTGAACGACGAGCTGAAGAAGCACTTCAAGCCCGAGTTCCTCAACCGCGTCGACGAGATCATCGTCTTCCCGCAGCTGTCGAAGCCGGAGCTGCTGCAGATCGTCGATCTGTTCATCAAGCGACTGTCCGAGCGGATGCTCGACCGCGACATGACCGTGGAGCTCACGGTTCCCGCCAAGGAGCGCCTCATCGAGGTCGGGTTCGACCCGGCGCTCGGAGCGCGGCCGCTGCGCCGTGCGGTGCAGCATGAGGTGGAGGACCGCCTGTCGGAGAAGATCCTGCACGGCGAACTCAACTCCGGTGACCATGTGCACGTCGACTTCCTGGCCGGGGAGTTCGTCTTTACGACCACCACGCGGAACGCGGCCGTCTCAGTCGGCGTCAACGCGGCGGCGAGCCTCGGCACCGGGTCGGCGACGCCCGATCTGGCGGTGACGTCGGACTAAGCAACCGACACGGCACGACCAGCAAAGGCTCGGCGGGAGTGATCCGGCCGGGCCTTTGCTGTGCCTGGTGATGGGCCGGTGAGCGGGTGTGCCGTGCCGTGCCTGTGCCTGTGCCTGCGTGCCTGTGCGCTTGGCGATGACTCGCGTGAGCCCTCCTCGGACTGAGGGCTGCTCCCACGGCCCCGCTGCAGTCGCGGCACTTCCTCCGGCTAGCGCCCCCTCGCGGGGGAGAGGGATTCCACCGCCCGCACCCGCCTCGCGGCGGAACTACGCGGCTCAATCCCTAGACTGGAGCCTCCGGCCTGAGTTGGCCACCGGAGAAGGCGGGGGATGCGTGAGCGAGGGATACATCGTGCGCCGCGCGCGCACGAGTGACGTGCCGGCGATCAAGGAGCTGGTCGAGCCTCTGGTTCAGCAGCGGATCCTCCTCGGCAAGGAGACCGTGGTCTTCTACGAAGCTGTGCAGGAATTCAGGGTCGCCGAGAACCCCGAGGGGACGTTGATAGGCTGCGGCGCCTTGCACGTCATGTGGCAGGATCTCGCCGAAGTGCGCACACTCGCGGTGTCTGCGGAGTGGCTCGGCCGCGGTGTCGGCCACGCACTGCTTGACCGTTTGGAACGTGACGCGAGGGAGCTCGGCCTGAGCCGGCTTTTCTGCCTCACCTTCGAGGTGGAATTTTTTCGCCGCCACGGTTTCGAAGAGATGGGGACAGAGACCCTGGACCCATCGGTCTATCTTGAACTCGTTCGTTCGCCAGACGAAGGTGTTGCCGAGTTCCTCGACCTTGCCCGGGTCAAGCCGAACACTCTCGGCAACACCCGTATGGTGAAACGCCTCGAGGAGCCGACGGTCGCTGCTCTGTCGCCGGCTGCAGCGGAACCCGGGGGGCAGCACCGGCCGGAGGCATGATTCGGTGGCGCTACGTGTCAACCTCCCTCCGACGAACCACCGGGGAAATGCCAAGACTTTGTGAGGTGCGGATCTAGCCTGAGGGCATGTCGACGATCAAGCATCCCGTCGGTCCCCAGCCCAGCACCGTGTACTGGCGCCGGCGACTCCTGGTCGGACTCGGCCTCGTGGCCGTTCTGGTCATCATTTTCCTGATTGTCGTGCGCCCCGGATCCAGCAGCGGCGAACCGAAACAACCCGCGCCCGCGTCCACGGACTCGTCGAGCACGCCGACCGACTCGATCGCAGGCGCTGAATCGGCGGCAGAGGCCGCGCCGGACGGCGCTCCCTGCGACCCGGACAACGTCAAGGTCGCTGCGATCACTGACGCTCCGGACTACCAGTCGGACGAACTCCCTCAACTGTCGGTGAGCATCACCAACACCGGTAAGGCCTCGTGCTCGCTGAATGCGGGGACCTCGAGGCAAGTCTTCACGATCACGAGCGGCGAAGACATCTACTGGACCTCGACTGACTGCCAGACCGACCCCGTCGATGCCAAGGTGATCCTCGAGCCGGGGGTGGAGGTCAGTTCCGCTCAACCGGTCGAATGGGAGCGGGTACGCTCGGCGCCCGATACCTGTGACGATTCCGACCGGGAGAAAGCGCCCGCCGGGGGAGCATCCTATTACCTCAGTGTGAGCGTCGACGGCGTCCAGTCAGAGAACCCGCGCCAGTTCCTGCTGTACTAACGCGCACATCGCGGACGCCGACACCCGTGCGGGCACGCCGGAGGTCGCGGCGCGGGGGCAAGTGGGAATGATTGAATTGATGAGTGACTGACCCGAACCTGTCGAACCCGTCCCCCCGTTCCGAGGCCCTCGCCGCAGCTCTGGCAAAGTCCGACGTGGCGGCAGTGGCGTACGCCCTCCGCCATGATGTCGTCGTCGTGCCGCAGTTGGTCGTGGATGGCAAGGCGGAGCAGGTGCGCGTCTTCGGTCGGGAGGGCACCGACAAGCGGATGCTGTTGCTCTTCTCCTCCGCCGAGAACTATGTGCGCATGGTGCCCGACGACCCGAACCCGCAAGTGATGGTGGGCGACGCCGACTGGCTTCGGGACTTCCTCACGGTGCACAGCCGGGTGCTCGAGATGGTGTTCTTCGACATCGCCGGACCCCACGTGATGCAGGCCGCCCCCGCAGACCTTCTCAAGGCTCTCGGTCCCCTGCCGGGTGAAGCATCGAACCAGGCGGACGGTTAGGCGAATCAGAACGCAGCGTCGAGTTCAGCCTCACGAGTTGTTGAAGAGGTGGCGAGGGCGCGGTTGACGGCGGTGCTGATTGAACCACTCGACGCATCGATCCGGGTCGTGAAACCAAGACGTGTGGCCTCACCCATCCGTTGTTTCGCGGCGGAAACCGCTCGGATCTCCCCGGCCAGGCTGATCTCCCCGAAGGCCGCCACCGTGTGGGCGATGGGCTGATCGCGCACGGCAGACGCGATCGCAAGCGCAATGGCGAGGTCGGCGGCCGGCTCGGTGAGGCGCACACCTCCCACTGTCGAGACGTAGACGTCCATTCCGGTGAGGGGCAGCTTGCCACGTCGCTCGAGCACCGCGATCAGCATGGCCACCCGGGATGGATCGACCCCGTTGGTCACGCGTCTGGGGTTGGGCGCCTGGCTGGCAACGACGAGAGCCTGAACCTCCACCGGCATCGCCCGGCGGCCCTCCAGGGCGACCGTGACACAGGTCCCAGAGACGGGAGCGGTGCCGCGGCTGAGGAACAGCCCGCTCGGATCGGCAACCTCGACGATGCCGTCGCCGGTCATCTCAAAGCAACCCACCTCATCCGTCGGACCGAACCTGTTCTTTAGTGCTCGCACGAACCGTAACGAGGTGTGCCTGTCGCCCTCGAACTGGCAGACCACGTCGACAAGGTGCTCAAGCAGGCGCGGTCCGGCGATGGAGCCGTCCTTGGTCACATGACCGACCAGCAGGACAGGGAGGTTGCGGTCTTTGGCGACCCGGATGAGAGTGGATGCGACCTCCCGCACTTGCCCGGGCTGCCCCGCGAGCCCATCGGAGAGCGAGCTCGACACGGTCTGCACCGAGTCGACGATCACCAGGTCAGGCTTGACCGCGTCGATCTGCCCGAGGATCGTGGCGAGGTCGGTCTCCGCGGCGAGGTAGAGGTCGGGGTGCATCGCGCCGGTGCGCTCCGCCCGAAGTCGGACCTGGCTTACCGATTCCTCCGCGCTCACGTAGAGCACGCGTGACTTCGCGGCGGCCGCCTTCGAAGCCACCTCGAGCAGCAGGGTCGACTTGCCGACCCCGGGTTCACCGCTCAGCAGGATGGCCGCGCCGGGCACAATTCCGCCGCCGAGTACACGGTCGAACTCGCCGATCCCGCTCGGCCAGTGCGCCACCGCCGTGGTGTCGACGTGGGTGATGGGCCGAGCGGTGCCGTCTGCAGTCGGCGCGATCGCCTTGACCGCTCGCGAGCCGGCCTTCTCTGCGGCGTCGGTCACCGTGCCCCATTGCTGGCACTCGCCGCAACGACCCGCCCACTTCGCGGTCGACCAACCGCACTCGGTGCAACGGAAGTTGGATACGGGTTTGGCCATGCCAGCGAGCCTAGTTGGAGCCGCTGACACCACCCGCCAACGCTCCTTCGTCCACGGGGAAACGCCGGAGGAGCGTTGCGCCGAGGGCAGGCAGGAACGCGTCGGCCCAAATGCGGTATCCCCGATCATTCGGGTGGAACAGGTCGTTGGCGAACTGCGTCGCAACGCTCCGGAACCCCTGTCGTTTCGTGATCGCATGCAACGGCACGACCGTCAGACCGTGCTCAGCGGCCACCTCGCGGAGGAGATGATTTGCCACCGCGACCTTGCGTTCGTTGTGCGGGAAATGGAAGCAGGGGAGATCCGCGACGACCGCGTGACCCGGCAGTGCTGCAAACAATTCGCGGATACCCGACTCAAAGGTGACCGGATCCCAGCGAGCGATGTCGTTGGCGCCGATTGCAACGGTGACGACATCCGGTTTCAGCGTGAGGAACCTGGGGAGCTGGTCCCGCACAGCCAGACCCACTGTGGCGCCGGAGACGCTGAGATTAATCACTCGCAGCGTTCGTCCTGTCAGAGCGCGGATGTGGTCCGCCAGAATCCCGACATAGCCCCGGTGGGGAGCACTCGCCCCAATGCCCTGTGCGGCACTGTCACCGATCGCGACGTAGAGCAACTCGCCCTTCTTCTTGGAGTGGTCGCGCCACCACTTCGAGTTGATCGGAAGGGTTTGATTGAGGATCGCGGCGTTCTCGGCGATGCGGTGTCGGAACTTCCTGTAATTGACCAGGGCCGCAGCGCCGATGCCCGCAGTCGCGGCGACCGCACCGGCGGCGACCGCGGCGGTGCGCAGTCCTGATTTCACGGATGTCGCGGATGTCACGGGCCGAGGTTACCTCGCCACGCTGAGTGTCCGCAGTCCGTCTTGCCCTGCGCCCGCGGATTCGCGCCATCGCACTTCTCTCAACTACAATCGACCCCGGTACCGTGTCCGAGCGGCCGAAGGTGCAACTCTCGAAAAGTTGTGTGGGGGAGACTCCACCGTGGGTTCAAATCCCACCGGTACCGCCACGTCGAGACCCCCTGCTTCCCAGTGTTCACCCGGAAGTCAGGGGGTTCTTTGCTGTCTCTGCTACCGTCCGTGACCACTTTTCGACAACATCTGA
>JAODMM010000150.1 GCA_025465015.1 Cryobacterium sp. | reverse complement strand
TGTGCAGATGAGTGGCGTGCCTGATGCCTGAGGCGAACGACCACTGACCACTGACCCGATAACCTCCCTCGGTCGGCTCGGCACGCCCCGCCCGCGTGCCCTGGCCTGCGATGCCAAGACGTGGGGTGCTGAAGAGCTCCGCCGCCGCCGCCTCCTCGAAGAACGCTCCGGCGAGCCCGGTCGACATGGCCAGGGCCATCACGACCCAGCCCGTCGACGGGTCGGCGTAGGAGAGCGTGCGGTAGACATCCATTGCCTGGCGCGGCGTCATCTCGCTGCCGCCGAGCTCACAGGGGGTGACGACACCCATCGCTCCTGCGGCGTACAGGGCCTGGATGACGGGCTCGGCGACGGTTCCCTCGGCATCGTTCCACTCTGCGTAGGAGTTGACGAGCTCGTACAGGGAGGCGACGGCGGCGATCACGTCGGCCGGGCTCAGGGCGGCCGGGCCGCCTGCCGGAGCGGGCCGCTGAGCAAGCTCGGTCATGATTGAACTCCAATGTTCGTGGCGAAGATCCTGCTGGGAGGTTAGCCTGAGGGCGGGATGCAGGGCCAGCGATCGCTGATAGGCCTTCTCGGCCGGGTGAGAACCATTCGTTATGACCTCGCGAGTGATCACTGGTGACTAACGGGCATTGGATTTCCGGGCACCTCTCGCGTAGACCTGAGGCATGCGAGCACTCATCTGGCGCGGCCCCTACCTCCATGAGATCGACGAACGGGAACCGCCAGAGCCTGGCCCCGGAGAGGTGCTCGTCGCGGTCGCACGCGCAGGCATCTGCGGCTCCGACCTCACCGCACACAAGGGCCTGATGGGCATCGCGAAGCCCGGTGCAGTGCGCGGTCATGAGTTTTCCGGCACCGTGGTAGCCGCCGACGCCTCGATCACGGGTGACAATTCGCTTCCGTCGGGCACGCGGGTCACTGTCAACCCGGTGCTCTCCTGCGGCCGTTGCCGAGCCTGTGCCAAGGGCCGGCTGAGCTCGTGTGAAGCGATTGAGATCATCGGGGTGCACCGGCCTGGCGCGTTCGCGGAGTTCGTCGCAGCCCCTGCCTGCCATGTCCATCCCATTCCCGACTCGCTCTCGTGGGAGGCGGCAGCATCCTGCGAACCGCTCGCCCAGGCCCGGCACGACGTGATGCGGGCAGCGGCACTCGGGCCGCTCGGCGACAGCCTCGTCATCGGCAGCGGGTCGATCGGCTTGTGGATCGTGCACGCCCTGCGCCTGCAGGGCGCCGATCACGTCACGGTGGTCGATACCGACCCGGCCCGGGAGGTCCTCGCCCGCGCGGCAGGGGCAGCGGTCTTCGTGTCGTCGATCGACGCGGCGCCCTCGGCCTCCTTCGACACGGTGTTCGACGTGGTGGGCATCCCGGCTACCCGTGGTGCCGGGGTCGACCGTGCCCGGAACGGCGGCACTGTGGTTTCGGTCGGACTCGCCGCCAACGAGGCTGCTATTCCGTGGTTCGACGTGGTGCGCCGTGAGATCACCATCCGCGGGGCCAACACCTTCGAGCCGGACGACTTCCGGGTGGCGCTCGGCTGGCTGGCCGATCGCTCCGTGCAGCCCACGCCGTCGTTCCGGGTGCTCGACCTCGCGCTGGGCGGCAGCACCTTCGAAGGCCTCGTCGAGCACACCGACGGCTACACCGGCAAGACCTTCTTCGCCCCCTGAGCGCATCGCCCGATGCAGGCCCGCTTCGACGCGGGATGCTCAGACGTGGTCGTAGATGGGCGATCGCACCGCGCGCGAGATGTGGCAGTCGAGGAGCAGTGGCCCTTCTTCCGGCCGCCAGGCATCGAGAGCAGGCTCCAGCTCGCCGAGCTCGCGTACGAGCGCAGACTGCGCGCCCATGCCCGCCGCTACCGCCGCTAGGTCGGCGTAGCCGAAGATGGCCTGCTCGGGCGGCACACCCCAGTCCTTCATATGGGCCAACTCAGAGCCCGCTGCGCCGTCGTTCATGCAGACCACGATGAGCGGCGCGCGCTCGCGTACAGCGGTTTCAAGGTCGCCGAGGGTGAGGTAGAGGCCGCAGTCGCCGATGAACAGAACGGATCGCGCCCCGGGATCGGCGATGGACGAGGCGTAGGCCGCAGCGAGTGCACTGCCGACGGCACCGAAGTCGGGGAGCCAGATGAGCGAGCGTGGCGCCCGATGCCGGAGGTAGAGCGCTGGGAAGGCGCCGAAGTGCCCGTTGTCGATGAACACCCTCCGCTCGCCCGGCAGGAGCCGTTCGAACTCGAGCGCGAGGTGGCGGGGGTCGATCGCACCAGGCTCGGACACGTCGTCGGGGGCGGGATCGACGAGGCGAGGTTTGACGCTGCCGCGCCGGCGTCCCCGTCGCTCGAGCTCTCCGGCGAGTTCTGCGGTACCGGCGGACGCTTCGGCTGCCACCGGTACGAGAGCGCCCGGTTCGAGGGGGGTGCTGAGCAGACCAGGCGGAGGCTCCGGGTCGAGGTCGATCCGCACCACGGTTCGCCCGGTCGTGAAGCGCCCGTTCCGGGTTTGGAAGAGGTTCAGGGATGCGCCGATCACCACAAGACAGTCGCTTTCGGTGATGATCCGTTCCGTCTCGCCGATCGAGAAGCCGCCGAACGGGCCGATCACCGCCGGATGATCGCCGAGCACCCCGCAGGCGGGCATCGAGGTGGCCACGGGGGCGTCAAGCACCTCCGCCAGGTGCACCACGTGTTCGGCTGCCTCTCCCAAAAGCACTCCGCGCCCGGCGAGGATGACCGGTCGTTTGGCGGCAAGAATGCGGTCGGCTGCCTCGGCGATCTGCCGAGGGTGCGGCGCGGTGCGGTGTGCGGATGAGCCGGAGTGGGGCGCGCCCGCGCGCCCC
>JAODMM010000263.1 GCA_025465015.1 Cryobacterium sp. | reverse complement strand
ATGAGCGCCCCGTTCACCCGGCGGATGCCTACGGTTCACCAGACCCAGCATCCGCTCCAGGGGACCCTTGCCCAAAAACCATCGCCAGCAACAGGCGAACAGGAGGCAACTGATCGTCATGCCGATCAGCAGGGGCCAGCCGGGGTATTGGATCACTTCCCCGCCATCATCCTTCAGTTGCACAAACACCGCCAACGCGAGGATCTGCAGGGTATAGACGGTGAGAGCCATCGATCCGATGGCTCCGATCGGCCAGAGGACCAAGCGCACGACCTCACCGAAACCTGTACGTTCCGGTGAGGTGAGAAAGAGCAGCACCCCGACAATCGCAACGGCGAAGCCCCCGGTGCCGACGATCTCAGCGGTCGACCCGCTGTGGGCCTCGGCGGTCACACCGGGAAGAACGGATGCCGCGCCATAGCCGGCCACGGCCGCGAGAGCGCCGCCACCCGTCATCCAGCCCTGGGTCGCGAGCCGTCCGAGATCCGACCGGGCCGCGATCAGTCCGGCCAGGAGGAACGGCAGCCAGACAAGAGCCGGATACGAGCCAGTCAGGAGATAGCCGTCGAGCACGTCCGGGAGGGGCAGGGTGAGCCCGGTCGACTCTTCCGCTGCTTCCGCCATCGCGGGGGCTGCGACGGCGAGGATGAGTGCAAGGAGGGCGAGCACCCAGCGTGGGAAGAACAGGAGGGGCACCATCAGCAGAAACATGATCCCGTAGTAGTCGAGGATGACAAGGACGCCGCTGGGGGCGGTACTGAGCAGCAGACCCAGCATGAGCAGGACGATCGAGCGCCAAACGATCCCAAGAACGCGGTCGGCGCGTCCGCCGGGTTCTGACGGCCGCTGGCCGCCGGTCATGATCCCCAGGGAGATCCCCGCGAGAATCGCGAAGAGGATCGATGACCGGCCGTCGACGAGGAGCTCGGCGTCATCGGCCCGCGGCAGAGCGTGGGCGGAGAACATACCGAGGACGGCGAGTCCCCGGGCGATATCGATTCCCGCGACGCGTGACGGACCGAACCTCCCGGCGCTGCCCGGTCGCGGCATCCGTCGAGGGGTACCGCTGGCGGAATGGACTCCGTCACCCGAAACGTGACCTAGACTCACATGAGCCCCCCGCGTGCCACTATTCGGGTTAGCGGCACGCGGGGAGGCCTCTTCTACTCGGGAACCGGTCGGGAACCCGAGGAACTCCGAAGGTCGTCCCTGACCTTCATGAGCTGGTACGAAGGCATCCGCCCTGCCGGGGCGGCGGAATCGTCGTCACCCACCCAGATGCCGGAGATCACCCGACCCACCGGATCAACCGGGTTTACGAGCACCGCGGGGGGCTGCCCGTAACGGTCCGCCCTGACAAGCACAATGGTGGGCGCATCAGACGGGGCGACGAGGGTGACCGAGAGCTGTGCCAAAGGTTCCACGGGTGGTCCTTTCTTCGGGATACGGACCTTCAGAACGCGTGTGGGCGACGCCGCCAGAGGGACTGGTCTGATTCTGAGCGGGCGTCCTTGGAAAAATCTCGGGGTCACCCTCGTCCGGTGCCAGGATGCCGCCGGACTTCCGCTCGCGGCGACTGAGGACTGCTCGGGTCAACGGTCGTTGCTGCGGCGACCTCAGATGAGAAGCCAGGAGATCATTGCCACCTCACCGACGAATCCTACGAATCCGACGAATCCGACGAATTCGACGATGCCGAAGGTCGGCGCGAAGCCGTCGACGAATGCGACGCCGATGGATGCGGCGGCTGCGATGACGTCGAGGAGGACAACGAAGTAGACGACGGCGATCCCGGCAAGGACTGTAATCGGGAACCGGAGATTGCTTGGGCGGTCATCTCGGCGTCTCCCGATGTGATGAGTGGGGTGATCGCCCCAAGTAGCCGACGATCATCGCCACAGGGCGCACAGGACGCCACTTGAGATCAGGCTTGCCCTGCGTCGAGACCAGGAGCGGAAGCGAGGTGATGAGGACGCTGGGTCTGCGAGGTCGCGCGCGCGGATGAACCTGTGGCGGGTGGGACGGTGGCGGTCATTATCGATACGAAAGCACCCTCGAGACGCTCACTATGCGCAGGCTCGGAGTAGCGTTCGGCGTGGAAGCCATGTCGCTGTACAACCACGTCGCCAACAAGGAGAACCTTCTCAACGCAATGATTGATGCGGTCTTCGAGGCAATCAAGCTGTCCCCGCCCAGCGAGGACTGGAAGAGGGCGCTGACACGCCGGAGCGTCTCCCTCCGGGAATAACTCAAACGGCTCCCCTGGGCCAACGGACTGATGGACTCGGCCGCGACGCCGGGGGCAGCGAGGCTTCGACACCATGACTGGGTGCGGGGCACATTTCAGCGGGCGGGCTTCTCCGTTCCCATGACGGCGCACCCGGTGGCGGTGCGTGACAGTTACGTCTACGGGTTTGCCAAGCAGGACAGAGGCCTGCCCTTCGATACCGAGGAGGAGGCTGCCGCAAAAGGGTTCGGCCTGGACCTCGTCCTCAATGCCTTGAAGAAGGAGCGCGATTCAGAGTTAGTCGGCGCAGCGGAAGCCCGCGCAGCGAGAGTCGGCGGAGACGGCTAGTGCTCGTGCCGCCGAACGGGCAGGAGACCGAGAGTGGCTTTAATCAGTTCCTCGGCGCCGGGCGCGGCATCGGCGGCGGCGATGTTTGCCTCGGTGACCGCGCGCACCACCTCATCGCGCTGGATCCTGACCCCGCGCGGGGCGTCGATGCCGATCCGGATGCTGTCGCCCCGCGCGTCGAGGACCGTGACGATGATGTCGTCACCGAGGAGGATCTTCTCTCCCGGTTTGCGTGTGAGGACCAGCATGCCCTCAGCCTATCGCGAGGGGTTGGAGCGGACGGGGCTGGGAGCTGCGCCCCGCCGAAGCAATGGCACCTCCACCGCTGACGCGTCGGTCCAGCCGATGGGCACCCCCAGGTCGAGGGCTGTGTCCGGTGTAGCCGTCGCGCTCTGGCCCACCACGGCCAAGGCGTGGACGCGGGAGGATTCCACGATGGGACGCACCCACAGTGCGGTGTCCGAGGGCTTACGTCCGACATCGACGGCGAGCCACAGCTGGTCCGCGCCGAGTGCCGCCAGGCACTGCTCCGGCGCGGAGGAACTGCCCTGCACCCCACGCGCACCGATACCGATACCGATACCGATACCGAAGGCGATGAACTGGGGATTACCGAGTTGAACGCCGCGGGCGCGGGTTTCCAAAGCGAAGCGGCGATTCCACGCCGCATCGCCGTCCCTGGTGATGAGTGCGCCTATGGCCCGAACATCTCCCCCGTGAACCGCAGCCAGGGAATGCGCCACCCCGAGGGGATCCTCCCGCAAGCCTGCGACCACGATCAGGTCCCCCGCACCCGAGAGGAGTTGCGGGGCGGAAGGAGTCGCCGAACCGAGCTGGGGTGCTGCGGGAACAGCTCCCCCGTGCGCCGACCGCGGCATCCTCGACGTCTCCAATTCGGTTCCGCCCCCGGCAGTGTTGAACGTGAGATCGTCCATGAGGGCTGCGAAGTCCTTGGACCTCGTCGACACTCCCGGTGGGGGCGCCGCCAGGTGCAGGCGTGATTCTGCCTCGTCGGCGTCGTCTAAGAGGGCGGCGATGCCCGCGCGGCTCGGGACATCGAGCCGCGCATGTGCCCCGCGCGGCCGTCGCACACCGGGCGCGACCGTGACCTCATAGTGCTGTCGTGCGAAGAATCCGCGAATGCCGCCCACCGTGACCTTCTCAGCGGATACGATCCGCGCATCTGCTCCGTGTTCCCTGAGCACCCGGTCCCGCAGCTCAGCCAAGCTTGCGCCCTCAAGACGAAAGTGCGTCGGGTCCACGGACCACCCCCACGGTCTCGATGTCCACGGCTCCCGAGGTGACCTCCTGATAGGAAAGAACCGGCAACCCGCCCGCCTGAGCGGAGACCAAGCGGTGGATTGCTGGACGCAGGGCCGGTGCGCACACCAGCACTGCAGTCTCTCCGTGGGCCTCCACCGCTGCCACCGCTTCTCGCAGCGAACCGAGGACGGCTTCGATCCGAGACGGGTCTAACAGAATTTGCGTGCCCTGGTCTGAGGGCCGCATCCCCTCGAGCATCGCCTGCTCCAGAACCGGGTCGATCATGATCACCCGTAGAAGCCTGCCGTCGAGGTACTGTGCCGCCAACGCGGGGCCGAGCGCCTGGCGGGCGGCTTCCACCAGCCCTTCCGCGTCGGTGGAGACCTTCGCACGCAGCGAGAGCGCCTCGTAAATACGTGACAGGTCGTTGATCGGGACCTGCTCGCTGAGCAGCCCTTGGAGGACACGTTGCACCTCGGCGAGGGACAGCATGCCCGGGATGAGCTCATCGACGGCGGCAGGATTGACCTGCTTGACACCCTCAGTGAGCAGGCGTACGTCCTCCCTCGTGAGCAGCCTGGCCGCGTTGTGCGTGATGATCGATGAGAGGTGGGTGACGAGGACCGACACTCGGTCGATCACTGTCGCTCCAGCCATCTCAGCGCTGTGCCGCATCTCCCCCGGCACCCACTTCCCGGCCAGACCGAAGACCGGTTCGACAGTCGTCGTCCCCGGCAGCCCGTCGAGGAAGTCACCGAGGGCGAGCACCTTCCCTGCAGGGGCGATGCCCCGGCCAGCCTCCACGCCGGCAATGCGGATGACGTACGTTGAGACTGGAAGGTCGATACTGTCCCTGGTCCGCACAGGCGGCACCACAACGCCAAGATCAAGGGCGACCTTTCGTCGCAGCGCCCGCACGCGCGCGAGCAGGTCATCCGACGAACCGGAGACGAGGTCGACGAGATCGGGGGCTAGCAGGATCTCGAGGGCATGCACGCGCATCTGCTCGATCAGGTCCTCCGAGCTGTCCAGCCGCTGAGCGGCCGCCGCTGAGTCTGCGGCGTCGACCGCGGCGGCGTGCCGCAAGGCGGTGTCGGCCGTGATGCGCTGAGCCACGACGATGAGCCCCGCGCCGACCAGGATGAACGGGAGGATCGGCATGCCGGGGATGAACGCCATCAGGATGGCGGCGACGCCGGCGATCCTCAATGCATTGCGGGATTGGGTCAGCTGGGCCGATGCGGTCGAACCGATGTCCGACTCTGCGTTCGACCGGGTCACTATCATCCCGGTGGACACCGCCATCAGCAGGGCGGGGATCTGGGTGACGAGCCCGTCACCGATAGTCAGGAGGGCATAGGTGTCTAGGGCTTCCCCAATGGACTGCCCGCGCTGCAGCATGCCGATTGTGATGCCACCGACGATGTTGATGATGATGATGACGATTCCGGCGATCGCGTCGCCCTTAACGAACTTGGACGCACCATCCATGGCCCCGTAGAAGTCGGCCTCCGCCGACACTTCCGCGCGGCGCTCGCGAGCCTGGTCGTCGGTGATCAGACCGGAATTCAGGTCGGCGTCGATAGCCATCTGCTTGCCGGGCATGGCGTCGAGGGTGAACCGTGCCCCGACCTCGGCCACTCGCTCGGCACCTTTGGTCACGACCACGAACTGGATGACGACCAGGATCAGGAAGATGACGGCCCCGATGATCATCGATCCGCCGATGGCGACGTGCCCGAACGCCTCGATCACCTGGCCCGCATACCCCTCACCGAGGACGAGACGGGTGGACGCGACATTGAGCCCCAGACGGAACAGTGTGGCCACAAGCACCAGGGACGGGAATACGGAGAAGTCCAGAGGCTTCTTCACGAACATCGTGGTCAGCAGGATCACAAGCGCCAGGAGGATATTGATGATGATCAAGACGTCCAGCAGCGGGGCTGGGACCGGGACGACGAGCAGGAGGATGATGCCCACTACCCCGACCGGGACGGCGAGCTTCGCGAGGTTGCGGTTCATGTCAGTGATCTCCGGCGGTCGATGCGGGCGTGGACATGGTGTGCACGCCGTGCGCTGCACCGCGTGAGCGCAGGGCCATGACGAAGGCGAGCACGCGCGCCACCGCGTTGTAGAGCTCGACGGGTATCTCCTGCCCGAGCTCGCACGCGGCGTGCAGCGTGCGAGCCAGGGGAATGTCCTGGACGATCGGCACCCGGCCGGCCTCGGCCCGCTGTCGGATGCGTGCGGCGATGATGCCGGCACCCTTGGCGACCACTCGCGGTGCTGATTTGCCCGGTTCATAGCGCAGCGCGACGGCGACATGCGTGGGATTGACGAGCACGACGTCGGCGTCGGCAACGGCGGAGATCATCCGGTTACGACTCATGGCCAGCTGGCGTGACCGTCGCTGGGATTTGATGAGCGGGTCGCCGTCCGAGCTTTTGTCTTCATCTCGTACCTCCCGCTTGGTCATGCGTGTTCTCTTCCGGTTCCGGCGCATGACGACGAACAGGTCAGCGGCGGCGAGGATGAGGCCGGCGACCACGGCGGACTGCAGGAGGGACGTCGCGCCCTGGCCGGCCGCATCGAGCAATGCTGAGACCGGCAGGCCGCCCGCGGCCATCAGGACGGGCATGAGGCCCTGGATGACCAGGAAAAGCACAAGCCCCAGCACCGCTGTCTTCATGAGCGCTTTGGCGCCTTGCCAGAGTGCCTGCGTCCCGAAGGTGCGCTTCATCCCGGTAAGGAGGTTGAACTGGGTATAGGTGCCGGTGAATCTCTTGAAGCGGATGCCGCCCTGGCTTACCGCCCCGGCAAGCACCACCACGACCACTGCGACGAGCATCGGTGCCAATGTGCCGAGAATCGACCCGAGCCCGCCGGTGAGGGTCGACATGGCGAGTTCGGGATCGGGATCAGCGATCAGCCTCCGGATGGCGAAGACCTGGCTCGTGGCGGCCTCTGCCCCCGCGGTCACCGTGGCGGGGATCATGATCGCGGCCGATCCCACGCCCAGCCAGGCGGTCAGGTCCTGGGACTTGGAGAGCTGCCCCTTGGAATGGACCTCCTTCATCCGTTTCTCGGTCGCCATCTCGGTGCGTTCACCCGAGTCAGACATTCACCTCACCCCCATGATCGAGTCCACGGCCTGCCCGGTCAGGGAGGACACGATACGTGGGAGCGCCACGAAGACGATCGCGCCAAGGATCACCGTCAGGAGGATCTTGAGCGGAAATCCGAGTGCGAACGCGTTCAGCGCCGGCGCCACGCGGGTGAGAAGACCCAGACCGGCGTCGGCCAGGAAGAGCACCACAAGAAGGGGCCCGGCGATCTGCACCGCAGCGAGGAACATCTGGCTCACGGCCGCGGTTACCGACTCCACCGGGGACGCGAGGTCGAGCCCCCCGCCCAGCGGCAATGCCGCGTAGGAGCGGATGAGACCGGTAATAATCAGCTGGTATCCGCCCGACGCGATGAGGAGGGCCAGAGCGGTCATGTGGAACAGCCGGGTGAACTGAGCGCCATTGACCATCGATTGAGGGTCGAGACCTTGCGCAAGTTGAAACCCGCCGAACAAGTCGATCAGGTTCCCGGCGGACTGCACTGCGGAGAAAACCACCATGACGAGAAAGCCGAGGACACCGCCTACGACGACCTCGAGCACGAGCGCGCCGAGATAGCCGGATGTGCTTTGGGGAACGTAACCCGGTGTGACCAGGGGGGAGACCGCGAGCGCCAGACCGATGCTGAGCATGGCTTTGACCCGGAGCGGGATCGCGTTGTGGGAGAACGGCGGGGCGATGACGAGAAAAACGACAATTCGCACGCTGGCAAGCATGACGGCTTCGATCCAGCCGAAGTCGAGTGTGGCACTCATCATCCTCCGCCGAGGAGTGAGGGGATCTTCGCGAACATCTGGTGAGTGAATGAGACGATCTCGGAAATCATCCAGTGCCCGGTAACGAGGAGGGCCACGCCGACCGCCACCGCTTTGGGCACGAACGACAGCGTCACCTCCTGGATCTGGGTGATCGACTGCAGCAGTGACACGGCGAAGCCGACCACAAGTGCCGTCACCAGCACAGGCGCGGAGAGTTTCGCGGCGATGAGAAGGCCCTGCAAACCGATGTCCAAGACCGCATTGGTATCCATCAGGAGCCTCCGTAACTGGAGATGAGAGACGTGATGATCAGGCCCCAGCCATCCACGAGCACGAAGAGCAGGATTTTAAACGGAAGCGAAATCATCACGGGCGGAAGCATCATCATGCCCATGGACATCAGCGCCGCTGAGACGACGAGGTCGATGACCAGGAAGGGGATGAAGATAACGAATCCGATGATGAAGGCTGCCCGCAACTCCGAGATCATGAATGCGGGGATGAGGGTGAGGAGGGAGACCGCCTCGGCATTGTCCGGGTTGGGTTGGTCGGCCGCCCGGGTCATCAGAGCCAGGTCTTCTTCCCTCGTGTGCGCAAGCATGAACTGCCGGAGCGGTCCCGAAGCAGCGTCCAGTGCGGCTGAGAAGTCGATGCGGCCATCGAGAAAAGGCTGCACGGCGCTGGCGTTCACTTCGGTCAGTACCGGCGCCATGATGAAAAGCGACAGGAAGAGGGCGAGGCCGGCCAGCACCTGGTTCGGCGGGATGGACGGCAACCCGAGGGCGTTGCGAGCCATGGCGAGCACCACGAAGATCTTGGTGAAGGACGTCATCATCAGCAGCAAGGCCGGCGCGACCGACAGCAACGTGATGCCGACGAGCATGACGATCGACGACGACGGGGTGCCGTTCGGACCGTTGATCTCCACCGTGAGTCCGTCCTCCGGGGCACCTGGCGGCACCGGAGGCGCGGGGTCGGTGGGAGCTAGCGGGTTGAGGGGCGTGGCGTGTCCGGTTGTCGTCGTGATCAGGACAACGACGACCGCGAGAGCGACAGCGAGGGCAAGAGCGAGGGATCGCCGGATTAGCCGGGGGCTGTCGCTGATCCGGACGACGGGGCGCCTCATTAGTTCTGCCGCAGGGCGGCAACTGTTTGCTGCCAGGTGGCGGACGACAGTATCGACCCGCCCAAGCGCCCGGTGTTGCGATGACGCGGCCGGAACTCAAGCGGTGGCTGCACCCGGCCGGCGTCCGTGGAATCCGCCGAATTCCTCAGAGTCTGGGCAAACGCCGCAGCCCGACGCGGGCCGGCCAGGGCAGGCATCGACTCCTCCCGGAGTTCGCTGTGGAGTACGTTGATGGACTGCTCTGTGACTCCCAGCACGAACCTCGTCCCGTCGACGTCGACGATCACGACGGAGGCTTTCTGTCCGATCCCCCTACGACCGATGACTGTCACGAGGTCGCCGGCCCGGCTGGTTCGCGCGCCCTTGTTGAGGCGTCGTTGCAGCACCCAGAGCAGCCCCAGCACCACGGCCAGGGACACGACGACCCGTAAAGCGACAACTGCGGTGTCCACGGTCCTAATGGCCCTCGGCGACGTCGAGGATCTTGGTGATCCGCACTGCGTAGTCCTGGTCGAGCACAACGATCTCACCGTGGGCGATGAGCCTTCCGTTGAGCAGCACGTCTGCGGGTGCGCCGGCAGACCGGTCCAGTTCGATCACTGCGCCCGGTTCCAGCTCCAACACATCGCGCACCGACATCCGAGTGCGGCCGATCTCGACGGTCAGGGCCATCTCCACATTGCTGATGCGACCCAGTTTTCGTATGACCGTCGACTCCGCAGGACGGGAATCGGCGCCCACAGCCTCGTTCTCCCTGATCCGGAGCGCGAACCAGCCTGCCACGAGACCGGCCTCGCTGAGCTCGAACACCGCTGCGGCGGGGTCGTGGAACACGGCTGAGGCGTCACCCTCGCGGCTGTCGGCCAGGACACCGGCGCCCAGCGTTCCAGCCGCAGCCTCGAGGGCCGGCCGCAGAACATCCTCGAGGCCGACGAGAGGCGAGCCCGTCCCGGCTGCGGCGCGGATGGAGTCCGCGTCCACCAGAGCCAGGGCCAAGTCAGCCGAAACTGCTCCAACGAAAGAAGCGAGGATCGTGACAGCACCGGCAAGATCTGAGGGCGGGTCGGCGTCAGCGCGCACGGCCAAAGGAGCGGATGTCGGCAGCAGTAGTACCAGCGCGTCGACCGCTGCAGTGTGAAGGGGTGGGGTGGCGCTCATGGGGCTGTCTCCTCGAGGTGGCGGCGAACTGGGCTCGTGACGGCGGCGTTTTCCGCGGAGTTGACGAAGACGCAGGCCAGACGAGACCCGTTCGCCCCTACTGCGGCGCGCCCGAGTCGCTGGCCGCCCACCGCCACATCGAGCGGCTGGTGGGCCGGGTGCGGAATTCGAAGGACATCGCCCACGGCCAAGGTGAGGATCGCGTGTGGAAGAACCGGGGCGGGAGCGAACTGGACGGACACGTCTAGCGGAACTCGGGCCAGTTGGGCACGGAGGAGCTCCGTGGCATTCTTGGCTGCACTCGTCGGATTCGCCTCACCCAATTGCGGCAGCAGCGCATCGGCGGGCACGGCCACCGTCGCCGTTGCCGTCGTGTCGCCCACCCGGATGGCGAAGGTGGCAACGATCATCAGGTCGGAGGCGGCAGCGGCCTGGGCGAACTGCGAGTTGTACTGTATGGCGTCCACGGCGATCGGATGCACGAGGAGGGATCCGAGCGAATATCGCAGGTCCTCCAGGGCGTCGTCCATGAGCCGGTGCACCAACGCCTGCTCGATCTGGGTGAATTTGCGCTCCGGAGCGGCGGGACTCTCACTGCCACCCAACATGTAGGCGACCCAGGACAGTGCGGCCGCGGCGGGGAATTGAATGACCGCCTTGCCCGTCACACCATCCAGTGCGCAGAGCACCATCGCCGTCGTTGACGGCAGGGAGGCGGCGTAGTCGTCGTAGGTGTGCATGAGCACCTGCTCGCAGGTCACCTGCGACACGACCCTCACCTTTGCGGTCAGCTGAGTTCCCCACTGCCGTGCGAAGGTCTCGAATACGAGCTCGAGCACCCGCGTGTGCTCACGCACCAGCGCCGTAGGGCGCCGGAAGTCGTAGGTCTCGACTGCCCTACCCCCTCGCGCGGGCGCGCTGGTGCTGATGTGTTCCTGGACCGTCACATCGCCAACTATCGGCTGGCGAGGACACAATGTTAGGGACGGGTTATGGCAGCTTGGAGCCGCGGCTGGCGGGGGAAACAGCCCCTTCGCCCGCAACGATCCCGGGGATCAGCTGCCGGACGATATCCGACTCGTCTGACTGCACGATCACGTCGACTCGCCTGTTCATCGCCATGTCCTCCAGGGCCGACCCTGTCGCGATAGGCCGGGCCGCTCCGAACCCGACGGCCTTGATTCGCTCCTGCGGCACCCCGCCGTGCTCGACGAGGCGTCGCAACACCTGGGTGGCACGTCCGGAAGAAAGTTCCCAGTCCGTGGGGAAGTTCACGGTCCGGCCGTGCCGGTCCGCGTGACCTTCGGCGGAGACCTCCCGGCCCGACTCGGCCAGGACCGGTGCGATAGCGTCGAGCACCCGGACGGCCGCCACGCTAAGCTCGGCGCGATCGGGAGCGAAGAAGGTCTCCGACCCGACCAGACCGACGGTGAGTCCCCGGTCATCAATCTTGATCTGGACGAGCTGGTCTACCCCGTTCTGGTGCAAATTCCGACGAATCGCCTCCCGGAGTGCGTAGAGTTCATCAACCTCCGCGAGGGCGAGCTCAGCCTCCGAAAAACTCTCACTCTCGTCATTTACAAGCTCGGGCGGCACGACGGTTCCCTCTGCCGTGTCGATCAGGCCCACCTCCTCGGCACCGAAACCGGTAGCGAGAGAGTTGCGTAACTGCTCGTACTTCTTCTGATCCACCGTCGACATGGCGAAGAGCACGATGAACATGCACATGAGCACAGTCACCATGTCCATGTATGACGCCATCCACCGCTCGTCAGGATGGTCGTCCTCCACCGCGGCAGACCGTCTACGCCGGGATCGCATCCTCACGGAGCCGACGTGGCAGGGCCGGAGCCGGAGCCGGAGCCGGAGCCGGAGCCGGAGGGGATCATGGCCCGCAATCGTTCACCCAGGATCCGCGGCTGGCTTCCCGCCTGCACGGCGAGAGCACCCTCCATGAGAAGAGTCATACGGTCGACCTCAAGGTCACCGAGTCTTTTCAGGCGCATCCCGATGGGCAGCCAGAGGAAATTGGCAGACAACAATCCCCAGAGCGTGGCGACGAAGGCGGTCGCGATCATCGGGCCCAGCTCGCCCGGCGAAGCCAGGTTCTCCAGGACATGGGTCAGGGAGACGACCGTCCCGATGATGCCGATCGTCGGCGCGTAACCGCCGAGGCCCATGAAGAACTTCGCCGCAGTGCGGTTCTCCTTCTCCCGGGTTGCGATCTCGTCTTCGAGCAGGATCCGGAGTTCGTCACCGTCGGTACCGTCTGCGATGTTCTGCAACGCTCGTCGAAGGAAAGGGTCAGTGAGCTTGTCCGCCTCCTGTTCGAGAGCGAGGATGCCCTTACTCCGGGCCGTCTCGGCGAGGGAGACGACCTGGTCTATCACCCGCTGAGGCGGGGTCAGCTTCCCCCTGAACGCACCAGGCAGAGCTTTCATCGCCGAGAAGAAGTCTTTGAGGGTGCCGCTGGCGATGCCTACCGCTATGGTCGCCCCGAATACGAGAATCATCGGCGCCGGCAGGAGGATGGCCGTGACGTGGGCACCCTCGAGGGTGATCATCGCGAACAGTGCCGCAAAAGCAAGGAAGATACCGATCAGGGTCGCGGGATCCATGGGTTCCTCTCTGGATCGTAGGCGAGCGCGATGACAC
>JAODMM010000141.1 GCA_025465015.1 Cryobacterium sp. | reverse complement strand
CTCCTCCTGGTCGAATTCCAAACCCAGACTGAATAGCAACAGGATGAGCCCGAAGACCGCGATCAGCTCAATGTCGGCAGAATGGAAATCTAGGGGGAACCAGCCGGTGGACGGGCTCGCTAGAAGCCCGACGATCATGTAGACCGGGATCGACGGCAGCCCGACAAGCCTCGCGAGCCGCCCGAGACCGTAGGCCACGACGAGCAGGGTGCCGAGAATGAGTAGGTCCTCGCCGAGGTGCATCGATCAGCCTCCGGGCGGAGCGTCGACCGGCCGGGCCTTCACTTCTCCGGTGCGGAAGAAGGCGAAGGCTTTCGCTACTTTCTCGGGAGACCCGGCGACGACGAGCGTGTCTCCCGGAAACACCCGGAAGTCCGGGGCGGGAGCAGGGTTGGCTGACTCGCCGCGCACGACGGCCACGACGGTGAGACCCGCGAGGCCCCGTTCGGCGGGGTTCCCGAGCGGCTGACCTGCAATGTGATCTTCGTAGTCGACGGTGAACCAGTCGATGCTGAGCCCGGGGATCTGGTCGAGTGCGGTGAGGGACTCGGTGATCTGGGTGCCGCCCAGGAGCTCGGCGAGAGTGTGCGCCTCGTCTTCACTGAGGCGCAGGGAAACCTTGCTGGCGTCGGGGCCGCCGTCGTCATCGGCGAAGGTGATGAGGTCGCTGTGCCCCGAGCGGTGAGCGATCACACCGACCTTGCCGCCATCGTCCGTGACGAATGTGTGCAGCACACCCACTCCTGGGAGCTTGACCCGCCGAACGTCTACCATTGTCACGACTCCAGAGGATTGGGGGGAAGTGCCCCAAGTCTAACGGAGCCCCCTGCACGCCTCCCCCGCGCGATGCCCCCGTCCCCCGGCACCATCTCGCCCGTCCTTTTGCCTCCCGCCGCGGCATCCGTGCTGGCGAACAGCGGAACGGCCGGCAGGTCTCCGACCGCGTACGCCGAACGCGGCAGATCCCACCACACCCCGGCCGGGCGGCGGAATCCGGTGCCGTCTTCCGCGTTCCGCCGCGGCATCGGCGCTAGCGAACCACGGAACGGCTGGCGGCAGCGGCACAGCGCCGGCGGGCAGTCAGCGCCGTCCGGTGAGCTCGTGCTGTGTCTTCTCGTGCAGGGGCGGCACCTCGTGCACCGGATGAGTAACCGGATGCAGCGGCTGAGCTTGGACCTGGACGACGTGACTGCCGGCAGACATCTTGTCGATCCAGGCCAGAGCGACGGCCGAGATGATGAAGACCATGTGGATGATCACTTGCCAGAAGACCCCGTCCCAGGTGTAGGTCTCCCCGGTGATGTTCTCCCCTGTACTGACCTCACCGCGCGCAGCCATGTCTCCGACCTCGATGAAGGTCTTTAGGAGGTGAATTGAGGAGATTCCGATTATGGCCATGGCGAGCTTGACCTTGAGCACGTTCGCGTTGACGTGGGAGAGCCACTCCGGTTGATCGGGGTGGCCTTCGATCTTGATCTTCGACACGAAGGTCTCATAGCCACCGATGATGACCATGATGAGCAGGTTGGCGATCATCACCACGTCGATGAGGCCGAGTACGGCGAGCATGACCACGGCCTCGTCGATGTGCGTGAAGTCCTCGAACACGTGCTCGGCGAGATGGTACAGCTCCACCATGAAGACAACGACGTAGACAAGCTGGGCGACGATCAGTCCGAGGTAGAGCGGCGCTTGCAGCCACCGGCTGAAGAAGATCAGGTAGCCCACCCCTTCGATCTGGGGCGATTGCTCGCGGAACTGTCGGGGGGCGCGAGGCGAGGAATGGGTTTCAGTCACGCGGTCGATCCTATTGGCCGGCACCTGTGACTTTCCGGGGCCGACGCTCCTGTGCAGTGTTCGCGCCGCACCCGCCCATCGACCCACCCGCCCCACCCCACCCCACGCCACCCCGCCCTCCCATCCGCGCCCTCTTACGCTTCTCGCCGCCGCATCGGTGCCAGCGCCCGGCGGAACACCTAGCCAGACAACGCTGCATCCCGGGCTGACGCCCTTCGCGTTCGACCGCCGCGTGCGCTTGTGTGAGGGCGGCACCCAGTCGCATTGGCGGCCACGGAGAAGCGGAACGCCTTGCGGACCGCCGGGATGCCGCAAAGCGAGAGCCTCATCTACAGGCACGGCACCGCCGCCGTTGTGCACAGAAAGGGCCCTCTCCTCCACCTCCGGCGCGTGTTCCTGCCACTCTCGCCTACATGCCACCACCCACCCTCCCTTCGACTCGGGCGCAGGCCCTCTCAGCAGCGGCAGCGGTCCGGGGTGACGGCCTCATCCTCGCCAGCGCCGCCGACAGGTTCGGGCTAGGTGGCGACTTGCGCCGCGAGTACGACCACGGTGGGGTGGTGCGGATCCGCTGGGGTGTGTACATGCTCGCCTCGGAATGGGCGAGCCTCGGCCCTGATGCCCGCTACTTGTCCAGAATCAAGGCGCACGCAGCGATGTCCGAAAGCCCTCCGGTCTTTTCACATCAATCTGCGGCCGCCATATGGGGTCTGCCTCAGGTGGGCGCATGGCCACCCACCGTCGACGTGTTGATCCCGCCGTCATCGGGCGGGAGATCCGGCTCCGGTGTGCGGCGGCATCCGCAGCTGGGCCTGGTGGAAATCGTGCATCGAAATGGGTTGATGGTGACCTCTGCAGCAGCCACCGCCGTGGCGATGGGGCGTGTCCTCCCATTCGCGAAGGCGGTTGCGATGATCGACAAAGCGGTTCACATCCCACGGGGCGGGTCACCCTTGACCACGCCATCCGCATTGGTGAGCGCCCTGTCCGACCTGGGGCCGGTGAGCCGGCGAGCCGCAGCCTCCCGTGCAATAGCTTTCGCGTCTACGCTCTCCGCGTCCGCCGGTGAATCGATGAGCCGCGCGCACATGTTCCTCCTGGGGTTTCTCCTTCCCGCGTTGCAGACACCTTTCACTGATGCGCACGGATTCATCGGTTACACGGACTTCTTCTGGGCGACGGAGAACATGATTGGTGAGTTCGACGGATTCGGCAAGTACCTGCGTGATGAGTTCGCGCGCGGACGAAGCACGACGCAGATTGTCATCGATGAAAAGGTACGGGAAGACCGCCTTCGCGCCTGCGGCCCCTCAGTCAGTCGTTGGGGGTGGACGCTCGCCCTCGACCTCGCTCGATTCAACGTTTTCCTGGAGCGAATCGGAATTCCTCGCGCCCGCTGATGCGGCGGCCGGCTCCGGGCACGTGTACGTGTACGCGTACGTGTACCGCGATTGCGGCGGCGTATGGCGGTTCGGACTGCCCCGTCCCCGTACTGAGAGTGGGAGTGGGCAGGGTGGCGAGGAGTCAGGGAGTTGGTGGTGGGCGGAGGGCCACGGTCAGCGGCGACGTTGTGACTCCAGCGGGCGATCCGGCGCCTTGCTAGGGCATCGGAGGCAGCGGGAGCCCATCGGAAGGGCAGGACGCTCAGGGTAGGGCAAGACACGAGACCAGGTAGCGAGCGAAGCGATCACGCCCCATGAGGCTACGAGACGTTGGCGATGTCGGGAGCCTCCAGGCGCACCCTGTCGGCCGACTCATCATCGGGTTGCTCCTGCGACAACCGCTCCGCAGACACTCGCCGGAGGTAGTACGCCACCTCGCGTTCCTCCCGCTCGGTGTCCCAGCCGAGCACCCCGGCCATCAGCTTGGCCGCGACCGGCGCGGCGGACACGCCGCGATCCCACGCCTCGATCGAGATTCGGGTACGCCGGGCGAGCACGTCTTCCAGGTGCAACGCACCCTCGTGGGAGGCCGCGTAGACGACCTCCGCGCGGATGTAGTCGTCGGCGCCGGGCAGAGGTTCGGCCAGGGATGAATCGTCACGGATCAAATCGAGCAGCTCGTCGGTGAGAGTGCCGTATCGGTTCAGTAGGTGCTCCACCCGAACCGTATGCAGACCGAAAGCGCGGCCGATCTTCCCGCGCTTGTTCCAGGCCGCCTGGTATCCTTCTGCGCCGAGCAGCGGGATGTCCTGCGTCGTCGAGGCCGGGACTCTCCCGTCGAGCGCGTCGACAGCGGCGTCGATCGCATCCTTCGCCATCACGCGATAGGTGGTCCACTTCCCGCCGGCAATGACGACCAGGCCGGGAACCGAATGACCGACCAGGTGTTCCCGAGAAAGCTTCGAAGTCTGGTCTGACTCGCCAGCCAGCAGCGGGCGCAGGCCAGCGTAGACACCTTCGACATCTTCCCGGGTAAGCGGCACCGCGAGCACCGAGTTGACGTGCTCCAGCACATAATCGATGTCCGCGGCCGTTGCAGCCGGATGCGCCTTGTCGAGGTACCAGTCGGTGTCGGTCGTGCCCACCAACCAGTGCCGGCCCCAGGGAATCACGAACAGCACGCTTTTCTCCGTGCGCAGCAGCAGCCCCATCGATGACTGGAACCTGTCACGCGGAACAACGAGATGGATGCCCTTGGAGGCCCGGACCTTGAACGTGCCTCGTTCGCCGACCATCCGCTGCGTGTCATCCGTCCACACGCCTGTGGCATTCACGACCTGCTTGGCCCGCACTTCGAAACGTTCGTCGGTTTGCAGGTCGTGCGCCTTCACACCGACCACGCGCTCACCGACCTTGATGAAGCCCTCCACCCGGACCCGGCTGGCAGCGTGCGCGCCGTAGAACGACGCCGTGCGCACCAGCGACGACACGTAACGTGCGTCGTCCACTTGGGCATCGTAATACGTGATGCCACCCACGAGCGCGTCGTTGGCCAAGCTGGGGATGGCGCGCATCACCTGTCGTTTCGAGAGGTGGCGGTGGTGCGGCACGCCAGGCGGGCGCCCACCCGAGTAGGAGAAAATGTCGTACAGAAGCATCCCTGCGCCGACATAGGCACGCTCGATAAAGCGCTTCTTCAACGGGTAAAGGAAACGCACCGGCTTCACGAGGTGCGGCGCGATGCGCTGCAGGAGAAGTCCGCGTTCGATCAGCGCTTCGCGTACGAGTCGGAAGTCAAGCTGTTCGAGATAGCGGATGCCACCGTGCACGAGTTTCGACGACCGGCTCGACGTTCCGGAGGACCAGTCCCGTGCCTCCAGTATGCCGACACTCAATCCCCGTGTGACCGCATCCAGGGCGCTGCCCGCGCCCACGATGCCACCACCGACGACCAGGATGTCGAGCTCTTTATCTTTCAGCCGGGCAAGAGCAGCTACGCGCTCCTCCGGACCGAGTTTCGTGGACCGTGACACTGTGTTGCTGGCCATTCTGACTCCCATCCTGAACGAGGTGGTGCTGATTGTGACGCTAGTTCACCCGGTAAGGAGCGACAACCACTTCCACCCGCTGGAACTCCTTGAGGTCTGAATACCCGGTCGTGGCCATCGATCGCCGCAGGGCGCCGACCAGGTTGGCGGTGCCGTCCGCGACCGGGGACGGGCCGTAGAGGATCTCCTCAAGGGGTGCGATCGTGCCGACATGCACTCGCTTGCCGCGGGGAAGCTGCGGGTGGTGTGCCTCGCCACCCCAGTGGTATCCGCCTCCCGGGGCATCGCTCGCGCGGGCGAGTGTCGTTCCGAGCATGACGGCGTCGGCACCGCAGGCGATCGCTTTGACGATGTCACCTGAGGTCCCGAGTCCGCCGTCGGCGATGACGTGAACGTAACGCCCGCCGGACTCGTCCATGTAGTCCCGTCGCGCGCCCGCGACGTCCGCCACTGCCGTGGCCATAGGAGCGTGGATGCCAAGCGAAGCCCGTGTCGTCGACGCAGCGCCCCCGCCGAACCCGACGAGGACGCCGGCAGCGCCGGTGCGCATGAGGTGGAGCGCAGCAGTGTACGTTGCCGCCCCGCCTACGATGACCGGCACGTCGAGTTCGTAGATGAACTTCTTGAGGTTCAGAGGTTCCTGGTTCTTGGACACGTGCTCGGCAGAGACCGTGGTACCGCGGATGACGAAGAGGTCCACTCCCGCCGCGACCACCGTCTCGTACAACTCCTGGGTGCGCTGCGGGGAGAGGGCGCCGGCGACAGTGACGCCTGCCGCGCGGATCTCGGCCAGACGTGCGGTGACCAATTCTGGCTTGATCGGCTCGGAATACATCTCCTGCATCCGTGCTGTCGCGTTCTCCGCCGACAGGCTGCGGATCTCGGCCAGCAGCGGAAGAGGGTTCTCGTACCTGGTCCAGAGCCCCTCAAGGTCGAGAACGCCGAGGCCGCCGAGCTGCCCCATCATGATGGCCGTCGTCGGCGAGACGACTGAATCCATCGGTGCGGCCAGGAACGGGATGGAGAACTGGTAGGCGTCGATCGTCCAACTGACCGACACATCCTCCGGGTCACGGGTCCGCCGGCTCGGGACAACTGCCACATCGTCGAAGGCGTACACACGACGAGCCCGCTTGGAGCGGCCGATCTCTATCTCCATACTCACCAGACCAGTCTAGGTGCAGCCTGTGACGCAGTCCCCGGGGTCGCCCCGATCGAGCCCCGCCGCCACGGCGGGGCTCGACCACCCCCGCGGGAATGCGGCATCCTGAATGCATGGATGTCACAGCCGATCCCCTCTCCCTCCTCCGTGCACGCACGAGCGAGAAATGGCGCAGCTACCCGGATGACGTGTTGCCCCTGTTCGTCGCCGAGATGGACTACCCGCTAGCGGAGCCGATCGCCGAGGCTGTGGTGGAAGCCGTGCGCCGCAGCGACACCGGCTACATCGGCCCGGTGAACCAGATCGCCGATGCGTTCGCAGGGTTTGCAGAACGCCGGTGGGGGTGGCAGGTGGACCCCGGTCAGGTCGGCACCACAACGGATGTCAGCGTCGCGATAGTCGAAACGCTCCGCCGGGTGATCCAGCCAGGCGATGCCGTGGTGATCAACCCGCCGGTCTACCCTCCGTTCTTCGATCTCGTGCCCGAGGCGGGCGGTGTTGCACTCGAAGTTCCCCTGCTGCACGGTCCGGCAGGCTGGTTCCTTGACCTGGAGGGACTCGAGCACGCGTTCGCTGGCGGAGCGCGGGCCTTCCTCCTCTGCAACCCGCACAACCCGCTGGGGCATCCACAGAGCGCGCAGGACTTGACTGCCGTCGCCGAACTCGCTGCACGCTACGGAGTAGCGGTGATCAGCGACGAGGTACATGCGCCGCTGACGCACACCGACGGGGCGTTCACCCCCTACCTGTCCGTGTCGCCGGAGGCAAGGGAGACAGGGATCTGCGTGACCTCGGCAAGCAAAGGATGGAACCTCGCCGGACTGAAGTGCGCTCTCATGGTGACGGCGTCTGAGCGGATGCGACCAGTGGTCGCCGGCATGCCGCAAGAGGTCAATTGGCGCACCAGCCAGCTCGGTCTCATCGCCAGCGTCGCCGCGTTCAGCGACGCCGAGGCGTGGCTGGACGGCGTGATAGCGGCCGTCGAAGCGAACCGATCGCTCCTGGCCCAGCTGCTGGAGACGCAGCTCCCCGGCGTGGGGTACGAGCAACCACGAGCGAGTTACCTCGCCTGGCTCGACTTCCGACGCCTCGGCTGGGGCGATGATCCTGCCGCGGCGGCCTTGGAACGCGCGAAAGTAGCGTTGCACCCGGGTCCGCTCTTTGGCGGCCAGGGTCGCGGCTTCGCACGACTGAACTTCGCCTGCTCACCGGAGGTTCTCGGCGAGGCGGTCTCCCGCCTCGCCGCGAAATAAGGTGTACGGATCAGCGGCGGTAGTTCGGCGCCTCGACCACGATCTGCACGTCGTGCGGGTGCGACTCCTTGAGACCGGCCGGGGTGATCCGGACGAACTTACCCTTCTGCTTCAGCTCCTGGATGGAGCGCGCTCCCACGTAGAACATTGACTGGCGGAGCCCGCCGATCAGCTGGTACGCCACGGCGGACAGTGGGCCACGGTAGGGGACCTGACCCTCGATCCCCTCAGGGATGAGTTTGTCATCGGAGGGGACATCCGACTGGAAATACCGGTCCTTGGAATACGAGGTCTTCGTGCCACGCGTCTGGAGTGCGCCGAGTGAACCCATACCGCGATAGTTCTTGAACTGCTTGCCGTTGACGAAGACGAGCTCTCCCGGGCTCTCGTCGCAACCCGCGAGGAGCGAGCCGAGCATGACGGTGTCGGCGCCCGCTACGAGGGCCTTCGCGATGTCGCCCGAGTACTGCAACCCACCGTCCGCGATCACCGGAATGCCACTTTCCCGTGCCGCCAGTGATGCCTCATACACTGCAGTCACCTGCGGCACTCCCACACCAGCGACAACTCGGGTCGTGCAGATCGATCCCGGGCCCACGCCCACCTTGATGGCATCCGCGCCGGCGTCGATCAGGGCCTGGGCGCCCGAGCGGGTCGCCACGTTCCCGCCGATGACATCGACTCCCTTGAAAGCAGAATCGGCCTTCAGCCTCCGAATGATCTCCAGCACCCCGGCGCTGTCGCCGTTTGCCGTGTCGACCACGAGCACGTCTACACCCGCATCGAGCAGTGTGGTGGCACGCTTCCAAGCATCGCCGAAGAAGCCGATCGCCGCACCGACGCGCAGTCGGCCGGCGTCGTCCTTGGTCGCGTTGGGGTATTCCTCTGACTTGTCGAAGTCTTTGACAGTGATGAGCCCGGTGAGCTTCCCCGCCGCATCGACAAGCGGAAGCTTCTCGATCTTGTGGGTGGCGAAAATGGCGACGGCGTCCTGAGGCGCCATACCGACCTTGCCCGTGATGAGCGAGGACGTCGTCATGACTTCCCGCACTCGGGTGGTGTGCTTCTTCGTCTCGGAGATGAAACGCATGTCACGGTTGGTGATGATGCCGACCAGAATCCCCTCCTGGTCGATCACGGGCAGGCCGCTCACTCGGAACTGGCGGCAGAGGGCGTCGACTTCGGCCACCGTGGCGTCCGGGGAAGTCGTTACCGGATTGGTAATCATTCCCGACTCGCTGCGTTTGACTAAGTCGACCTGCTCGGCTTGGTCGATGATCGAAAGGTTTCGGTGCAGGACTCCCAGACCACCCTCGCGAGCCATCGCGATAGCCATACGGGTCTCGGTGACGGTGTCCATGGCACTGGAAAGCAGTGGCGTGGAAACATCTATCCGCCTGGTCAGGCGCGATTTGGTGTCCGCTTCACTCGGGATGACGTCGGTGTGGCCGGGAAGCAACAGAACGTCGTCGTAGGTGAGTCCGGTGAAGCCGAACGGATCTGGCTGGTCCATATTTCCCCTTGCGGTGTGCTCAGAAAGTGAGAGAAGTAGTCCGGGATCCAAGGGACGCAGCCGGTCAATCCATGTTAAGCGAGTTTGTGGCTGGCGCATTCCCCGCCATCCCAAAGAGGATGCGCAACGGCGAAACATATGCGACATAATCGGCACGTACTGTCAACGATGTTGTCGGCAGCGATAGACGGCCCGCTCGCGTACCCCGCGCCGGTGTCACTATGGAGGTGCAGTGAAACTCACTGGAACGGCCAAAAAGTTCTCACCCCGCATGTTGGTGATCTTCCTCGGCGCACTCGTGAGCGTTCTGATGATGTCGACATTCGCCACACCTCCAGCGCACGCTGACGAGGTCGGTACCGACCAATATGACTTCGTCTTCGCCGGGAACGTGCAATTCAACGGGAAGCCTCTCGAAGGCGTACTGATTACCGTCACGGGCGGCGGTATCGAACAGGAAGTGAAGACCGGCGCCGACGGCAAATGGCGGGCGGGGGTGCCGGATAAGTCCGAGTACACCATCACCTTGGATGAGGAAACACTTCCGAAGGGTGTCGTCGTGGCCAAGGGCGGAAGCGTTCTCAAGGCGGAATTCGGCCTCACGAGCGTCAAGTCGGTCAACTTCTTCCTGGGAGAAGGAACTCGAACGACGGTCAGCTTCGTCGACCAGTTCATCAACCGGTTCTTCAACGGGTTGAACTTCGGGTTGCTGCTGGCCTTGGCCGCCATCGGCCTCTCGCTCATCTTCGGGACCACCGGCCTCAGCAACTTCGCCCATGCCGAAATGATCACATTCGGCGCCTTGATGACACTCGCGTTCTCCACCAACGTCGGCTTGCCTGTCTGGCTGGCGATGATCGTCGCGATTGCCTTGAGCGCTGGCCTTGGCTGGGGGCTCGACGCGGCTATCTGGAAGCCGCTTCGTCGTCGCGGCGTCGGGTTGATCCAGCTCATGATCGTCAGCATCGGCCTTTCCCTGGCCTTGCGCTATGTATTCCAGTACTTCGCGGGCGGCGACACGTACCAGTTGCCCGGCGCCGGGCTCGCGGACTTGAGGTTCGGTCCGATCCTCCTGTCACCCATCGACATGGTCAGCATGGGAATCAGTGTCGTCGTTCTGCTCGCTGTGGCTTATTTCCTGCTGCGCACACGCATCGGAAAGGCCACCCGCGCCGTCTCCGACAACCCGAGTCTCGCCTCCGCGAGCGGGATCGACGTCGACCGCGTCATCCGAATCGTCTGGGTCCTCGGGGCGGCCTTGGCCGGGCTGAGCGGCATCCTATGGGCGTACTTTCGCCCCGGCGTGAGCTGGAGCATGGGATTTCAGATGCTGCTGCTCGTCTTCGCCGCCGTCACCCTCGGCGGCCTCGGCACTGCCTTCGGGGCGCTCGTCGGGTCGATCATCGTCGGTTTGTTCGTCGAGTTGTCGACGCTGTGGCTCCCGTCCGACATGAAATACGTCGGGGCGCTGGTGGTTCTGATCCTGGTCCTGCTGCTTCGGCCGCAGGGAATCCTAGGTCGCAAAGAGAGAATCGGCTAGAAGGGGCGAATCGATGATCGACTGGGGAGCAATTTTCAGCAATGCAGCCGTCGAGCTGATCAGTCCGACAACGGCCGCGTACGCCCTCGCAGCGCTCGGCCTGGCCGTGCACTTCGGCTACACCGGCCTCCTGAACTTCGGCCAGGCCGGATTCATGGCGATCGGCGCCTACGGCTACGCCATTTCCACGCTCACATTCGGATTCCCGGTTTGGGCCGCGGTGCTCATGGGCATCGGGGCGTCCGTCGTGTTCGCCTTGATCCTGGGGGTCCCCACCCTCCGCCTGAGAGCGGACTACTTGGCCATAGTGACGATCGCCGCAGCCGAGATCGTGCGCCTGCTGTTCACCACGAACACCTTCGAGCCGGTGACCGGTTCGGCGAACGGTCTGAGCGGGTACAAAGGCGGGTTCGCCGCACTCAACCCCATCCCCGAAGGAACCTACGGGTTCGGTCCCTTCGAGAACAACGCCTATGACTGGTGGATCCGCATCGTCGCCTGGGTGCTCGTGATCCTGTTCTCCCTGTTCACCTGGCAGATCATGCGGAGCCCGTGGGGGCGCGTCATCAAGGGCATCCGTGAGGACGAGGATGCAGTGCGCGCGCTGGGCAAGAACGTGTACTCCTACAAAATGCAGTCGCTGATTCTCGGCGGAGTCTTCGGAACGATCGCCGGGATGATCTTCATCCTGCCGCGCGCGGTCGTCCCGTCGAACTACCAGACGTCGCTCACGTTCTTCATCTACGCGATCCTGCTGCTGGGTGGAGCGGCCACCATCCTCGGCCCGATCATCGGCTCGATGATCTTCTGGGTCCTGTTGTCGTTCTTCTCCGGTTTCATCGCGCGCGCTGTCGAAGCGGGATGGCTGCCGTTCATGACAAGCATCCAGGCCGGCCAGCTTCGATTCATCCTCGTCGGCGTCGCGATCATGCTGATCGTCGTCTTCCGCCCGCAGGGAATCTTCGGAAACAAGAAGGAGCTGTCCTTTGTTAAATAACAGGATCCCTGCAGGCGAGCCGGTCAAGACCACCGGCCTTCATATCGGCGCAGCCGAACCGGGCTGCAAGAAGCGCGACCCTATCCTCATCGCGGACCACGTCGCCCGTTCGTTCGGTGGCCTCACCGCCGTTGACGTCGATCACCTCGAGATCCCCCGAGGTGCCATCACGGCCCTCATCGGACCGAATGGGGCAGGCAAGACGACCCTGTTCAACCTTCTCACCGGCTTCGACAAGGCCGACAGCGGATCCTGGACCTTCGAAGGGCGACCCCTGTCTGGCATGCCCGCCTACAAGGTGGCGCGCATGGGCCAGATTCGTACGTTTCAGCTGACCAAGGCCTTGGGCCTCCTGACGGTCATGGACAACATGAAACTCGGCGCCAAGGACCAGATCGGGGAAAACCTCTTCCGCGCATTGCTACCGGGTAGCTGGCGTGCGCAAGAGGAGGCCAACGAAGCCAAGGCGATAGAACTGCTCTCCCGCTTCAAACTGGACACTAAGAAGGACGACTACGCAGCCAGCCTCTCCGGCGGTCAACGCAAGCTCCTCGAAATGGCGCGCGCGCTGATGAGCGACCCCACACTGGTGATGCTCGACGAGCCCATGGCCGGTGTGAACCCTGCTCTCACCCAGTCACTCCTCGACCATATCTTGGGCCTGAAGGAACAGGGAATGACCGTGTTGTTCGTGGAGCACGATATGCACATGGTGCGCCATATCGCAGACTGGGTTGTCGTCATGGCTGAGGGCCGCGTCGTCGCGGAGGGCGACCCGCACGAGGTGATGCGCAATCCGG
>JAODMM010000133.1 GCA_025465015.1 Cryobacterium sp. | reverse complement strand
GGGCACTACAAGCGCGACAGCGTAGGAGCTGGACGACTTGAGCGCACGGCCCGCGAAGATGGGACGGTACTCCAGCGTGCGGGCCGATGCCTCGATTCGTTCCCGTGTGGCCGCGCTCACTCGGGTTTCGGGAGCATTGCTGAGAACCCGTGAGACTGCCGAGATTGAGACCCCGGCCAGCTGGGCGACATCGCTCAAAGTTGCCATCAGGCCAGCCTAGGCCGCAACGGCGTCACCACTGCCTACCGACCCCCGGCCACCGCGCTTGTCGGTCAGGTACAAGTGCGTGAGTACGATCACGACATCGCCTTGTTGGTTGGTGGCCGTCACCTTCTCATGCACATAGCCAAATTCCGCGGGCCGTTTCAGGTGATCCAATTTCTCGGTGATCTCCGCGGTCACGGTGATGGTGTCGCCGATGAAGACAGGATTGACGAAGCGAATCCGGTCGTAGCCGTAGCTCATCGAGCGGGGGTTGATGTCCGATGCCGTCATCCCCACAGCGACAGAGAGGATCAAGGTCCCGTGCGCCATCCGCCGTTTAAACGGTTGAGTTGCGCACCACTCCGCGTCCATGTGGTGGGGGAAGAAATCCCCAGTCTGTCCGGCATGCAGGACGATGTCCGCCTCGGTGATGGTGCGCCCGACCGTGCTGCGCTTCTCGCCGACCTCATAGTCTTCGAACCAGCGTTCGATGGTTGCCATGTCTCTCCCTATCCGAGCAGCTGCGCTGCAAGGTCGTTCGTGCGTGACAGGAGGTCGCCGTCACTCAATTCTCCGCGCATGGCCTGGTTCACCCACGGTGAGACGGCGTCCTGGAACTCGATGTATCCAGGGAATCGGGGTCGCACGTACGCCCCCTCGAGAGTGGCGCGGGTGTTGCGGAAGAAGCCGAGTGTTTCCTCGTTGAGGCGGTCGTCTCCCCATGCGTCGGCATTGCCGGGCTGCCCGCCGGCGTCGAAGTAAACGCCTCTCTGTGCGTCTGCAGAAGAGACCCAGAACGCGAATGCCCTGGCAGCGTGCAGGTCCCCTGCCGAGGCGGAGACGGCGATGCCCGCTCCCCCGAGCAGGGAGCCGGCGACGCCTGCTGCTCCGGCCGGGATGTCGCGGTAGGCAAGACGGTTCGGACGGAACCCGGCCCGAGAATAGTTGGTGTACCCGAAGGCGAGGGGGCAGTACCACCACTGGTCCCCGGTGCTGAGCGCCTCCGCGACCTGGATGGGATTGAGGCCGAGGTTCGACTCCGGCACCAGCGACGCCAGTTCATGCATCCGCTGCAGGGCGAGTCCAGCCGACTCCGGGTCGAGATAAGCCGGGCTATTTGTGCCGGGTGGCGTCCCGTTGTTCGCCGTCAAGGTGATCAGGCTGGAGAAGGCGTCGATCGGCTTAGCCGGCCAGAGCACTCGTCCTTGCCGTGCGAGCGCCATCACCGCGTCCCAATCCTCGGGAGGCTCCGGAAGCAGGTCGGGCCGGTAGACCGAGACCTGGGCGGCGGCGTCGCTGGCCAGGCCGTATTGGTGGCCGCCGTGGGCATAGGCGGAATGTGATGCACCAACCGACTGTTCGGCCAGAGCGTTCAGTTCGTCGTCGAATCCGACGCCATCCAGCTGCGCGAACGCGCCGATCTCAGCCGCAAGCGGGATGTGCGGGTGATCGATGACCAGCAGGTCGTATTCGGCGGCCAGTTCGTCGATGGGAGCATCGGCGAACGCCTGCAGGCTACGGAATTCCCACTGGATGTCCACCTTGGGGAAGAGCTCCCGGTATCGCCTCGCTGAGGCGACCATGCAGTCGTAGCCCCGGGGGTGCTCCCATGTGATTCCGCGCAGAGTGGTCGGCATGCGGGCCTTTCCTTATCCGTGGTCGATCAGGCCCGGGCGACCGCGGAGAAGAACTCCTCCGCGACGGCCTCGTTGTGCTGGCCGAGTTTCGGGGCAGCCCTGTCGCTGGTCAGTACGTGCCCGTCGATCCTGATGGGACTGCGGGTCGTGGTCAATTTCAACGGGATGCCGCTCTCCGTGTGCTGTTCGTCGCGGAGCACGCTCTGCGTCATCTTGAGGGCGCGGAATCCCTCGTGCTCGACGAGTTCCTCGAGCTTCAGGACGGGCGCGCACCACACGTCGGCCGCATCGAGGATGTCGAGCCAATGGGCAGTCGTGTTCATGGCGAAGTGGCCGGCCAGGAGATCTTCAATCTTCTCCTGATCCTCCCACCAGACGGCCGGGTCCGTCAGCTCCTCGAGTTCGCGCAGCCCGAGGAGCTGACCGATCTTGGGGATCGGGTTCATCGCCAGCGCAAGATATCCGTCGCTGGTGGGATAGGTACCGTACGGCGCAGAGAGGAACGCGTGGGCTGAGTGAGGGCCGTGGCGCTCCACAGTGACCGTCGTGTCGTTGAGGTGTGTGCTCAGGAGTTCGAACTGTAAGTCGAGCATGGCTTCGAGAAGGCTGGTCTGCGCGTGCCCCCCAAGCCCCGTACGCTCCCGTCGAAACAGAAGGGCGGTGACGCCCTGAGCGATGTGACAACTGGTGAGGTGGTCGGCGATCGAGAGGCCCACCGGGACCGGCCCGTCGTCATGGGAGCCGCTCAACCATGGCAGGCCGGAGATCGACTGTGCCAGGAGGTCCTGTCCTGGGCGGTTCTTCCATGGGCCCTCGTCGCCGTACCCACTGGCACTGCCGTAGACGATGCGTGGATTGATGGCGCGAACGGAATCGTAGTCGAGGCCGATCCGTTCCATCACCCCGGGACGGAAGTTCTGGATGATGACATCGGCATGGCGCACAAGTTCCCGTACGTGGGCCAGGTCATCCGGGTTCTTGAGATCGGCGGTGATCCCGTCCTTGTTGCGGTTCATCGCGTGGAATGAGATCGTGTCACCGTCGGCGGAGCGTCCGGCGAAGGCGAGGGTGCGGCCGATGTCGCCGCCCTGAGGACGCTCGATCTTGATTACGCGCGCACCCAGGTCGGCTAGGCGCATGGCGGCCACGGGGCCGGCAAGGAACTGGCTGAAATCCAGGACGAGTATTCCCTCGAGCGGTTTTATGAGCTCGTCTGACATAGCCGGTCCTCATTCCTGGTGCTGGGGCGTTGCCTGCTGCTGGGTAACCCTACCCCGGAGATGGGCCCTTGCGCAATCGTTTGTCCATCGCACCGCAGTCCGGGTCGGAAGGAGGGCGCTGCGGGGCTGGTCCTCGGGCATCGGGGGGGGTGATGAGGCTGACTCGGCAGAGCTCACGGGGGCGGAGCCGAGATGACCTCGCCGCACGGGCAGCGCCATCAATCCTCCTCCACCCATTGAGTTCAATTAATGCAGAAAGGACCGACCCCTTCGGGCCGGCCCTTTCTGCATGGTGGAGCTAAGGGGATTCGAACCCCTGACCTTCTCATTGCGAACGAGACGCGCTACCAACTGCGCCATAGCCCCAAACTGCCTATGCAGACTATCACGCGCGGCGGGCGGGTCTTCGACTCTCTCGCGTTGCCACGAC
>JAODMM010000071.1 GCA_025465015.1 Cryobacterium sp. | reverse complement strand
CGGGCGCTGTAGCCTGTCAACACCATGAACGTCAAGAAGCTTCTCCGCGGACCCATCCTGTACATCGTGCTTGCGGTCGTCGCCGTCTGGGTGGGGTCGAGCCTCATCACCATGTCCGGGTTCCGCGAGGTCTCCACGCAGGAGGGTCTGGGCTATCTCAAAGACGGCAGGGTCACCGAAGCGACGATCGTCGACGGTGAGCAGCGGGTCGACCTCACCCTCAACAAAGCCGATGGAGACCTGGGCACGCAGGTGCAGTTCTTCTACGTGCAGCCGCGAGGCGCGGAGGTCATCAAAGCGGTGACGGATGCCAGCCCGAAGGACGGCTTCACCGACGAGGTCCCCCAGCCCAACTGGATCCTGTCGCTGCTCGGTTTCCTCCTCCCGCTGCTTCTCATCGGCGCTTTCTTCTGGCTCATGCTTTCCGGCATGCAGGGCGGCGGCAATAAGGTGATGCAGTTCGGAAAGTCGAAGGCGAAACTGGTATCCAAAGAGAGCCCTCAAGTCACATTCGCGGATGTCGCGGGTGCGGATGAGGCGATCGAGGAACTGCAAGAGATCAAGGACTTCCTCAAGGAGCCCGCCAAGTTCCAGGCCGTTGGGGCACGCATCCCCAAGGGGGTGCTGCTCTACGGTCCTCCCGGAACAGGTAAGACGCTTCTGGCCCGTGCCGTCGCAGGCGAGGCGGGGGTGCCGTTCTACTCAATCTCCGGCTCCGACTTCGTGGAGATGTTCGTGGGTGTCGGTGCCAGCCGCGTGCGTGACCTGTTCCAGCAGGCCAAGGAGAACTCCCCTGCCATCATCTTCGTCGACGAGATCGACGCGGTCGGGCGTCACCGCGGCGCCGGCATGGGCGGCGGCCACGACGAGCGGGAGCAGACCCTCAACCAGCTCCTGGTCGAGATGGACGGTTTCGACGTCAAGACGAATGTCATCATGATCGCGGCCACGAACCGCCCGGACATTCTCGACCCCGCGCTTCTGCGCCCCGGCCGTTTCGACCGGCAGATAGGCGTAGACGCGCCCGACATGCTCGGTCGAAAGCGCATCCTCGAGGTCCACGCGAAGGGCAAGCCGATGGCGGCCGGCGTCGACCTCGAGATCCTGGCCCGCAAGACCCCCGGATTCACCGGAGCCGACCTCGCGAACGTGCTCAATGAGGCCGCACTCCTGACTGCTCGTTCCAACGCCCAGCTCATCGACAACCGAGCCCTCGACGAGGCCGTCGATCGTGTCATGGCCGGGCCTCAGCGCCGCACCCGGGTCATGCGCGACCAAGAGAAGCTGATCACGGCGTACCACGAGGGCGGCCACGCTCTGGTGGCCACCGCGATGAACAACACCGACCCGGTCACCAAGATCACCATCCTTCCTCGCGGCCGCGCCCTCGGCTACACGATGGTGATGCCGATCGAAGACCGGTACTCGGTGTCCCGAAACGAACTCCTCGACCAGCTTGCGTACGCCATGGGCGGGCGTGTTGCAGAGGAGATCATCTTCCACGATCCCACCACCGGGGCCTCCAACGACATCGAGAAGGCCACCTCGACGGCTCGCAAGATGGTCACCGAATTCGGCATGAGCGCGACCGTCGGTCCGTTGAAGCTCGGTCAGGCCTCAGGGGAGATGTTCCTCGGCCGTGACATGGGACATCAGCGTGACTACTCCGAGCGGCTGGCAGAGCGGGTGGACGCCGAAGTGCGGGAGCTCCTCGAGAACGCGCACGACGAGGCGTACGAGGTGCTGAACCGCAACCGTGCCGTGCTCGACCGGTTGGCCGCCGCCCTCTTGGAACACGAGACCCTCGACCAGACCGCGCTCGTGGAGATCTTCAAGGACGTCGAGAAACTCCCGCCGCGTCCCCAGTGGCTCTCCAGCGACAAGCGGCCGGTGTCGGACGTTCCACCGATCGCCATGCCCACCCCTCGGGCGCCCATCGATGAAGGCGCCGTCGACGGAGGCATCTCCAGCGGCGACACCGCCTCCGGCAAGCCGCGACGCGCTCCCGCACGCAAGCCCCGCCCCGCTACCGCGTAGGGCTCCGCGTGGCGATCGACAGGGCGCGCATCGAGGCTGCCGTGGCCGAACTGCTTGCGGCGATCGGCGAGAACCCCGACCGGCCGGGGCTCGAGTCGACGCCACGACGTGTGGCGGAGGCCTACAGCGAATTCTTCGCCGGCCTCGGCCAGGACCCGCAGGTGCATCTGAGCGACTTCGTGGCGGTCGGTCCGAACACGGGAGAGCTTGTGCTTCTCCGTGATATCGCTTTCCGCTCGATCTGCGAGCACCATCTCCTGCCGTTTCTCGGGACGGCCCACGTGGCCTACCTGCCGGACCGGCGGGTGGTCGGTCTGGGTCGGCTGCCCGCGGTGGTGGACACTCTTGCCACCCGTCCTCAAATGCAGGAACGCTTGACGGAGGAGATCGCGGAAGCACTCCAAGAGGGGCTCGAACCCCGCGGAGTGCTCGTCGTTCTTGAAGCCGTGCACGGTTGCGTGGCAGCTCGGGGCCCCCGACAAGAGGCGAGCTCCACCGTCACCCTCGCGAGCCGGGGAGACCTCGCCGAACCGACGGCCAGGGCCGAGATCATGACGCTGATCGGGCGGGTATGACGCTCGTCATGGGCATCCTCAACGTCACCCCTGATTCGTTCAGCGACGGCGGGCGGTGGGACTCGACGGATGCGGCGATCGAGCACGGCTTCGTGCTTCACGCCCAAGGCGCCGACCTTGTCGACGTCGGCGGTGAATCGACCCGACCGGGCGCGCGCCGGGTCTGCCCTGTCGATGAACAGTCCCGCATCCTCCCCGTCATCCGGGCGCTCGTCGACGGCGGGGTCACCGTCAGCGTCGACACCCTGAACGCGGCAACTGCCGGAGCCGCCGCCGCCGCCGGCGCCACTGTCATCAACGACGTGTCGGGCGGGCTCGCCGACCCGGCGATGGCTTCGGTCGCAGCGGACACCGGCGCCGACTACGTCGCGATGCACTGGCGCGGCCACGCCCAGGACATGGATGCTATGGCCGGTTACGTCGACGTGGTGAGGGACGTCCACGAGGAACTCTCCGCCCGTGTCGCCGTGCTGACGGCTGCCGGGGTGGCACCGGAGAGAATAATCCTCGACCCAGGACTCGGGTTCGCCAAACGTGCTGAGCACAACTGGGCCCTGCTCGCGCATCTGGACGCGTTCGACGACTTCGGGCTGCGGGTGATGGTGGGTGCCTCGCGCAAGCGGTTCCTCCGCGACGTCCTGGAGCCACAGGCGACCGTGCTCGAACGGGACCTGCCGACCGCGGTGACCAGTGTCCTGGCTGGCCAGGCGAAGGCGTGGGCGGTGCGGGTCCATGACGTGCTGGGGACGAAGGCCGCCCTCGCCGTACTCCGCAGTGTCGAGTCCGCCAGAATGGACCCATGACCAGCGACTCCATCACCCTCACCGGACTTCGCGTGAACGCTCACCATGGGGTCTACGACTGTGAACGGGAAAACGGGCAAGAGTTTGTGATCGACGTGACCGCGTGGCTTGACCTCGGCCCTGCGGCCGACAGCGACGACGTTAACCAGACCGTCCATTACGGCGAGCTGGCCGCCGAAGTGGTCGCTGCCGTCGAGCGCGACCCGGTCGACCTCATCGAGACCGTCGCGAACCGGATCGCGGCAGTCGTGCTCGCTCACGAGGTTGTGGCGAGGACCCAGGTCACAGTGCACAAACCCCACGCTCCGATCGACGTCCCGTTCACCGATGTCGCGGTGCAGATCACCAGGACGCGTGCATGAGCCCCATCCCGAGACCTCACATCCGCATGTCGCCCGCGATGCCTGGCGCAGCATCGGTCGTACTCGCCCTCGGCAGCAACCTCGGCGACAGCGCCGCCATCCTCCGGGACGCCGCGCGGGAGCTTGCGGAGGTCCCCGGACTCCAGCTGACCGGGGTCTCTCCCCTCTACGAGTCCGCGGCGGTGAAAGCGGACGGCGTCGATCACGACGCGCCGCGCTACCAGAACGGCATCCTCACTGCGGCGTACACGGGCACGCCCCACGAACTTCTCGCCGCAGCCAACGGAATCGAGGCCCGGCACGGCCGGGTGCGCGAGGGCCGCTGGGGAGACAGGACACTCGACATCGATATCATCGCGTTCGGTGAGCTGGAGTTCGACGACGCCGCCCTGACCATCCCGCATCCGCGAGCCGCCGAGCGCGACTTCGTGCTCGTCCCGTGGCTGCAACTCGATCCCGAGGCGGTTCTCCCCGGGCGGGGCCGAGTCGACCAGCTCCTGGCAGCTCTCGGCGGCGACCGATGAAGCGCACCACGCCGTCGTCTGTCACCGCGCTCGCGCTCGTGGGCCTGGTGCTCGGCTTCCTCCTCGAGGTTTCCGCAACTGCGGCGGGAACCCCCATTGTCGTGCCGCCTCTCACTCTGCCGTTCACGCTCGTGGCCATCGGGATCATCGTCGTTGCCCTCGCTTGGCCCATCCGCAAGGCGACCAAGGGCGGCGGGAAGAAGCGGGTCGATCCTTTCCTGGCGATGCGAGTGGCTGTCCTGGCCAAGTCGTCCAGCCTGAGCGGTTCGCTCCTGCTGGGTGCCGGGATCGGAATCACTCTCTACCTCCTCACGCGTTCCGTGGTCCCGGCAGTAGCATCGGTGTGGCTGGCAATTGCGACGGCGCTCGGTTCGGCGGTGCTTCTGGGAGGCGGCCTGGTGGCCGAACATTTCTGCACGCTGCCGCCCGACGACGACCAGGAAGAGCCAGGAGCAGCGCGTGTCTGAGCAGGAACCCCCCGGCCGGCTTGACCTCATCGACGAGGGGGAGTGGATGCGGGTCTCACCCAAGTACATCGTCGTCGAGGTCGTGGGTACGATCATCTTCGGGCTGGTCGCCTGCGGCGCAGCCCTCGCGCTCTGGCTCGTCGGAGGCCAGACCTGGGCGCTCTACCCGGGCGCTGTCATCCTGCTAGTCGCTCTCATCTCCCTCATCTTGGAACCCCGACGGATGCGTTCGATCGGGTACCGGCTGCGCTCTGACGACCTGCTGTTCCGCCGGGGCATCATGTTCCAACGATTCGTGTCGGTGCCCTACGGGCGCATGCAGCTGATCGACATCACCCGCGGCCCCGTTGCGCGCTGGTTGGGCCTCGCCGACCTGAAGTTCGTCACTGCCGCCGCCTCGACCGGTGTCTCCATCCCCGGGCTTCCCCAAGCGGAGGCCGAAGAACTGCGCGACCGCCTGGTGGACCTGGCGGAGAGCCGTCGGGCGGGGCTGTGACGTCGCTCGCCGACGGTGACTGGCACCGCCTCCACCCGGCGACCCCGCTCTTGCGGGGCGGGATCTTCGTCTTCGCGGTACTCGGCTTCGTCATCGCGAACCTGCGTGAGCGCCTGATCGACATCTTCTTCGGGGTCGAGGGTTACTCCGGCGACCCGCTCGACGAGATCTACCGGAGGGGAGCGGTCGGTTGGGCGTTGCTCGTCGTCGTCGCCGTGCTCCTGGCCGTCCTGATCGTGTTCTATCTAACCTG
>JAODMM010000067.1 GCA_025465015.1 Cryobacterium sp. | reverse complement strand
GGCAGCCACGAAGTCGGCAGCCACGAAGTCGGCCGCCACTAAGGCGGCCGCCACTAAGGCGGCAGCCCCAAAGGCGGCAGCCCCAAAGTCGGCCGCCACTAAGGCGGCAGCCCCAAAGTCGGCAGTTGATGCGGCTGAGCAAAACGCAGCCGCGACTGACGCAGCGCACGCCGAGGCAACGACCCAGGCAGCAAACCAGTAACGGTGAGCGGATACTTCATCACCTTCGAAGGCGGCGACGGTTCCGGAAAATCAACGCAGGCCGCGCGCCTGACCGATTGGCTCTTGGAACAGGGTTACATCGTGCTGCGTTCCCGTGAGCCCGGGGGAACGGATCTCGGCAACGAAATCCGCGAGATCGTTCTGCATCATCGGGGAGACATCGCGCCCCGCGCCGAGGCGCTCCTGTATGCGGCGGATCGAGCTCACCACATCGCCACGAAGGTGCGACCGGCGCTGGCCCGGAATGAGATCGTCATCCAGGACCGCTACCTTGACTCATCCGTTGCCTACCAGGGCGCCGGGCGAGTGCTTGGAGCGGCTGAAGTCCGCGACCTCTCGCTCTGGGCGGCAGAGGGACTATTGCCCGATCTGACGATCCTGCTCGACCTTGATGAGACCACTGCCCGGGAGCGGCTCGACGCCGCAAACAAGCGGTTCGACCGGCTCGAGGCCGAGAAAAGCGAGTTCCACGGGCGGGTGCGGCAAGCGTTCCTCGAACTGGCTAGCGCCGAGCCCGACCGCTTCCTGGTGGTGGAGGCCACGGCGCCCGTCGAATCGATCGCCGAGACAATCCGCCACCGCGTCACGTCTCTCCTGCAGTAGTCCGATCGATCCCGCGGAGGACGGTCGGTGGCGGAAGGTAGCCTTGACCCATGGCGACGCTGTGGGATGAACTGACCGGACAGTCAGAGGCGATCGCCATCGTCCGTGCTGCCGCAGAGCGGCCCAGTGCCGACAACGAATCCGCGGGCTCGTCCATGACGCACGCTTGGCTGATCACCGGTCCGCCGGGATCAGGGCGATCGAACCTCGCTTTCGCCTTCGCTGCTGCGCTCCTCAGTCCCGGCACGCCCGAGGGTGACGCCGCCGCCCGCCGCCAGGTACAGGCCCGTACCCACCCTGACCTCACGGTGCTGAGTACCGAGGGTGTCATCATCAAGATGGAGTCCGTAAAAGAGGTCGTCGCTCGCTCGCAGTACTCCCCGTCGGTAGGTCGGTACCGCGTCGTCGTCGTCGAAGACGCCGACCGTATGGTCGAGCGCACCTCCAACGTGCTCTTGAAAGCGCTTGAGGAGCCGCCAGAGCGAACCGTGTGGATCCTCTGCGCTCCAAGTGAAGCTGACTTGCTGCCCACGATCAGGTCGCGGGTGCGAACTGTTCGACTTCGTGTCCCGAGCGTGAGGGACGTCGCCGATTTGTTGGTGGCGAGGGACGGCGTCGACCAGGGCGTGGCTGAGCGGGCGGCGCGAGAGGCGCAAAGCCACATCGGTATGGCACACCGGCTCGCCACGAACGCAGAGGCGCGTGCGCGGCGCCAGGAGACGCTCACCACTGCACTCGGCATCCGTTCCGTGTCTGGCGCCGTGAATGCGGCCACCCGGCTGCTGGGCATCGCCGGAGATGATGCGAAGGCGATCTCAGAGGAACGGGACGCCGAGGAACGCGAAGGGGTGTTGCGCTCGCTCGGGCTCGAGCCGGGGCAGTCGATCCCAAACGGCCTGCGTGGACAGATGAAATCCCTCGAAGATGACCAGAAACGCCGGGCGACCCGGAGCCTTCGCGATGGTATCGACCGGATCCTCGTTGACCTGACGTCCCTGTACCGCGACGTCATGATGGTGCAGCTCGGCCGCGAAGGTACGGTGATCAATCGAGAACTTCTGCCCGAGCTGCGACACGCCGCGGCATCCAGCTTCCCGGCAGCAACGCTCGCGACAATGGATGCCATTGCTTGCGCACGAACGCGAATTGAAGCGAACGTGGCACCTGCACTTGCGATGGAGGCAATGCTTGTGAGCGCGATTCGCCGGTGACCCGGTGGAGAGCGCCGAAGTCAGCACTGGTCCCGTAGGGCTTCGCCTCCGATATGCCGGTAGTTGCAAGGAAGACAGGCACAAGGAAGATACAAGGGAAAAGGAATCCGTTGACCACACGACGCACCCGCCGCGGCGCCCGCTCAGGGGCCACCCTCGGCGCGATCGCGACCGCAGTCGCGATCGCCGTTGGACTGAGCGGGTGTGTTCCCGCCTTCCTTCCCCGCGATGCACCGTCGACATCCACGCCGTCGGAGGAGAACGTCGCCGCCCCGCTCCGTGAGTTCTACGGCCAGGTACTCAGCTGGGACGACTGCGGCGACGGCTTGCAGTGCACCACCGCCTCCGCGCCGCTGGACTGGGATGACCCAACGGCGGGCACCGTCGACCTTGCGCTCGTTCGCCACCCCGCTACCGGCGGGGACCGCATCGGCTCGCTTCTCGTGAACCCGGGCGGCCCGGGCGCCTCCGGTTATGACTTCATCAAGGATTCGCTGGATTACGCGACGGACGACAAACTTCAATCACGCTTTGACATCGTCGGTTTCGACCCTCGCGGTGTGGGTCAATCCTCCGCGGTCGCCTGCCTCGACGCCCCGGCAATGGACGAATACCTCTATGGCATCCCCGCAGGGGAGCGTGGGAGTGATGCCTGGATCGAGGAGCTCGAACAATCGGCGGCGGACTTCGGCGCCGCCTGCGCCGAGAACTCCGGCCCGCTGCTGGGCGAGGTGGACACGGTTAGCGCAGCCCGGGACGTTGACCTGCTGAGGGCTGTCCTCGGCGATAAGAAGCTCAATTATCTTGGATACTCCTACGGAACATTCCTCGGTGCCACCTATGCCGAGCTGTACCCGGAGAGAACCGGGCGCCTGGTGCTTGACGGCGCCGTGGACCCGGCGACCAGTAATTTTGAGGTCACCAAGGTGCAGGCACAGGGCTTCGAGAGCGCACTGCGCGCTTACCTCAGCGATTGCCTGGCAGCATCTGACTGCCCATTCGACCAAAGCGTCGACGACGCGATGGGTACCGTCCGAGCTTTGCTCGACTCGGTGGACGCGAGCCCCATCGCTTCGTCTGACGGGCGGCGCCTCGGATCCAGCGCACTTCTAACGGGAATAATCTATCCGCTCTACGACCCGAATGCGTGGGAGTATCTCAGCGCGATGTTCGCCGCGGTCATGCACGGCGATGCCGACCCGGCCTTCCAGCTGGCGGATGCCTACAACGGCCGGAATCCCGACGGTACCTACTCCGACAATTCCACGGAAGCCTTCGTGGCCGTCAACTGTCTGGATTACAGCTACAACGCCGAACCCGCGAGCATGCGCGAACAGGCAGCCGAGATCGAGGAGGCGGCTCCGGTCATCGGAAAGTACATGAGCTTCGGTGACATCGGGTGTGCACACTGGCCTTACACAGCGGCGGTTGAGCGAAAGGAAATCCACGCTTCCGGATCGGCGCCGATTCTCGTGGTGGGGACCACAAACGACCCGGCAACGCCATATGTCTGGGCGCAGAACCTCGCTGGCCAGTTGGAGAACGGTCACCTTCTGACGTACACCGGGGAGGGTCACACCGCCTACAACAAGTCCAACTCCTGCGTCAACGACACAATTGACGGGTTCCTCATCGACGGAAGATTGCCTGAATCCGACCCGCAATGTTGACCAAATCCGCGCCCCGAATTGCTCCTGTACCGCGGTATCGCCGACGCATTCCGGCCGGTGTACGACATCGCCCGCAAGACAGGCTAAGCTTTGATGCTGTGTCACTGGCCCGGTCTTTCCAGGCCGCCGGAGGTCACGCCGCCTTAGCTCAGTCGGTAGAGCGATTCACTCGTAATGAATAGGTCATCAGTTCGATTCTGATAGGCGGCCCCGTCAAGCCCTGCCGGCGCACAGGCGCCCCGAATACGCCGGGGCTTCGCTCAAGCTTGGACCGGCTCGATCAGCGCTGGGTCATCCCGCGGCACGCTCTCGTCCCGCACACTGTTGACCCGCCTCGAGACGGGGTATGTCGTCAATGTCCTCGCCATCGCCAGTGATGCTCGGTCGAGCATGGCGAGCATGGGTTCCTTCGCCGAGAGCGTGCCTGGTCTCAGCCACTCATGGTGCACGTCGGGGGTTAGGAAGACCGGCATCCGTTGGTGGATCTCTCCGGAGGCATCGCGGGCTTCCCGGGTGATGACGGTCATCGACAGTGCCCAGCTCCCGTCGGGAAGCTTCCGTGACTCGTAGAGGCCTGCGGCCGCGAGGGTGCGCTCGGGCCCATGGATGAAATGGGGCTGCTTTCCGTCGGGACGGTCTTCCCATTCGTAGTAGCCGGCCATCGGGACGATGCAACGCCTGGTTGCGAAGGCGTTGCGAAACAGCCCGTTGGTGGCAACCGACTCCAGGCGAGCGTTGATGGGGGCGGGTCCGGACGCCTTCGCCCACGCTGGTCGCAGACCCCAGCTGGCCGCATCCACGTACCGTTTTATCTCGCCATCGTGCTCCCGCTCCCGCACGATCGGGGCCGGGTCGGTGGGGGCGATGTTGTAGCTCGGGCGCCAGTCCTGGGCGTCTCCGCCGTCCGCGACGAACTCCTGGATGAGGTCGTCGACGCTCTTGTCCATCGCGAAGCGTCCGCACATGGGGTCAGGCTAGCCCCTGCCCGCTGAGCGGGCAATCGTATTGGATGCCACGATTTCGCGAGTGCACGCGGCGTCTCCGAGCGGCTACCGGGGTACCACCCGAACGGGGGGACATGGTGATGGTCGGACCGGTGAAAGGCAACCCCTTGTCGCTGGGGACCGACCGCCGTTCAATGGGACCAAGCCCGAAAGGAACCCGAATGACTTCACGGCAGTCGCCGGACGACGCCCGCGATAACGTCCCGGCAGCAGAAGTTCCCGTCGAGAACCGCCCTTCCCTTAGGGAGGATGTGGTCGAACGGGAGAAGGAGCAGTTCGGTGGGATGAAGTTCGGCTCCGCGTTCTTCGGCTGGCTCACCGCAACCGGGACCGCCATCATCCTGACGGCCCTTGTGGCGACCACCGGCGCTGCCATCGGACTCGGCGGCAACACCGACGTGGACGAAGCGGCGGAGGCAGCCCGCAGGAACGCTCAGACGGTCGGGATTGTGGGAGCGATCGCTGTTCTCGTGGTGCTATTCGTCGCGTACTACTGTGGCGGCTACGTCGCCGGGCGGATGGCGCGGTTCAACGGCGCGAAACAAGGCCTTGCCGTCTGGCTTTGGGCGCTCGTCATAGCGATCGTCGTCGCGATCGTCGGAGCGATAGCGGGAAGCCAGTTCAACATCCTGGCAAATGTGAACAGCTTCCCACGGATCCCCGTGAATGAGGGCGATGTGACGACCGCCGGGATCGTCACGGCCGTGCTCGCGGCGCTTGTCAGCCTCGGCGGTGCGGTCCTCGGTGGAATCGCTGGGATGAGATTCCACCGCAAAGTCGACCGCGTCGGACTCGGCCGCTGACGCCCTGCCAGACGTTCCATCAGGCGGCCGCTGCAGCCGCATCGACCCGGCCGCTGATTGCGGTCGTGACAGGAGAGGAAGCACCATGATCGACAGCAACAGATTGGGCAACATTCAGGGCGCACATGTCGTCGGAACCGGAGGGGAGAAGATCGGGACAGCCGGTCAGGTCTACGTGGACACAACGGATGGCCACCCCGCGTGGGTGAGCGTCCGCACCGGCCTCTTCGGCACGTCGGAATCGTTCGTGCCGTTGGAACAGGCGGACTGGGACGGCGATAACCTCCGAGTCAACTACGACAAGGACATGGTCAAAGGCGCCCCGAACATCGATGCAGACGGCGCGCTCAGTGAGGCCGAGGAGGAGGAGCTCTACCAGTACTACGGCCTGGGATATGGTGCCGGAGTGGGAATGGGTACCGCGGGAGGCACGGCAACCGGCACGAGCACCGCCACGGGTGGCTCCGACACGGCAGGCACCGCCGGGACCAGTACCGACGATGCCATGACCCGCTCCGAGGAACAGCTCAGAGTCGGCACGGAGCGCGTCGAGACTGGGCGGGCACGCCTGCGCAAGTACGTCGTGACTGACGAGGAGACCGTGACAGTGCCGGTCACCCGCGAAGAGGTGCGCCTTGAACGCGAGCCGATAACCGACGGGAACGCTGATGAGGCGTTGTCAGGACCGGCCATCTCGGAGGCCGAGCACGAGGTCGTCCTCACGGAGGAGCGCCCTGTCGTTGAGAAGGACACGGTGCCGGTTGAACGGGTCCGGCTCGACACGGACACGATCACCGACGAGGAGCAGATCACCGAGGACGTGCGCAAGGAGCGCATCGACTTCGACGCCGATGGCACGAGCGGCACGCGGGGCACTACCCGCTAGGTGCAACAGCGCGGACGCCAGAGCCCCCGGTTCAGTTGAACGGGGGCCCTGGTGTCCTCATCCGGCCTACGCTGGAACGCGGTGTGCCACATCGTGAGCCCAGCGGATGAGCCGCACGACCTCCTGGGCATCGCTCAGGTGCACCGGGGGTGGAACCTCGCCTCGCACTGCGGCCGCCACCCCCCGGTAGAAGGCCGCATAGTCGCCTCGCTCGGTCGGGACGCGGTCGAGGCCCCGAGCGTCGTCATCGATGCCCAACACCCCCCAGTCGCCGGGGGGAGTCACCCCGTACCCGGAATCCGTCGGCGACGCCCCACCCTGCAAGGCCGCTTCCTGGCCGTCGAGTCCGTACACGCTGTATCCGGATGCGTTCCCGAGCACTCGGAAGCGCGGCCCGGTCTGAGCTGCCGCACGGCTCATCGTGAGGTGCGAACGCACCCCGTTCTCGTGCAGGAGCGAGACGAAGGCATCATCTTCAGTGACGGAGTGCGGCTGCACGACGCGGAACTCTGCCGACAGCTCGGCGACGGGGCCGAAGAGTTGCAGGGCCTGGTCGATCAGGTGACTGCCGAGATCGAAAAGGATGCCGCCACCTTGCTCAACAGTGATCTCACCCTGCCAGGCGCCCGGTTTCGGGGGAGCGAACCAGCGCTCGAAGGTCGATTCGAAGCGCTGCACGTTCCCGAGTGCGTTCTCCTCTAGGAGGCGCCGAACGGTGAGGAAATCACCATCCCACCGCCTGTTCTGAAAGACGATGAGAGGGCGCCCGGCCGAGTCGGAGGCCGCGATGAGAGCTTCAGCGTCCTCGACGCTCGGCACGAAGGGCTTGTCGACGACCACGGCCGCACCGGCGGCCAGCGCGGCGATCCCCTGTTCGCGATGTGCGTGCGGAGGCGAGGCGAGAACGACGAGGTCGAGGTCGAATGCGCCGGCCAGTAATTCTTCCGGAGTCCCGGCAACCTCGACCGCGGAGTACCGCTCCTGGGCGTCGCGCTGGCGCCCGGCATCAGACGTTGCGATGACGACCAGGTCGAAAGCAGGGTCGGATGCGACGAATGGCGCGTGGAAGACCCTTCCGGCGAGCCCATAGCCGATGATTCCGGTGCGGAGAGGGCGGGAAGCGGACTGGCTTGAGGGCGGGGCGGTGGCTGCCATGCCGACACTCTAATGCCGTGCCATGAGCGTGACTTTGCGTATTGTGGACAAAACCGAGCAGTGCGGCCGGTGGCCGGGACAGGGGAGTCATCATTTCAAGCGCAATTCGTTGGGGCATTCTGGCTACAGGGGGAATCGCCCGCATGTTCGTGCACGACCTGGTTCAACACGGCCACCACGTGCAGGCCGTCGGGTCTCGAAGCCAGGAGGCGGCTGACGCTTTTGCCGAGGAGTTCGGGCTGACGACCGCGCACGGGAGCTACGAGGCGCTGGTGAATGACCCCGACGTGGACATCGTCTATATCGCCACGCCGCATCCGATGCACGCTGACAACGCCAAACTGGCCTTGAGAGCCGGCAAACACGTGCTGATCGAGAAGCCCATCACGCTGAACGC
>JAODMM010000054.1 GCA_025465015.1 Cryobacterium sp. | reverse complement strand
ATTGTGCGGGATGCTGTCGCGGCCTCGCTTCCTCACATCGGGAGCCAGGACTGGCTCGACCGCGTGGTCGATGAGGTGCCGCATCCGCTGGCCGACCTCGTGCGTCAACTCGCGGTGGCTCCGCTTCCCGAGCGAACCGAACGGGAGATCACCCGTTACGTGCGCGATATCACGATCGCGATCGTCGATCGCGACCTCCTGCGGTTAAAGGCGGAACTTCTCGGGCGCTTGCAGCGAACCGAGCCCACCAACCGCGAGATCTATTCCGCGGTCCAGCGTGAGCTCGTGCGGGTGGAGGCTGAGCGCCGGAGCCTCCGGGAGGAATAACGGCGCAAGATTGCAGCTCGGTAAAGAAGCCTCCTAGCCGCTAGGGCCCAGTAGTCGTTCTGTGCTAGGTCTAATGCATACAGCACGGCTCCGAATCCCTCTTTCGGACGAACGGTTCCGTGGGAGATCGAATAGGAAGAGGTTACGGAGATGACATCCGCATCCACCCCTGGTAAGCGCCCCCTCGCGGCCGCAGCAACATTCGTTGCCGTAGGGCTCCTGCTTGCCGGTTGCACCGCCGGCGGAGCCTCCGACCCGAACAGCACCTCAGGTGCCGGCGGACCGATCACCATCGGAACGACCGACAAGATCACCACGCTCGACCCTGCCGGTTCCTACGACAACGGCTCCTTCGCCGTGCAGCTGCAGGTGTTCCCCTTCCTAATGAATTCTCCCTACGGCACGTCGGACGTCGAGCCCGACATCGCCCAGTCGGCGGAGTTTACCGGGCCGACCGAGTACACCGTGACGCTGAAGCCCGGTCTCACCTGGGCTAACGGTAATGAGCTCACGTCCTCTGACGTCAAGTTCAGCTTCGACCGCCAAATGAGAATCGCTGCCGAGAACGGTCCGTCCGCCCTTCTCTACAACCTCGACAGCGTCGATGCGCCCGACGACACCACCGTCGTGTTCACCCTCAAGGCGGAGAACGACCAAATTTTCCCCCAGATTCTCTCCAGCCCGGCGGGTGTGATTGTCGATGAGGACACCCTGTCGCCCGACGCCGTCACCCCCGACGACGAGATCGTTGCGGCCAAAGCCTTCGCCGGGCAGTACATCATCACCAACTACGACTTCAACAACCTCGTGGCGTACAAGGCGAATACGGACTACCAGGGACTGCTCGGTGAGCCGAAGTCCGATGTCGTCAATGTGAAGTACTACGCCGACGCGTCGAACCTCAAGCTCGACGTACAGGAAGGCAACATCGATGTCGCCTGGCGTAGCCTTTCCGCGACGGACATCGATGACCTGCGCGGCAACGAGAACGTGAAGGTCGTCGACGGCCCCGGCGGAGAAATCCGCTACATTGTCTTCAACTTCGACACGCAACCGTTCGGCGCCACAACCGCTGAAGCCGATCCGGCCAAGGCTCTCGCCGTCCGGCAGGCCATGGCACACCTCGTAGACCGGGAGGAACTCGCAGACCAGGTCTACAAGGGCACCTACACTCCGCTCTACTCATACGTGCCGAAAGGCCTGAACGGTGCCACGGATGCCCTCAAGGTTCTCTACGGCGACGGGAACGGCGGACCCGACGTCGGCAAAGCCGAGTCGACGCTGAAGGACGCCGGGGTAGCCACCCCGGTGGCCGTCGACCTGCAGTACAACACCGACCACTACGGACCGGGGTCCTCCGACGAGTACGCGCTGATCAAGGACCAACTGGAATCATCCGGGCTGTTCACAGTTGACCTGCAATCCACGGAGTACGTTCAGTACGTCAAAGACCGTACGGCCGATGTCTATCCGGTGTACCAGCTCGGTTGGTTCCCCGACTACTCGGACGCCGACAACTACCTGTCCCCGTTCTTCCTCACGGAGAACTTCCTGGACAACCACTACAGCGACCCTCAGGTCAACGACATGATCCTCGAGCAGGCGGTGACCACCGATGAAGCGAAGCGCACTGCTCTCATCGGCGAGATCCAAGACAAGGTCGCGGCCCAACTGTCGACCCTTCCCCTCCTTCAGGGTGCCCAGGTCGCCATCACCGGAACCGGCGTCACGGGGACCGCGGACACCCTCGACGGGTCGTTCAAGTTCCGGTACGGAGCGCTGGCGAAAGGATAGAGAGCAGACCGGTCGCTTTCCTCCTGCAAAGTCCCGCCTCGTGTGTAATGGATAGGCGAGCATGACCACCGTCGAAAACGCGCCCCGCCCGCCGGTCGCCCCGTCCGCCCGGCGGAAGCGCACGTCTTCCGGTGGAGGCGGTGGAGGACTTGGCCGGTACATCCTGATCCGCTTCCTGCTGATCTTCCCGACCATCCTCATCCTGGTCTCCATGGTGTTCTGGCTCATGCGGATCACCGGTGACCCCATCACGGCCGCTCTCGGCGGACGCCTGAGCGCCGAGCAGCTTGCGGAACGCATTCATACGGCGGGGTACGACAGGCCCATCATGGTGCAGTTCGTCGAATATCTCGGCAAGGTCTTCACGGGTGATTTCGGTACCACCATCAGTACAAACCGTCCAGTTTCGGAGATTCTCACCACGTTCGGGTTCGCCACAGCAGAGCTGGTGTTCTACGCACTGATCGTCGCGTTCATTGTGGGGATCCCGTTGGGGATGGTGGCCGCGTACTGGCGTGATAAGGCGCCGGATGCTGTCCTTCGTGTGTTCGCCATCCTCTGCTACGCGACCCCGGTATTCTTCGCCGGGCTTCTGCTGAAGCTCGTCTTCGCCGTGTGGCTGAGGGTTCTGCCGGTAGCGGGGCGCGCGACCGCCGGGTCGGAGATCGAGATGACCTTCCTGCCGAACAAGACCGGTGTGTACACCATCGACGCCATCCAGACGGGCAACCCGGACGTGATCGCGGACGTACTTCAGCATGCGGTGCTCCCCGCCCTCGCGCTCGGCCTCCTCACCGCGGGTGTGTTCCTGCGACTCGTCCGCGCGAACGTCATCGGCACGCTCGGCGCCGATTACGTGGATGCCGCACGCTCACGTGGGGTGAGCGAGTTCCGCCTGGTGAGCAAGCACGCGTTCCGTCCCGCGCTCGTCCCCATCATCACCGTGATCGGATTCCAGATCGCACTCCTGCTCGTTGGCGCGGTGCTGACCGAGACAACTTTCGAGTGGAAAGGCCTCGGCTTCATGCTTGTCGAGTTCATCAAGGCGCGGGACTACGTCGCAGTGCAGGGCATCGTCGCCCTCCTCGCCGTGATCGTCGCCCTGTCCAACTTCATAGTGGACATCATCGCCGCGCTGATCGATCCGAGGGTGAGGTACTGATCATGGAGCGCGCCGCCGCAACACCCGGCCGGATGACGAGATTTCTCACCCGGCTCCCGGTGATCCATCAACTGCGCCAGAGCGTCGGACTTCAGCGGGGGATGCTCGTCGCCGGGCTCGTGATCACCGGAATCTTCCTCCTCACGGCAGTCTTCGCGCCCGTACTCGCGCCCTTCCGTTACAACCAGCTGCGTGATGCCGGCGGGGGCTTCGGGGCGCAGCAGGAGCCGGGAGGAGTGCACCTGCTCGGCACCACGGTCGGCGGTTATGACGTGCTCTCCCGGGTGATTTGGGGAGCGCA
>JAODMM010000017.1 GCA_025465015.1 Cryobacterium sp. | reverse complement strand
CTTGTGCTTGCGGGCATCGAGGCATGGGGACACGTTGACAGTGTCATTGCTAACGCGGGCGTGGGATATTTCGGCGGCATTCTCGATTATGGCGTCGACAAGGTGGAAACCATGGTCGGGACGAATTTCCTGGGAACAGTCTGGCTGGTCCGGGCAGCAGTTCAGCACTTCCGCACCCGAGGCGAGGGCGGCGATATTGTGGTGGTCGGATCGGTGGCCGGGCTCGGTGTTGGTGGTGGCAACGAAGCCGTCTACGCGGCTACGAAGGCGGCACAAATTCAGCTCGCGACATCGCTAGACCGGGAACTGCGAGCGGAAGGCATCCGTGTCAGCGTTATTGCTCCTGCCGCAGTGAACACACCGTTCGCCGCAGCGACGGGCCGTTTTGGCGAGAAGAGGATCGAAGACGGGGAGTTCATCCGGCCGGCCGACGTCGGTTACGCCGTCGTCACCACGCTCCGCCAGCCCCGACGTATCCGCACCGCGCTCTGGACGCTCTGGAGCCTCGCTGAATCGAACGGCTGACGTGGGGCCGATGTCACCGATGACATCTCTGGTTTTCTGTGGTTCACTGACTCTCGGACAACCACTGGCACCCTCGTCCGTTCAATGGCGAAGCAGAGAGAGAGCACAAATATGACCGATTTCACCGGCCGGACCATCCTCGTTACGGGCGCGACGGGTGGGATCGGGGGCGCGACAGTACGTCGGCTCGTTGCCCAAGGAGCGCACGTTGTGGCAAGCGGCCGGTCCGCTGCGGGTTTGGAGGCGATCGCGGTCGAGAGCGGTGCAACCCCTCTTCCGTTCGACCTCACCTCCGAGGAGAGCATTGCGCACGCGCTGAGCGATTTGGAGCTCTGGGGCGTGGTCAACTGCGGCGGGTTCGGGGGCGAGATCGCCACGCCCATGGACACTGACATCGAAGTGTTCGACAAGGTCATCAGCATCAATGCGCGGGGGGCGCTGCTCGTCACGAAGTATGCATCGGCCTCCATGATCCGAGCAGGGCGCGGCGGTGCGATCGTCAACGTGTCCAGCCAGGCCTCGCTCGTCGCGCTGGCGGGGCACATCTCCTACGGCTCGTCGAAGGCGGCTCTGGATAACATCACCCGCGTGTCCGCGTTGGAGCTCGGCAAATACGGCATCCGTGTGAACAGCGTGAACCCGACCGTCGTGATGACCGAGATGTCGAAATGGTACTGGGGCCGCCCCGAGATCGAAGGTCCGTTCCTGGATCAGATGCCGCTTGGCCGGTGGGCGACTGCGGACGAAATCGCCGCCCCCATCGTGTTCCTGCTCAGCGACGACGCATCGATGATCTCCGGGGTGTCGCTTCCGATCGACGGCGGCTATACGTCCCGATAACCTCACGCTCGATGGGGAACGTGGCTCTCAGATGCCCATTACAGGCCCGGCGTGTATGCCTTCAGCGCCGGGGTCGTCCTAAATCCGATAGCTGGCCGCAGCAGACGTGCGCCCTCTGGTCGTCGATTCCTCATTCCCTTAGCCCATTGACGCGTCCGGCGGCGCAGTTCTAGCATCGACCGCGGTGCCCGAACCCGCTCGGGGACTGTTCTTATCGAGGAGCCAACGACCCGAATGACCAGCGCAGCGCCCTCCACCCCCGGCTTCGCCCACGCTGTCACCTGGGCCAGGCGGCAGGTTGAGACCGGAATTCTGCCCACCGCGGTCGTGGGCATCGCCACCTCCGCTGGTATCACCGCGCTCGAAGCGTTCGGATCCAGCGGATCCCGACCCGCAGCGAGCGATGACCACTACCCCATTTTCTCCATCACGAAGCCGATTGTGGGGCTGACGGCGCTCCGTGCCGTCGAGCGCGGTTTACTCTCGCTCACCGCTCCGCTTACGCAGGCCATTCCCGAGTTCAGCGTCACCCGCACCGACAGGGTCGAGCTGCGTCACCTGCTGACGCACACGTCCGGAGTCAGCGAACCGCCGTTGGATACCCCGCGGGGCCTTCGCCGCTCACTGGTCGACTCCGAGGTGGACTTCACCGCCGGCACAATGAGCCGCTACTCAAGCATCGCCTTCGAAGGAGTGCAGGCGCTGTTGGAGCAGGCGACCGGCAGCTCTCTGCAGAGCGCGCTCGAGGCCCTTCGAAGGGATGCCGGCATGCCAGGCCTGACCTTCGAGTCCGACTGCGACGCGCATCCGGTGTTCGATGCGGAAAGCCAGGGGCTCGACTACTCCGCGTTCCAGAAGCTGAAGCACCCAGGCGCCGGACTGTACGCCCGCGCTGAAGACCTGCTGGCGCTTGGCAGCAGCCTGCTTCGAGACGACGGCTCGGCCGTGCATCCCACCACTGTGGCGGGCATGCTCCGGCCCCGAACCGCGGGGCTCCCGAAGCTCCGACCTTTTCCCGAAGAGCTCGGTCAGGACTGGGGGCTGGGCTGGAACCTGCGGCATTCCGCCCCGGGCCTGTTGTACGGCAACGTGTTCGGCCACAGCGGCTGGGCGGGGACCGAATTCTGGATCTACCCCGATCTCGATGTGTGTTTTGTGCTGCTCACCAACATCGCCAGCCCATCGCGGCTGGGTCTCGACGTCGACCAGCTGCACAATGCGGTCACGGCGGGCGTCACGGGTTGAAGTAGGCACGGGAGTGTTTACTCCGGCGGCAGGCATCCGCTAGCATGATCTCTGTGTGGTCTGACCACACGGAGACGCACCTGCTCGCGGGAGAGGGAGGCCACGGCGATGACCGATACCCCGCGCGCCTGGGAAACCGTGCTGCGTTCCATTGAGACCGACCTGCTCGCCGGCACTCTGGCTCCGGGCGACCGTCTTCCCCCTGAGCGCCAGCTGGCCGCCGGTCTTTCGGTCGGGCGCTCGTCGGTACGCGAGGCGCTGCGAGTGTTGGAGGTGCTCGGCCTGATCCGTACCCAGACCGGCTCGGGGCCGCAGGCGGGCGCGATCATCGTCGCCACGCCGTCCGGCGGCATGAGCGCGTTGATGCGTTTTCAGGTCGCGGCACGCGGTTTCGCTGTCCGCGACGTGGTGGCCACCCGCCTGCTGCTCGAGGCCGCTGTCGTCACCGAACTCGCCACGTCGGGCGCTGACCTCGCGGCCTCGACACAGTTGCTCGACGCCATGGACTCCCCCTCCTTGACCGAGGCTGAGTTCCTCGCCCTCGACGCTCAGTTCCACGTGTCACTCGCGGAGGCATCGGGTAATGAAGTCGTCGCCGCGATGATGGCAGGACTGCGCAATTCCATTGAAAGCTACGTGCTGGAGGCCGCGCCCGAATGGCACTCGTGGCCTGCGACCTCGGAGCGGCTACGTCGCGAGCATCGGTCGATCCTCGAAGCCATCAGGAACACAACCGCCGACCTCGCCCGTGAGCGAGTCCGGAACCACATCACCACCTACTATTCCGAGTCGCGCCTGACCCCCGACTCAGCCATCACCTGACGAAGAAGGAGAACAACAATGGTCGACCGACGGATCCCGAAGGTGCGCGACCTCGCGCCCCTGATGAAGTTCAAAGCGCCGGAGCTGAACGCGAAGAAGCGCCGCCTCGAGTCGGCACTGACCATCCACGACCTTCGCGATATCGCCAAACGCCGCACTCCCAAAGCAGCATTCGACTACACGGAGGGCGCTGCCGAAGCCGAGGTGTCACTCGCCCGCGCCCGCCAAGCGTTCGAGGACATCGAGTTCCACCCCTCCATCCTGCGCGACGTGTCCACCGTGTCTACAGGCTGGGATGTTCTCGGCGCTCCCGTCGCCCTGCCTTTCGGTATCGCCCCCACCGGCTTCACTCGAATGATGCAGACCGAGGGTGAGGTCGCGGGAGCGCACGCGGCGGCTCGCGCCGGCATCCCGTTCTCGCTCTCGACCATGGGAACGAGCTCGATCGAAGACGTGAAGGCCGCGAACCCCGACGGCCGGAACTGGTTCCAGTTGTACATGTGGAAGGATCGCGAGCGCTCCATGGCTCTGGTGGACCGGGCCGCTCGCGCCGGCTACGACACCCTCCTCGTCACCGTCGACGTACCAGTGGCCGGCGCACGCCTGCGCGACAAACGCAACGGCATGTCGATCCCGCCGGCGCTCACTCCGAAAACGGTCATCAATGCCATCCCTCGACCGGAGTGGTGGATCAACTTCCTCACTACCGAACCGCTCGCCTTCGCGTCGCTCGATCGCTGGAGCGGCACAGTGGGCGAGCTCCTCGACACCATGTTCGACCCGACCGTCGACTTCGAGGACCTCAAGTGGATCAAGGCGCAATGGCCGGGCAGAATCGTGGTGAAGGGCGTGCAGAACCTCGCCGATGCGAAAAAACTCGTCGATCTGGGAGTGGACGGCATCACCTTGTCGAATCACGGCGGCCGCCAGCTCGACCGGGCGCCGATTCCGTTCCACCTGCTCCCGCAGGTGGTCAACGAAGTCGGAAACGACACCGAGGTCCATCTGGACACCGGGATCATGTCCGGCGCCGACATCGTGGCCTCCGTCGCCCTGGGTGCTCGGTTCACGATGGTCGGCCGGGCGTACCTGTACGGGCTCATGGCGGGTGGCGAAGCGGGCGTCGACCGCGCCATCCAAATCCTCGCGGAGCAGGTCTCGCGCACCATGCGGCTGCTCGGAGTGAACTCTCTGGAGGAGCTGGAGCCCGGCCACGTCACGCAGCTGGCGCGCCTCCACCCGGTTTCCCGTCCGGTCGCGGACGCGGCGGTGGCGGCTCGCCGAGCGAGCACCCGGAAGACGCCATCCAGCACCGCCACGCCACCCAAGACGGTGGAAGAAACGGATGCCGCGGCTCCCGGCGCCATAATCCCCAGCTAGGTCCGCGCCGACCGACCAAGTGCCTCAGCCTGCATGCCCGCGCGAACCAGTGCCACGGGCTGGTTCAGCATCCGGCGCGTCTCCCGGGAGGTACGAAGGAGTCGAACCCGGATCCCGACCGATATCCCCAGACAGTCGCGCGAAAACGTGATCGCCTGGTCCAGCCAACGGAACGGGACGCGACTATTCAGACCCTGCTCGCGGACAGCTCCGGAGAACCGGCCTCGTGCACCATCCTGGCTGCCGCCGGACGCGTTGTCGCCTGGGGCGGCTGGGACAGGAATGCGACGCAGTCCTGAATGGCACCCGAAAGCAGCTGGTACAGCCGCTCGTCGGCATCCTGGACGCAGGCGCACGCTATGCCGTCGACGGACGAGGCAATTATCGAATGAGCTTGCCGCGTTGACACCGTCGAGGGCTCCCGCACGAGGTGAGCCGACATGAACGTGTGGGCCCAGCGTTCGGCGGACGGGGCCGCAGCGAACGCTGCGCGTACCGGCCGTTCGACGTCGATCGGCCCCGCCCCGCCCATCCTCTCCAGGCTTCGCATCGACACGATGGCGCCGACGGCCAGCGCGTGCTGACGCTCCTCGGCGGCTACAGCCAAGGCAGCTGACGCAGCTCGGACCGCGATGATCGCGTCGAGCCGGGGATCATCGGTTGTCAGGCCGATGACCGAAGGAATCAGTGGAGCCAAGCGACTCCTGCCCTCATTGGTACTGCAATCGTTGACCATGCGTGCAAGGTGGGCCAGCGCGGCATGTGTGCACGCGGGATGATCGCTCCACTTCTCACCGGCCAGGTAGGAGGCAAACTCCATAAAACAAGCGCCCTTGGACGGATTGCGGTGTTTACCCGCCGAGAGTACTGGAACTATGTCCAATTCGACTGGTGACCCATTCATGAGGGCCTCCCCTCAATGTCTCGATTGCCTCTACTGTGCGCCGAATTCTCGAGAATTTCAATGGTGGAGTGAGAGCCGGATGACCGGGGCGGGCTCACTGGCCGGTGGAGAACTCCTCGAGCACCTCGGCGAGCTGGGCGACAGCCCAGTCAAGGTCTTCGGGTGAGATGACCAGCGGGGGTGCGAGACGAATCGTCGAGCCGTGGGTGTCCTTAGCCAGCACTCCGCGCCGCATCAGTTCCTCACACACCTGCCGGCCTGACGCAAGCGCCGGGTCGATATCGACGCCTGCCCAGAGGCCTGCGCCGCGCACCGCGAGCACACCTTTCCCCACGAGGGCGGTGAGCCCGGCCAGCAGACGTGCGCCGAGTTCCGCCGCCCGTTCCTGATAGTCACCGGTCTCCAGCAGCTCAACCACGGCGCGTCCTACTACGGCCGCCAACGGGTTACCCCCGAACGTGGAACCATGGTCGCCGGGTCGAAGGACGCCCAGGATGTCTCGGTTTCCTACGACCGCTGACACCGGCACGATTCCCCCGCCCAGCGCCTTTCCCAGGAGGTAGAGATCTGGAACGACCCCGACAAGATCGCAAGCGAAAGTCGAACCCGTTCGCCCGAGCCCGGACTGAATTTCGTCGGCGATGAAGAGCACGTTGTGTTTCCGGGTGATCTCCCGGACGGCCGGGAGGTACTCCGGCGGTGGGATCACGATGCCGGCTTCGCCCTGGATGGGCTCAAGGAGCACTGCGACGGTGTTCGCGTCGATGGCAGCCTCGAGTGCTTTCGCATCCCCATAAGCCACCGTGCGGAATCCCGGGGTGAACGGCCCGAAACCCGCTCGGGCGGAATCGTCGTCGGAGAAACTGATGATGGTCGTCGTGCGGCCGTGAAAATTGCCAGCTGCCACGATGATGTTGGCTTGGTCCGTCGGCACGCCCTTCACCCGGTAGCCCCACGCGCGAGCCACCTTGATGCCCGACTCCACTGCTTCGGCGCCGGTGTTCATGGGCAAGACCATCTCCTTGCCCGCCAGCTCGGCGAGCGCGGTCACGAAAGGACCCAGCTTGTCGTTGTGGAAGGCGCGACTGGTCAGCGTGATCCGGCCGAGCTGCAGGCGCGCCGCCTCGACGAGCACCGGGTTGGAGTGGCCGAAGTTCACGGCGGAGTATGCGGCCAAGCAGTCGAGGTAGCGCCGCCCCTCCACATCCGTCACCCAGGCGCCCTCCCCGAACGCCACGACCACGGGAAGAGGGTGGTAGTTGTGGGCTGCGTGCATCTCTTCCAGTGCGATCGAGGCACCCGATCGGGTGATGCTTGCGGCGGTCATCGGCGCAGTTCCAGCGTGCAGCACTTCACTCCTCCTCCACCGAGAAGAAGCTCGGACAGGTCCACTCCGATCGGGTTGTAGCCGCGCTCGCGCAGCTGGCGATCGAAGTCCTTCGCCCGGGACGCGATCACGACGTTGTAGCCGTCGGAGTAGGAGTTGAGTCCGAGGATCGCGGCGTCCTCCTCGGTCGCACGGATGGCGTCCGGGAAGCGCTTCTCGAGGATGCTCAGGCTTACCGCATCAAAGGCACTGGGAAGGTAGGCGATGTTCGCGTCGTCGAGGACCGCGACCGCGGTGTCCAAGTGGTAGAAACTCGGGTTGACGAGCTTCAACGTGACCACCTCCCTGCCGAACAGGCGCCCCGCTTCCTCGTGGCTGTTCGAGGCGCTTCGGAACCCGGTTCCCGCCAGAATAACCTCGCCTACGAGCAGGAAGTCGCCTTCGCCCTCGTTGATTTCGGCGGGCACGTGAACGTCGAAGCCGTTCTCTCGGAACCAGTCCATATAAGCGGGCCCCTCCGGCTGGCGCTCGGGATGAGTAAAGCTTGCGCCGTAGGCGATGTTGTCGATCACGAAACCGCCGTTGGCGGCATAAACCATGTCAGGAAGCCCGGGGATCGGCTCCACCAACTGCACATTGAAACCCAGGGCGATGTAGGTGTCGTAGAGTGACTGCCACTGCGCCAACGCGAGGGACGTGTCGGTCGGAAGGGCTGGGTCCATCCATGGATTGATCCGGTACACGACGGTGAAGTGTTCCGGCCGACACATGAGGACCGTGCGGGCAACCGGGGTGCGCGTGGGCCCTGCGGGAGCAGCTACCGTCTGGTGGGGCTCAGCTGTGACCTGTTCTGCTTGGAGGTCGAGCGACATGGGAACTCCTTCGTCGAAAGCCGACGGCAGGGCCATCGGCATATTGGCGGATGGCGGACCAGGTCACTCACGAGAGCCTGCGCGCAGTCGGTTCGACCACCCACGCGCAGGACGCCACCTCCAGTCTCACACAGGGATATCAAACGTTTCCCGCTTATATGCGCACAAAATCGGCGCCATCCCTGGCTCAGCTGCAAAGAACCACCTACAATCACCGGATGGACAATCTCGACCGCGGCATCCTCGACCTCCTCCGCCAGAATGCGCGAGCGGGCTACGGCGATATCGGGTCCGTGGTGGGCCTGTCCGCCTCCGCCGTGAAACGGCGCGTGGACCGGCTGGTGGCGGACGGGGTCATTCGCGGCTTCACCATCCAAGTGGACCCCGCAGCGGACGGCATGAGCACCGAGGCCTACGTCGAGCTGTTCTGTCGTGGGACGGTGGCGCCCGATGAGCTGTTACGCCTGCTCTCGGCAGTGCCGGAAGTCGTGGATGCGGGAACTGTGACCGGTAGCGCCGACGCGATCGTCCATATCCGCGCCCGCGACATCCCCGGCCTTGAGGCCGCCCTGGAGAAGGTTCGGCGCGCACCCAACGTCGACCACACCCGAAGTGCGATCGTGCTGTCACGGTTAATACAGCGCGGGGCGGACTAGCCGCGCGCTGCCGCAGCTGCCTGACCCGGCATCCGCGCTCACTCAGCCGGAAGTGCCGGCTTTCGGGAGACCGGGGCAACGAGCCGGATGAGCGCGAACGCCGCCAGCGCACCCGCGCACAGGATTCCCGCCAGCACGACGATCTGAAACCGGCCCGCCTCCATCGGCGACGCTCCACCGAAGATGGCACCGACGAAGGCGCCGGGAAGCGTCACCAGCCCTGTGGTCCTGGTCTGGTCCGTCGACGGGATCATCGCGAACCCGACCGCCCGCCTCGCCAGTTCAGCCGTGGACTGGCGAGGCGTCGCGCCGAGCGCCAGCCAGCCCTCCACCTCGTCCCAGTGCTCAGCAACGGCATCGCTAAACCGCCGGCCGGCGAGTGTGGCGATGGACATGGCGTTGCCGATGACGATGCCGCCAATCGACAGCACGTAGCGCGGAGAGAATTCGATGGCACCGGTGGTGAACACGATGAGGAGGGTGAGCGTAATACCGAGAGCCATCGCCGCCACAACCGCACCGAGCGTCCTGCGCCCACCGTGCAGCCGCCGGGTGACCGTCCACACGGCTGCGAGGAACATGACGAGGAGCCCCACACCGACCCAGAGGGGATCCGAGATGATACCGCTGAGGACAAGACTGATGGCAGCCAACTGCAGCGCTCCCCGCAGCACAGCCCGTGCCGGCATGAACGGCCGGGCGATTCCGGAACCGCGGAGCACGATCGTGACCCCAACCATGAGAAGCCCGACGCCGGCCAGGGTAGGGAGGAGCCCGAAAAAGACGTCCATCAGGATGCGGACGCCCGTCAGCCGCTGCCGTCGCGCAGCGCTTCCGACACAATGCTGCTGCTCGAGCACTCGTTCATCGTGACGACGGCTGGTGGCCGCTTGCCCGCGCCCAGCTCCCCGACGACAGCGTCCGGAACCTGGTTCCCGGCGGAATTCTTGCCTCCCTGCGGGGTCACAGTCCGGAACTTCATGGTTCCGAGTATGTACCCCGCGGTGGCGCACCGCTTGCGTGGTGCGCCCTGCAGTTCCTACATTGGTACAGAATCGGCACAAAGGAGGAGCGGTGCACCAGCTCACCATCGACATCACAATCGATCACCGCTCGCCGGTCGCCCCGTTCGAGCAGGTACGCGTGCAGATCCGGGATGCGGTCCGCTCCGGCTCGCTCCCCGCCGGGGTCAAGCTGCCGACGGTGCGAGGCTTGGCCGAATCGCTCGGCCTGGCAGCCAACACCGTAGCCCGGGCCTATCGGGAGCTCGAAGCGGACCAGCTCATCGAGACCCGCGGCCGCAACGGATCGTTCGTGTCGGCCTCCGGGGACGCGACCCAGCGCCAGGCGCAGCTGGCGGCGACCACATATGCCGCGCGGATGCGACAACTGGGCGTCAGCACGTCTGATGCTCTCGCACTCGTGGAAGGAGCCATGGCCAGCTGAATCCGCAAATGTGCCGCCCCGCCGAACGGGACGCCGGCAGAGCCGGTGCCCGTCATCGCTGGCGGCCGGTCACCAAGGCGTGGTCGGACAGACTCAGCTGGCCGTGATGCTCGGTTGAGAGGCGGCGGCGAGGCGGCGCAGTCCCTCGTCAAGAGTGACTGCCGGGGTCCACTGCAGATCGGCACGGGTGCGTCGCTGGTCGAACCAATGGGCGGTGGAGAGTTGTTCAGCCAGGAATCTCGTCATCGGAGGCTCGTCCGTGCCGGGTCGCACCCGCCATGCCGCCTCGATTGCCGATCCGGCCGCGCGCGCGAGCGTGGCTGGAATCCGCCACGCTGGCGGTCGCACTCCGGCTGCCACGCAGATTCCCGTCAGGAGCTCAGCCACCGGGCGAGGTTCACCGTTGGTCACCACGTATGACCTGCCGTGCACCTCGTCGACCCTCTCGAGGGCTGCGGCGATGGCCGAGGCCGCATTGTCGACATAGGTGCTGTCGATAAGTGCAGCACCGTGACCGAGAAGCGGAAGCCGGCCCGATCGCGCACGCTCGACGATACGCGCGACAAGTTGAGTATCGCCCGGCCCCCAGACAAGGTGCGGCCGCACCGCGACCACGCGGAGGGCGGGAGAATCTGCGCCGAGAGCGAGCAGTTCCGCCTCCGCTTTGGTGCGGGCGTAGTCTCCCCGCGCACGTGCCGGGTCGGCGGGCGCAGCATCCTCCCCCACGATCGATGCCCCGGAGTGCGCCACCGAGGGCGACGAGACGTAGACGAAGCGATCGATTCCGGCCCCTCTGGCTGCGTCGAGGAGGCGCCGCGTTCCGCCCACATTCACTGCGGCGAAGTCGTCGGCGCTTCCGGCCAGGGAAACTTTCGCGGCGAGATGGACGACGGCGTCGATGTTGGAAAGCGCGCCCGTGACATCGGCGCTGTCGGTGATCGATCCCCGTACATCCTCGGCTCCGGGCACTCCTGATGGCCGGCGCTGGAAGGTGCGCACCGAGTGACCTGCGGAGAGAACGGCGGAAGCGACGGCCCTGCCGAGCAATCCGCTGGCGCCCGTCACGAGAACTTTCACGGTTTGACCATCCGTCCACCGGCCAGGACCCCTGCTGTCCACTCGCTCAGACGGGTACGGTCGATCTTCGAGTTGTGGCGGATGTCGGTCGGCAGCTGTGGAACCACGAGCACGGCAGCCACGTCCGGGCCTTGCACAGCGTCTCGGACAGCGGCAGCGAGGTCGGGTTCGGCGAGGTGCACCCGACGGGAGCGAGCCGTCGTCTCGAGCACGGCGATGACGTGCTGCACTCCCTGCGGGCCCACCCCGACCACGGCAGAGCGACGCACCGCCGGCAGGGCGTCGATCCGTTGCTCCAGGGCCACCGGCGTGATCAGCCCAGCACCGGTGGTAATCACATGCGGCATCCGACCCTCGACCCAAAGCCGCCCGGACGTGTCCAGATGACCGACGTCGCCGGTGCGATGCCATCGTTCCCCGGTGGTGACAGCGGCGTCTGCGGCGCGATTGGTCAGCCATAGCCGGTCATAGTGATCTTTGATCTGCGGGGCGGAGATGACGATCTCTCCCGTCACACCTGGTGTCCCCGCGGGCACCCCGGTCGCCGCGCCGGTCGGGTCGAGAGCGCTAATCCGCACATGGGCTGACGGAGCGGGCACCCCGACACAGACGCCTCCTGATCCGCCCTCGGCGTGCTCCGCCGTAGCGGCCTCCCGGATTCCGGTGAGTGTGACGTCGGTGACCAGCAGCGCCTCCGTCATCCCATAGGGAGTGTGCGCACGCGCATCGGGCATCAGCGCGGAAGCGGCGGCCAGCAGCTGCTCAGAGACGGGAGCTCCAGCAGAGAGGAACGTCAGCACGCCGTCGAGGGCAGAGCGGTCCTCGGGAGTGAGACTGTGCTCGGTGGCGACCACGTTGGCCAGAGCCGCGGGTGAGAGAAAGACGACGGTTGCCTCAACGGCTCGAACAGCGGCAGCGACGGATGCCGCGGTGAGGGTTTTCGGTGACGTCACGTCCATGTCCGGCGTGACGGAGAGCGCGCCGAGAGCCGGGCCAAGGAGCGCGAAAGGGGCGAAGCCCGCAACCAGTCCGGTTCCCACCCCGACTTCGTATTGGGCAGCGAGGGCGTCACGCACCGCCGCCAACTGGTCGTGCGTGTAGACAACGCCTTTCGCTGGGCCGGTCGATCCCGACGTGAACAGGACAGCAGCAATCTCTCCCGGTCCGGGAGGGTCCGGGAGAACCTCGTCGCGTCCGCGCTCGATGAGGTCGGCGAGCGCCGAGGAGACGCCCAGTGCTCGGGCGACCGGAGCGGGATATCGGGCGGTCGAGATCCGTTGCCCGGGCCAACCCAAGGCGCGGGCGGCTATCAGGCCGGGAACCGCACCGATGAGGTGATCGGGCCGGGCCCCGCGAACCGCCCGGGTCAGCCCGCGGAGGCCGAGACCGGCATCCGCCACGACGACGACGGCGCCGATGCGGAGGCAGGCGTAGAGCACCGCGGTGAGGTCGGCCCCCGGCGGCACCAACAAGGACACGCGGTCACCCCTGCTCACCCCGACGGCGGCAAGCCCTGCCGCGAGCTGGCGCACCCGTTTCGAGAGGAGACGCCAGCTGACGGAGCGCGAGGGCTGACCCCTGGCCGGCACCATCTCCACGAGTGCAGGGTCGTCGCTGTCCCGCAGGTCGTCAAGGTGGTGCCAGAGCGGTTGCCGCCCGCCGTCCGTGACAGGAGCGATGCCGGCAATCGTGCCAGCGCCAGCGTCGGTATCGGGAACCGTGTCGGCGCGGGCCACCGACGTCGCAGCTTCCGATGCCTGCCCGACCAGAGGTTGGTCTCCCAGCCAGGTGAGCACGGCCGAGGCGTAGTCGACGTCTTCGGCGATGAGGTGCCCGGCGCCTTCAAAGCGGTGGATGTCGGCGTGCGGCATCCGGCGGGCAAGGTCATCGAGGTAGCGGTCGCTGAAGACAGGGTCACGCGGGCCCCAAAGCATGAGTGCCGGCACGCGGAGAGTGCCCACCCGGTGGGCGATGCGATCGAGTTCCGGGGCGCTCTCGTGCCCCGCGTGCACGGGGATGTCGGCCACGAAATCGCCGATGCCCGCCCGCCGGGCCGCACGTCGGTACGGGGACCGGTACGCGTCCTTCACCGGCGAGGGCAGCGACGGGTGCGCCAGCGCGAGGGTTGTCTCCAAGAATGCCGGAGTCGCCACGGTCGCCGGTCGGAGTAGCGAGCGGTGTAGCGCAAGCCGGAGCGGCGCCGGGATGGGCTCGCCTTCGGGTTGGTGCACAGCAGTGTTGAGCAGCATCACGCCGGCCAGGAGTTCCGGGTGGTCGACGGCCCAACCAAGCGATACGACCCCGCCCCAGTCGTGTCCGAGGGTGACGATCGGTCCAGCCAAGCCGAGCGCGTCGGTGCTGAGCGCGTTTGTGAGATCGTCGAGGTCGCGGACCCGGCGGGCGAGCGGGCGCCCCTCGCCTGTGCGTTCCGAGAAGCCCATATTCAGCTGGTCCACCGCGATGACCCGCCACGCCTGGCCGCCGTCGGCAGCGGCATCCGTGGCGCTTGAGAGGAGCCTGCGCCAAAGGTACGACCAGGTCGGATTACCGTGCACGCAGAGGACAGTTCCTACCGGCTGAACCCCGAGCTCGGCGAGAGCCGGGGCGTTGTCGAGGATGTGCCAGCGACGGGTCGAACGGGTGGTCGAGTGTCGCTCGGGCACGTCGATGAGGCGGGAGAAGGATGCGTTGAGTCCGGGCAGACCGGACGGGGGCAGCGACGCCGGTGCGCCCGAACGGGAGGCGCCAGCGGAGGCACTGCTCACCAGGCGATCTCCATCATGGCCGTGTTGAGTCCGGAGCCTACTCCCATGAGGAGCACTCGATCACCGGGGCGAAGGTGCTCGGCTTCTTGGGCCAGGGTTATCGGGATTGAGGCGGGTCCGACGTTTCCGTACTTGGGATAGGTGAGGGGCACGCGGGAGCGGTCTAGACCGGTCGCCTTGAGGATCGCATTGGTGTGGACGTCGGAGACCTGATGCATGATGTAGCGGTCCATGTTCGCCCAACTCCAATCCTGCCGGGCTTCGGTCCAGGCCGAGACGACGAGTTCCATCCCGCCTTTCAGGAGCGCCTTGGCATCGGTGAACATTCCGTCTACGCTGCCGACACAGAGGTTGTTGAACTGGGTGGCTGCCCGTGTCACCCCGCCCAGCATCCGGTGACCGTTCGGGTGCGCGTCGGCCGGGCCCAGCACTGCAGCGGCGGCCCCGGAACCCAGGGTGAGGCTCGCGAATTCGCTCATGAAATCTTTGCGCCGCACCCCCGGTCGACCCAGGCGCTCGATCGTGTTCGCCTGGATCTCATCGGCGTCTTCACCGTTGATGACGACTGCATAGCGCACCTGACCAGAGTCGATCAGCTGGGCGGCGAGGGTCATGCCGTTGATGAAGCCGAGGCAGGCGTTTGCGATGTCGAAGTTGGTGGCGGAGGACGGGAGTCCGAGCCCATGATGGATGCGCACGGCCACCGAGGGTTCCAGATGCTTGCGGGTGACGGAGGTGTTGATCATCAGCCCCACCTGGTGGGGCTCGATGCCGGCCTCCCTCAGCGCCCGCTTCCCTGCGGAAACCGCGGCATCGTCGAAATTCTCCCCCTCCGCCCAATTCCTGCGCTCGTGGACTCCCGCCACTCTCTGAAGCAGTCCCGTTGGCAGGCGCAGGCGCTTCAGCGCAGGCTGCAGCCTCTGGTCGATCTCAGCTGATGTCGTGATCCGTGGCGCAACGGTGCTGGCGACCGATAACAGGGCGACATTCTGATGCCTCGTGGTTGCGTTTCCGTCCAACGGATCTCCCTATCGAGTTGCCTAGGGCGGCGACAAGCGCCCAGTACCAGTATCCCCCCGATTCCCCTGACAGAGGGCTGTGTGCTTACTGGATGCGTCCCGCGGGTCATCGCCTGCGCTCTCGTCCCATCGGGATCAGATCACGGCGTCGGAGAGCGGGCTCGGGGTGCCGAAGCGGTGGGCAGTGATCGAGATCGCCTGTTCCCGGAGGAACGGGAGCAGCTCGACCCGCCCAGACTGGGTGACGGGATGCGAGTACACCGCGATGTCCGGGCTGCCTCCCAGCGCCGTCGCCAGGGCAGACGCCGCTGAAGCGGCCCCCCGGAACGGGTCCCCGCCGATGAGCCGCACGCGGTTGCTTGTGATGCCGGCCGACGCGGCGCGGCGGAGCCATCCCGCATCACTCTCCGTCGTGACGGGAACGTCGCGCCGGGCTAGGAGATGTGCGATCGGGCTCGGCAGTCCGGTCGCACTGGACACGGCGAACTTCGCCTTGGACAGTACAGCCGCCGCGATCACCCGGAGGAGATCGGAGAGGGTTCCGTCCTCGCCCAGCCTGATGGTGACGGCGATGGGGAGGTAGCGGAAGATGTTGCGCTCCAGACCCAGGCCGGTCACATCCTTCACCGCAGCGAACTCGTCCCGCCAGGCGAGGGCGTCGCTGAGCGCTGAGCGCCGCAGGACGTCGAATTCTTCATATCCCAGTGACGGCTGGGCCGCCTCGATCACTTCCGTGACACGCTGTTCGAGACCGCGCAGGTGGAGGGTCGAACTGTTCCGGCCCGTGTCACTGACCCAACTGCCGAGACCGAACAGGTAGTTCGGGCCGCCGGCCTTGGTACCGGCGCCCACTGAGGAACGTTTCCACCCGCCGAACGGCTGACGCTGGACGATCGCCCCGGTGATTCCTCGGTTGATATAGAGGTTGCCGGCCTCGACGGTGTCGATCCATTCCGCCATCTCGGCGCTGTCGAGGGAGTGGAGACCGGCGGTCAGGCCGTAGTCGACGGCGTTCTGAAAACGAATCGCCTCCTCGAGGTTCCGGGCGTGCATGATTCCGAGCACGGGGCCGAAGAACTCGGTCAGGTGGAAATACGAACCCGGAGCCACCCCGGTGCGGATTCCCGGAGACCACAGCGTGCCCCGGTCGTTGAGCTGCCGAGGTTCAACCAGCCACTCCTCGTCGGCCCCGAGAGTGGTCAGCGCGTGCAGGAGCTTGCCGTTGGCGGGCTCAATGAGGGGGCCCATCTGGCTGACCGGGTCGACGGGAAAACCCACCCGCATCGAGGTTGCAGCATCCACCAGTTGTCCAAGGAATCGCTTCGACTTCGCCACAGATCCGACCAAAATCACCAGACTCGCCGCTGAACACTTCTGCCCGGCGTGACCAAATGCGCTCTTAATGACATCCGAGGCCGCGAGGTCGAAGTCGGCTGACGGCGTCACGACGATCGCGTTCTTCCCGCTGGTCTCGGCGAGCAGTGCCACATCATGACGGAACGAACGGAAGAGCTTCGCGGTCTCGTAGGCTCCGGTGAGGATCACCCGGTCGACCGAGGGATGCGAGACAAGGCGGCTGCCGAGGTCGGGTCGAGCCAGGTCGACAAGGGCCAGAACATCGCGAGGGACGCCCGCCTGCCACAGCGCCTCCACCATGACCGCCCCCGACCGCTGGGCGAGTGTCGCGGGTTTGATGATGACTCCGGAGCCGGCGGCGAGTGCGGAGAGCACGGACCCCGCGGGAATAGCGACGGGAAAGTTCCAGGGCGGAGTCACCACCGTGAGCTTCGAGGGAACGTAGATGGCGCCCTGGACGGAGTCGAGATCTCTGGCACGATCCGCGTAGTAGCGGGCGAAGTCGATTGCCTCACTGACCTCCGGGTCCGCCTCGGCGATCGTCTTGCCGGTTTCCGCCGCCATGACTTCGATAAGGCGAGCACGGTTCGCCGAGAGGGCGGCCGCTGCGCGCTGAAGCACGGCTGAGCGTTCCGCGCCCGTGCGCTGTCCCCACTGGGTTCCGCCGGTGTGGACGGCGTCGATGACTTCGTCGAGCGCGGCCGCGTCACCGACACGGGCGGATGTTACGGTCTCACGTCCCAGCCCAGACTCCTCAACCCTGGCGAGGATCTCGCGCGCCCAAGCGCGATTCGCCGGGAGTGCGGGATCGGTGTCCGGCTCGTTGCGGAATGCGTGGGACGCCGCTCGGGGCAATGATCCGCGCGTGAGCCCAAGGACTGCGGCGGTCAGGCTGGGATCGTCGGCTTGCTGCGGAGTACCGGCTTGGGCATCTACAGTCCGGGCGATGCCCATCACGACTTCGTCGGCGAAGCGGTCCCGGCGGCGGTCCTGAATCCGGTTGGACTGGGGCACCTGCGGGGTGGAGTCCCGATCCGCGGCACGGCCCTCGTCAAGGGTAGCCAGCGACCGAAGGAAGCGATTCTTCTCGCGCTCGAAGAGCTTGCCTGACGTGGCGAGTTCGAACGCTGCCGACATGAAGTTCTCCGGGCTGGCGTTCTCTCGAGCCGGCGGATGAGGTACCTGATCGCCACGTCAAATTCGGCGGGGTCCACGACCGGCGTGTAAAGGAGCAGCCGGCCAACGTCCTTCTTCACCGCCTCGGCCTGCCCGGTGGCCATCCCCAGCAGCATCTCGAACTCGACGCTCTGCTGCACCCCCTGAGCGGTGGCGAGGAGGTGGGCGTAGGCGACGTCGAACAGATTGTGGCTCGCCACCCCGATTCTCACGGCATCCGTGTTTTCGGGAGTCAGCGCCCACCTGAGAACACGCTTGTAGTTGGTGTCCGTGTCCTGCTTGCTTGAGTAAGTGGCAAGCGGCCAGTCGTGCATCACCGCATCGACATGTTCCATGGCCAGGTTCGCGCCCTTCACCACCCGAACTTTGATGGGGGCGCCACCGTGAGCCCGGCGTCTCTTAGCCCAGGCCGTGATCCCCTGGAGCGCTCCGAGAGCGTCGGGAAGATAGGCCTGCAGCACGATGCCAGCCTCCAGTCGGCGGAGCTGGGGCTGGTCGAGAATACGCTCGAAGACTGCGATCGTCAGGTCGAGGTCGCGGTATTCCTCCATGTCCAGGTTGATGAACTTCGTCGTCGCGGATGTCGCGGCGAGTTCGTACAGCGGTGTGAGGCGCTCAACAACGCGCGTTACCGTCTCGTCGAAGGACCACATCGAGAGCTGGCTGGCGATAGACGACACCTTGATCGACACGTAGTCGACATCGTCCCGAGCCAGGAGCGACCGGATGCCGTCTAGACGACGGAGGGCTTCCTTCTCACCGAGGACCGCTTCGCCGAGGAGATTGATGTTCAGTCGGTTTCCCGATTGGCGCAGTTGCGCGATGGCGGGTCCCAGCTTCTCCGGAGTTGCATCGACGACGAGGTGACCCACCATCTCGCGCAGCACCCGGCGCGCCACGGGGATGACGACCCAGGGCAGAACGGGGCCTAGGACTCCGCCCAGCGAAATCGCCTTGCGCATATGCCAGGGAAGGAATGCAGGAGCTTTCTTGGCTACGCGGTGCAGGTTGTACCCGGCCACCATGGGGTCTTCCGGCCGCATGACCCCGTCGACGAAACCGACGGTGAAGTCGAGTCCGTGCCGGTCCCTCAGCACGCCGGCTAGCCGCCCTGCTGAGACGTCGGTCGGGATCAAGGCGCTCTCCGCCAGCCATTTCTGCACCAGCGCCACGACCTCGGCGCCGAGGTCGTGCTGGAGATTGTGCGCGGAGGAACGGGAAGAGCCGGGGTTGTTCATGATCTCGACACTAGGCCTCCCGGTTCCGGGTGGCCTGTCAATTACAGTGAGCGTGTTCTCGTCGGCCGCGGGCGGGCAATCGTGAAGCCATCGCGCCTGCACGGACCGAGCCGGCGGGATGATGTGTCCCGGGTCGTTGATGCTGCTGAGGCTGCCGGCGCTGAGGCGTCTGGTGCGCTCGGTGTGGATGCGGCGGAGGTGTTCCCCGGCTGCACCACCCACGACGTCGTGGCAAGTGTGCTTGTGCGCCTTTCCCCGAGTAATAGGCTCAACGGATGACTGAAACCACCCACGACGTCGTGATTGTCGGTGCCGGACACAACGGACTTACCGCAGCGGCTTACCTCGCCCTAGCCGGAAAGAAGGTCCTCCTCCTTGAGCGCGAGAACCACGTCGGCGGTGCCGCTATCTCGGCCGAAGTGTTCACCGGAGTGGACGCCCGCCTCTCTCGCTATTCCTACCTGGTCAGCCTGCTTCCCCGCCGGATCATCGACGAACTAGGGCTCGAAATCCGGCTGGCACGCCGCCGGTACTCGTCGTACACGCCGAACCCCGCCGACACCACCGTCGGCTTGCTCATCGATCAGGGCGATCCCCAGGCCACGCAGGCCTCCTTCACAGCGGTCGGGGCGGCCGACGACTTCGAAGCGTGGAACGTGTTCTACATGGACACCGAGAGAGTTGCCCAGGCCCTCTTCGGCACGATGTGCGAACCGCTTCCCACCCGGTCAGAAGCGCGCCGCATGGTGGACGCTCCTACGCTGTGGGAGGAACTGTTCGAGCGGCCGCTCGGGGATACCATCACCGAGCGGTTCCAGAACGACCTGGTGCGTGGGGTGGTCGCCACCGATGGACTCATCGGAACCTTCGCATCGCTCGACGACCCGTCACTCGATGCGAACCGGTGCTTCCTCTATCACGTGATCGGCAATGAAACCGGAGACTGGGACGTGCCGATCGGGGGTATGGGCGCTGTCACCAGCGAGCTCGAGCGGGTGGCTCGGGACGCCGGCGCTGAGATTGTGACACAGGCGGAGGTGACATCCGCCAGCCCGGACGGAACCGTCCGGTACACCCTCACCAGAGCCACAGAGACGTCACAACAGGCTGAGCATGAAGCGTCAGGGCAGCACGTGCTGGCCAATGTCTCCCCGTGGGTCTTACGGGGACTTCTCGAACAGGGGACGCAAGGGACGCAGGAACCGCCCGTCACCCGCCCGGAGGGAGCACAGGTGAAAGTGAACCTGCTGCTCAAACGCCTGCCGAAGCTGCGCGACACGTCGGTCTCACCAGAGGCAGCGTTCGGCGGCACGTTCCACATCAACGAAACGCTCAGTCAACTTGAGGGCGCCTACGACGAGGCCGTGCGGGGGAACATCCCCGAGCTCCTGCCTTGTGAGATCTACTGTCACTCGCTCACCGATCCGTCGATCCTCTCCCCCGAGCTTGTCGAAGCCGGCGCCCAGACTCTCACCGTATTCGGGCTCCATGCGCCCGATCGGTGGCTGACCGAGGAGAACAACGATGCGATGCGGGCTAGGCTGCAGGCTGCCGTGCTCGCTTCGCTGAATTCCGTGCTGGCCGAGCCGGTCGAAGACCTGCTGATGACGGATGCCGCGGGAAATCCGTGCATCGAGTCGAAGACGACGCTTGACCTCGAACACGCCATCAACCTCTCTGGCGGCAACATCTTCCACGGACCGCTGTCGTGGCCCTTCCTCGAGGACGATGCGGCACGACACTCCCCAGCCGAAAGATGGGGCGTCGCCACGCAACATGCGCGTATCCTTCTGTGCGGAGCCGGTGCACGCCGTGGCGGGGGAGTCAGTGGCATCGGCGGCCACAACGCGGCAATGGCGGTGCTCGAGGGCTGACTCTGAGGTCTGCGCTCCAGCCCGACGCAGGCATTGCCATCCGCTGCAATGCGCGGCAATGCTCTGGCACCCACCCACAAAGAGGCTTAGCCTCGTAGCAAGGTTCGGGTACCACTTCAGCGCGGAGGTCACCATGTCAGCCAAGCCCACCGGACGCTTCGTCCACCGCCAGGACGGCTTGTACCTCATGCACGACAGGCTCTTCGCGGCTCCCGTCGTGGATGTGTGGGCGAGCGTCTCGCGTCCCGCCGAGTTGCAGAAATGGATCGGGACGTACACCGGCTCCCCCGCCACGGGTGCAGTGAAGTTCCTGATGTCCGCGGAACCGGATGCCGTTTGGGAGTACGTGACGATCCTCGAATGCCGCGCCCCGCATCGGTTCATGGGCGACGTGGGTACGGGCGATGACGCCTGGCGAGTGCTGCTCCACCTGGTCGAGGGTGACCGGATGACGAACCTCACGCTGGGGCAGCGTCTGCGATCCGCTGCGGAAGCGGCGACGGTCGGACCGGGTTGGGACTATTACCTCGACCGCCTCGTAGCAGCCCGGGCGGGCACGCCCTTACCTCAGTGGGAGCATTACTACCCAGCTCACGCCCAGTACTACAAAGACCTGGTGGTGCCGAGCACGTCAGCGTAGCGGTCGGATGGCCCGCCGCACGCATGGTCCTCGGCGCAACGTCACGAGGGCACCTCGCGCTGCGGCGGCCCGTTGTACACCGAGAGCGGACGAATGAGCGAATTCGACGCCAGCTGCTCCATCACGTGCGCGGTCCATCCCACGATGCGACTCGCGACGAAGAGCGGAGTGAAAGTCTCCGTGTCGAAACCCATGACGTGGTAGGTGGGTCCCGCCGGGTAGTCGAGATTCGGCTTGATGTTCTTGCGCTCCGCCATGCCCGTCTCAAGGGCCACGTAGAGTTCGAGCAGGTCCGGGCGGTCGTAGTGCTGGAGCATCTGTTCCATCGCCGCGCGCATGGTGGGAACCCGCGAGTCACCGTTCTTGTAGACCCGGTGGCCGAATCCCATAATCTTGCGCTTGCTGGCCAGGGC
>JAODMM010000270.1 GCA_025465015.1 Cryobacterium sp. | reverse complement strand
GGAAGGACTTGATGGCTTCAGCCTGGGACACCGAGCCGTTGGCCTGCGTGATGAGGTCCTGTACCGCGGCCTTGACCACGGGATTCTCCACCGCCTCCTCCAACGTGGTGGTGTTCGGCAGGCCATGCCGCTGGAGCCACCCCGGGAGGGCCTCCTGGTCCAGCGTCACCAGGGCACCGATGAACGGCCGGTTATCGCCCACTACCAGGACCTGGGAAACGAGCGCATCGGAGCGGATCTGGTCCTCAAGCAGGGCGGGTACGACGTTCTTGCCGCTGGCCGTGACGATGATCTCCTTCTTGCGCCCCGTGATGGTGAGAAACCCGTCCTTGTCGAAATCTCCGATGTCGCCGGTCTTGAACCAGCCGCCATCAAACGACTCCGCGGTCGCCTTCGGGTTCTGCCAGTACTCCTTGAAGACGTTGACTCCTTTGACCGCGATCTCACCGTCGTCCATGATGCGCACTGACACGCCCGGGAGAGCAGGTCCCACGGTACCGATCTTCGACTTCGTGGCCAGGTTCACCGTTGCGGGGGCCGTGGTCTCCGTAAGGCCGTAGCCCTCAAGGATCACAATGCCGAGACTGTGGAAGAAGTGACCCAGGTGAGCGCCGAGCGGCGCCGAACCGGAGACGGCGTACTTCACGTTGCCGCCCATCGCCGTGCGCAGTTTGCTGTAGACGAGCCGGTCGAAGAGCGCGAACTTGACCTTTGCGGCAAATGGGATGCGTTCCCCCGCCTCTGAAGCTCGCGAATGCTCGACTGCTGCCTCGGCTGCGGCGCGGAAGATCCTCCCCTTGCCACCGGCCTCGGCCTTCTGTTCCGCGGAGTTGTACACCTTCTCGAACACTCGGGGCACGGCCAGGAGGAAGGTCGGCTTGAAACTGCCGAGCGATGGCAGGAGCTGCTTCGTGTCCGCCTGGTGGCCAACCCGAACCCCGGCGTGCACGCACAGCACGGCGATGAACCGGGCGAACACGTGCGCTGTGGTGATGAAGAGGAGTGTGGAGGCGCCCTTCTCATCGGTCAGGACCTCCCTGAGCGCGACCGCAGCGTTGCGGGACGTCTCAAGGAAGTTGGCGTGGGTGAGCACGCAGCCCTTCGGTTTGCCGGTAGAACCCGACGTGTAGATGAGAGTCGCCATGTCCTCGCCTACGGCCAGGTTGCGGCGCCTGTCGATCTCCTCGTCGGGGATACCCACCCCTGACGCCACGAGCTTGTCGAGGTCACCGAGGTTGATCTGCCAGATGTTCCGGATGCCGGAAAGCTCCGGGTGCACCTCATCGAAGCGAGCGAAGTGCTCAGCGGTCTCGAGGATGATCGATGTCGCCCCCGAGTCGCGCATGTTCCACTGCATCTGGCTCGGCGAGCTGGTTTCGTACACCGGGACGAGCACAGCCCCGGCGAACCAGACGGCGAAGTCGATGAGAGTCCACTCGTAGCGGACCTTACAGACCAGGCCGATTTTGTCGCCCGGTTGGATCCCCGCGGCGACGAGCCCCTTCGCAAGGGCGATCACCTGGCCGTGGAACTCCCGGGTCGTCACGGGGGACCATCCGTCCCCGGCCGGCAGCGAGAAGAGCACCGAGTCCGGAGTCGCGCGAAGGCGCTCCACCAGCAGGTCGGTGACGTTCGCCTCCGGGTCGGCTGGGACGAGAGCGGGCACATCGAACTGAATCACGGCAACTCCTTTGGTACCGGGTGGGCATTTCCTCCACCCTATCTGCGAAGGCGGAACAGGAGCAGACCTCGCGCCCGGCGTTGGACTGGTCCCCTACACTCTAGAGGGTGCTTGATGGCGTACTTTCGCGCGGGCACGAACAACCAGTCCCAACGAGAGGTTCCCGCGTGCATGCCATCGGTATCGACATCGGCGGCACAAAGATCGCCGGTGCGCTCGTCGACGACTTGGGCGTCATCCTGCGTTCCGACCGCCGGCCGACGAACGCGACCAACCCTCGTGAGATCGAGGACACCGTCGTCGACATGATCACAGAACTCTCCCGCGGCCAGCACGTGGCCGCAGCAGGCGTCGCCGCTGCCGGCTTCATCGACGCCTCACAGTCGACCGTTTACTATGCACCGAACATCAGTTGGCGCAACGAGCCCTTCCGGGACAAGCTCGAGGCGCGGCTTGACCTCCCGATCATCGTCGAGAACGACGCGAATGCCGCCGGCTGGGCGGAGTTCCGCTACGGGGCCGGACGGCTCTACAGCGATATGGTGACCCTCACGATCGGAACGGGCGTCGGCGGGGCGATCGTTGCAAACGACCGGCTTTTCCGTGGCGGCTTCGGTGCGGGGGCGGAGCTCGGCCATATGCGCCTGATCCCTGACGGCCTACCGTGTGGATGCGGTGCCCACGGCTGCATAGAACAGTACGGTTCCGGCCGGGCCCTCCTGCGCATCGCCACCGAGCTCGCGGATGCTGGTGGCATCGGTCGCGGGCTCGCCGATGCCCGTGAGCGCCGGGGCAAGCTGACCGGCAAAGAGGTCGGCCGGCTGATCCAGGCCGGCGACGGCGGAGCCCTCGCCGCCCTCCGCCAGCTCGGCGCCGCTCTCGGCCAGGCTTGCGCCAGCCTCGGGGCGATCCTCGACCCGCAGGTTTTCGTGATCGGCGGGGGAGTGGCGTCCGCTGGCGAGCAGCTCCTCGAACCCATCCGCGCCGCCTACCTCGACCATCTTCCCGCTCGCGGCTACCACCCGGAAGCGGAGTTCGCTATCGCGGAACTGGTCAACGACGCCGGGGTTGTGGGAGCGGCGGACCTCGCCCGCCAGAGCACGCTCGGGCACTAGGCTGATCGGACCAATGGAGGGAGCGGCAGCGTGTTCTACTGGTTGATGAAGAACATCGTCGTCGGCCCGATCCTGCTTGGCCTGTTCCGGCCCTGGATCGTGGGACTTGAGAAGATCCCCAAAGAGGGCGGTGTCATCCTCGCCAGCAACCACCTCTCGTTCATTGACTCGGTGTTCCTGCCGTTGGTGGTGCCACGCCGGGTTTCCTTCCTGGCCAAGAGCGAGTACTTCACGGGGAAGGGCATCAAGGGCTGGGCCACCCGGGCGTTCTTCACGGCCACCGGGCAGCTTCCTATTGACCGCTCCGGAGGCAAGGCGTCCGAGGACTCACTCAACACCGGCCTCCGGGTGCTCGGCGGTGGCGGAGTGCTCGGCATCTACCCTGAGGGCACCCGAAGCCCCGACGCGCGGCTGTACCGTGGACGAACGGGGGTCGCTCGGATGGTGCTGGAAGCGGGCGTGCCTATCGTTCCCGTTGCGATGATCGACACCGAGAAGGCCATGCCCACCGGTACCCGCCTGCCGCGCGTGCGCAGGGTGGGCATCATCATCGGTGACCCGTTGGACTTCAGTCGGTTCGAGGGGATGGAGGGCGACCGTTTCGTGCTGCGCTCGGTGACCGATGAACTGATGTATGAGCTCCGTCGGCTGAGCGCGCAGGAGTATGTCGACGTCTATGCGACGAGCGTCAAGGAGAAGCGGGCCAGCCTTTCACGATAGGCT
>JAODMM010000262.1 GCA_025465015.1 Cryobacterium sp. | reverse complement strand
GGCCGGCGTCGATCCAGACCCGCTGCAGGGTGTCGAACGCCAGATACGTGGCGGCATGGCCGAGGTGGGTCGCGTCGTAGGGGGTGATGCCGCAGACGTAGAGACGGGCAGCGTCCGTCGGGGCGGCTTCGACGAGCCCGTCAGTGGCCGTGTCGTGTAGCCGCGGGGCGCCTGAACCGCCAGGAACAGAAGGGATGACGGGTCGCTGCCAGGCACGCATGTGATCAGCCTAACTACGCGGAGATGGTGTTCGTGGCGAGAAGAACGATGAGCACGACGCCGAGGACGATGCGATAGATCACGAAGGGAAGGAAGCTCCGCTTGGAGATATAGCTCATGAAGAAGGCGATCACCACGAGCCCCACGACGAAGGCGATTACCGTTGCGACCAGGGTCTCCACCGGCCCGAAGACCTCGGGAGTGCAGTTGGTGGCGGCTTCGGCGCAGGGCTGCGCGACCGATTTGTACACCTGATAGAAGCCGCTTCCGAGAACGGCGGGGATCGCCAGCAGGAAGGCGTACCGGGCTGCCGCTCGGCGCTCGTAGCCCATGAACAGGCCCGCCGTGATCGTGCCGCCCGACCGGGAGACTCCGGGCACGAGGGCGAGGGCCTGAGCGCCGCCGTAGATGAGGCCATGCGGGTAGGTGATGCTCTTCAGGCGCCGCTTCTTGGCCCCCACGGCGTCAGCGACACCGAGCAGGATGCCGAAGATGATGAGCATGGCGGCGGTGATCCAGAGGGAGCGGAGTGTTGTCTCGATCTGATCCTGGAATAGCAAGCCGAGTACGACGATGGGAAGGGACCCGAGGATGATCAGCCACCCCATGCGCGCGTCTGGGTCCCGTCGCGGGATCTTGCCGACCAGGGCTTTGGCCCAGGCGCCGACGATGCGCACGATGTCGCGCCAGAAGAAGAGGACGACGGCGAGCTCCGTGCCGATCTGAGTGATGGCGGTGAATCGTGCTCCGGGGTCTTCGCCGGTGCCCAGGAACTCACCGACGATCCGCAGGTGTGCACTCGAGGAGACCGGAAGGAACTCGGTCAGGCCCTGGACCAGGCCCAGGATGATGGCGTTCAGTAAATCCACGAGGTGTCTCTTCCGCCGCTAGTAGTTCGACAGCAGATCGGTCAAGACCCGCCTGCCAAACACTAATGCGTCCAGCGGCACCCGCTCGTCAACGCCATGGAACAGGCCCGGAAAGTCGAGATCGGCGGGAAGCTTCAGCGGAGCGAAGCCATACCCCTTGATGCCCAGTTTGCTGAGGGCCTTGTTGTCGGTTCCGCCCGAGAGGAGGTACGGCAACACAGGCGCCCCCGGGTCGTGTCGTTCGAGCGTCTCGGTGACCGCGTCGATGAGGGGGCCCCCGAATTCGGTCTCCAGGCCGATGTCCCGGTGCATGACGACGATCTCGATGTCGGGGCCGATGAGCTCCGCCACCTCGGCGAGCACGGCATCCTCATCCCCCGGCAGGGAACGGATGTCGATGAGCGCCTCCGCCGTGTCGGGGATCACATTGTGCTTATAGCCGGCCTGCAGAAGAGTGGGGTTGGTTGTGGTGCGAAGGCTCGCCTGAATGAACCCCGATGCGGTGCCGGTCGCGAGGGCCAACTCGTCCGGCCCGACCCGCGTCGGGTCGACGTCGAGGATGCGGGCAATCTCGGCCAGCAGCTGCGTGGTCGTGTCGCTGAGTCGGATCGGCCACTCCCGCCGGCCGATCTTCGCCACGGCCTCGGCGAGTTTCGTGATGGCGTTGTCCTGAATGAGTCGAGATCCATGGGCGGCACTGCCCCGGGCGATGAGCTTGATCCAGATGAGAGCCTTCTCCCCGGTTTGTAACAGGTACGCGCGCTGGCCGGCGAAGGTGATGGAGTACCCGCCGACCTCACTGATGGCTTCAGTGGCGCCGTCGAAGAGCTGTGAGTGGTTGTCGACGAGATAGTGCGAGCCGAGCACTCCCCCGGCTTCCTCATCCGCGAAGAACGCAATCACGAGGTCGCGGGCCGGTTCCTTCCCGGCGCCAAGTATGTCCTGCAGGGCGGCAAGGATCATGGCGTCCATGTTCTTCATGTCGATCGCGCCGCGCCCCCAGAGGAGCCCGTCTCTGATGACGCCGCCGAAGGGGTCGACGCTCCAGTTCGCGGGATCGGCGGGGACGACGTCGAGGTGCCCATGCACCACAAGAGCAGCGCGGGACTGGTCGCGGCCCTTCACTCGGGCCACGACACTCGTGCGTCCAGGCTCCGAGTCGAAGAGCTCGGGGTGGAGACCGAGGGCTTCAAGCTTCGCAGCCACGTACTCGGCGGCATCCGTCTCACCGTTTGAGCGTCCCTCACCGTAGTTGGTGGTGTCGAAACGGATCAGATCGCGGGCGATCTCCGCGGTGAGGTCGAGGTGGTCGCCGGTTGCGTTTGCGTCATCATGGGGGGCCATGCGTTTCACGCTACCGGGCACCGCAGCTACAGGTCACCACGTTCAAAGCAGGTCGTCAATCCGTGCTAGGTTATTACCTCGGTAGCCGATACAGCAGCTACCGATTCATTCAGTCCGGATGGCGGAAATGGCAGACGCGCTAGCTTGAGGTGCTAGTGCCCGTATAGGGCGTGGGGGTTCAAGTCCCCCTTCGGACACAAA
>JAODMM010000251.1 GCA_025465015.1 Cryobacterium sp. | reverse complement strand
CCCCTGTCCTCGCCGCGGTTGCCGTGATCATTCGCCTCAGCACCCCCGGTGACGTGCTGTTTCGGCAGGAGCGGATCGGGCGCAACGGCAAGCCCTTCACGATGCTGAAGTTCCGTTCGATGGTCACCGACGCGGAAGCACAGCGCACCGGCCTGCGGCATATGGACGGCGGTGCCGGCAACAGGGTCCTCTTCAAGATGCAGGACGACCCACGCGTCACCCCGATCGGCCGCACCCTTCGGCGATACAGCCTGGATGAGCTGCCGCAGCTCTTCAACGTGTTTCACGGCGAGATGTCCGTGGTCGGGCCCAGGCCCCCTCTCGTAGAGGAGGTCGCCGAATATGACTCGCGTGTGCACCGCCGATTCCTGGTCAACCCGGGGATGACGGGCCTGTGGCAGGTCAGCGGACGCTCGAACCTGTCCTGGGAGGACAGTGTGCGGCTTGACCTCTATTACGTGGAGAACTGGTCCATCACGGCCGATCTCTCCATTTTGTGGAAGACGGCGCGCGCGGTTCTCGCGCGGGACGGGGCGTACTGATGCGAGTTCAACAGATCACGGTCACCGTGTGTGAGGCGCAGGCATCGGCATCTAGAGGGAAGGCATTTTCGTGGAATCTAACAAACTGACCCGGATCTTACGAAGGCATTGGATCCTCATCGCGAGCCTGGGCGTTCTTGGTATTGCCGGTGGCGGGATCGCCGCGCTGTTCACGCCTGTGCAATATTCTGCTGCGACCCGTTTGTTCGTCGCAGTCCAGATTGAACCCGGCGGCACCTCGAGTGACCTCGTGCAGGGGAACAACTTCGCCATACAGAAGGTGCTTGCCTACGTCCAAGTGGCAACGAGCCCCCGCGTGCTCGATCCGGTGATAACCGAGCTCGGCATCAACGAGAAGGCTGCGGATCTCGCAGAACGAGTGACAGCAACAGTAGAGCCGAATTCGGTCATCATCGAGATCAACGCGCTCGCTCCGACACCGGCTTCATCCACCGAGCTGTCCCGCGCAGTTGCCGACAGCTTCGCCAATGTCGTCGTCAACGAGCTGGAAACGCCCGCTGACGGCAGCGCCAGCCCCGTGAAGGTGGAGGTACTCCAGCCGGCTGTGCCGTCGGAATACCCCGCCCTACCGCTCCTTCCCCTGAACCTCGGCCTCGGTCTGGTTATCGGCCTCGCCGTGGGCTTCTTGGTCGCCGTCGCAATCGCCCTCCTCGACCGGCGAGTGCACGGCCGACTCGATGTCGAGAAGCTCAGCGAGGTTCCGATCATCGGCACGATCACCACGAGCGCCGCAGCCAAGAAGCGGCCACTCGCCGTACTGGATGACCCTCGCGGCGCGCATGCTGAGGCATTCCGATCCCTGCGAACGAATCTCGAGTTCGTCAGCGGTGGGTTGTCGAGAAGCCTGGTGGTGACGTCCTCTGTTCCCGGCGAAGGCAAGACGGCGACGGTAGCGAACCTGGGTGTTGCTCTCGCGGAGGGCGGGGCATCCGTCGTGCTCGTCGACGCCGACCTGCGGTTCCCACGGCTGGGAGCGTTGATGGGCATCGAGGCATCCGTCGGACTCTCCGATGTCATCGCCGGCCGCGCGCGGTTGGAGGGGGTCCTGCACCGGCACAGTCCAACCAGCGGTCTCTGTGTCCTGCCCGCCGGGACTGTTCCACCCAACCCCAGCGAACTCCTCAGCTCGAAAGCTGTGCCGGCGATCCTCGCCAGCCTGACCGAGGAGTTCGACTATGTGCTCATCGACACCCCTCCGGTCCTTCCGGTGGCGGACGCCGCAGTACTGAGCCGCCTCACGGATGGCGCCCTGTTGGTCGTCGCCTCGAACAGGGTGAAGGAGAGTGAAGTCGTGGCGGCGTTGGAGGCACTCAGCAACGTCGGCACTGAACCCGTCGGTATCGTGCTCACAATGCTTCCCGCACGCGGTCCTGACGCGATCCCCTTCCGTTCCTATGGCGCTTATCCGCTTAAGGAGGCCAAGGCTAACTCCGAGACACAGGCCGGGCCGACGTCGGCGGACGGGATCGCCGCCTTGTCAGGGGCCGGAGAACCCGATGGCCAGCGCGAGACGGACGGCGCCCTCCGGTTGGAGAGCGAGACCGTTCCACGCGCACATGGCGCGAACCGACCGACGAGATAGGAGGCCCTCATGGCAAACAACCCGATGGCCTTCAGGAAGATCAAGTCGCGGCGTCCCACCTGGCAGCTGGTTTCGTTTGCTGCGCTCATCGCCGGCACTCTCGCCGTCGTCGTGGCTGCTCTCATCATGGTGCAGCCGGCGGTATCGGATGAGACGGTGCCGCCACCGTCCTATGACCTCGCCGGAAGCCATCCCCGGACCACCGGGACGCCGGAGCCGACGGCTGCCGATGAACCGAGCGCAGCCCCGACGCGCACGATCGTGGCGATCAGTGACGTCGGTGCTTGGCGCAGCCTCATCGGCGCCTGCCCCTCCGGGCCCGTCACTCCGGAGTACACCGTGGATGGCGGTGCGTCGTGGAAACCCTCCACATCAACCGGGCCGCTCGGAATATCATCGGTGCTCCGCCTCGCTCGAGGCGACGGCGGCAGTGTCGACATGGTGGGCCAGGCTCCCGCAGCGTGCGCTCCACAGACGTTGACGACGAACGCCCGGAAGGACCGGTGGGCGCCGAGCACCGAGGCGGTGCAGGCGTGGTATGTGGTTCCCGGAACCCCCTCGACGATCAACACCCCCGCCGGCATCCGCCCGACGCCATGTGCGGCCGTGATCGATGTCGAACCCGGCGTCGGGGAGCACGCCGCCGTCCTGTGCGACAACCAGCGCTTCTTCCGCAGCTCCGACGGAGGTGCGACCTGGGACGGCGGCATCTTCGTGGCCGGTTCACGCACTTTCGCGCCCAGCGCCGACGGTTATCTCGTCGCAGCGACCGGACAACCGGAATGTGAGGGCGTGCAGCTGAGAGTCGTCTACCCCAAGACCGCGCCGAGGGACGGAGCGCCCTTGGGCTGCAAAGTGACGAAGGCAGACACGACAGAGGTCGCACTCTCCGTGATCGGGGAGTCGGTCTGGCTCTGGGTGGGCGACGAGATCGCCGTCACGTCCGACCGCGGCATCACCTGGAGGTAACTCCGGCAGGCCCCTGCACAACGAGAGGAGAAGAGCAGGACCCCCGCACGCTCAGCCCACCGCCCCCGCTTCGGCGAACTGACCCGCAACACTGAACGGACACCCGTGCCGTCCAGCGTTCCCCCCTGGTAACTCCGCCCTGGTTCTGCCTACCCGGAAGGCAGGTGCCTCGTGTTCTCCACGATGGATCTGACACAGCCGACTGCAAGGAAATTGTTACTCGTCGCCTCGACAGGCGGTCACCTGGCTCAACTCGTTCGACTCGCCCCTGGCCTCGGAGCGGCTCCGGATTCCCTGTGGGTGACCTTCGACAGCCCACAGAGCCGTTCCCTGCTTCAGGGTTGTCGACGGGTTTACGTTCCCTACGTCCGACCCCGAGACTACCGCGGGGTGCTACGCACGGCCTCGATAATCCATCGGATCCTCGCGCACGAGAGGTTCGACGGCGCCGTAAGCACGGGCGCGGCGGTTGCCGTATCGGCACTTCCGCAAGCAGCGATGGCTGGCATTCCGAGCGTCTACATCGAGAGCGTCTCCCGGGTGGAGGGTCCCTCCGTGAGTGGGCGGATCCTCGCAGCGAGTCACATGGTGACCCTCCGCACCCAGCACGACGCGTGGAAGCACGGTCGGTGGGAGCTCTACCCCAGCGTGTTGTCCACCTACGTCAGCGTTCCCCGAGGAGCAGCTGTTCACCCCAAGCTCTTCGTCACACTCGGCACTATCGAGGGTTATCGGTTCGACGCCCTCATCGACGCCGTACTGGCGACGGGGCTCGCCGACGAGAGCACCATCTGGCAGCTCGGCTACACCAGTGGGCGCCGCAACCTGCCTGGCACGGTCTTCGAGCACATGGATGCGGCGCAGTTCGCGGCGGCCTCACGCGAGGCGGACGTCGTCGTCACCCATGCGGGAGTCGGCAGCATCCTGGGGTTCCTCGAGTCAGGCATCTACCCCGTCGTCGTCACGCGCCGAAAAGCGCGCCACGAGCACGTCGATGACCATCAGCTCCAGATCGCCCAACTGGCCGCGAATCTTCATGTCGCCGAGTCCGTCGATGCGCCGGACTTGACGGCGGCAGTAATCCTCTCTGCCGCGGGAAAAGCCATCGACACGGGTTCGCTCCCGACCATCACCAGAGCACAATAGGAGGTCCCTTTGCCTCGACAGATCTTCGTTCCCGCTCGCGGCCAATACGACAACATCGGCGATATCGTCCTGCGCCGGCAATTACTCACGTGGCTGAGGGACAACGGCCAGCTTCACGTGTACGTCGGTAAGTCCCCCGAAGGCTATGACGCCGGCTTGCAGCTACGGCCGGGAGACATCCGCTACCGGTCATTCGTTCCGTGGTATCTCGCGGCGATCGGGGGTGCGGTGAGAGGCTCTGCCTCGTACGTGTTCAAGCCGGGCGAGATCCAGCTGACAGTACGCGGGATGAAGGAACATCTGGCGATGCTCCCGGTGCTCGCGCTCGTAAGGGCACGCCGAGGCGCGGTGGTCCGGGTCGGGGTGGGTGCGCGTAACTTCTCCCGCCTGCCTCGGATGCTGATGGGGCCTTCCGTCGCGCTCTCCAGCGTCTCGTTCTGGCGTGATACTGCGACGGCCGACTACCTTGGATGCGGCGAAATCATGCCCGATCTCGCATTCGGCGAGACTGTCAGCCCGAGCGGGAGCACTCCGGAACCGGATCGCCCACGGGACGTTCTCATCGTCTCGATGCGATCCGACCGCCCATACCCTTCGGCCGCTTGGAGAGAGGCAGTGCGGCAGAGTGCTGAGCGGCGCGGTCTTCAAATCTGGGCCGTGACGCAGGTCCTGCGCGACGACGATCGCTCAGCGCGACTCGCCGAGGACCTCGGAGGGCGATCTCTGCGCTGGGACGGCACGGCACATGATCGGCAGGAAGCGCGGCTTCGCTCGCTGTACCGCCGCGCCGCGCTCGCTGTGAGCGACCGCCTTCACATCCTTGTCGTTGCTGCCACGGAGGGCGCTGTGCCCGTCGCATTGACCGTCGATTCCTCCGACAAGATTGCCCGGCATTTCGCGGCGGCGGGTATCTTCGACATCACCGTACCCACAGCGCACCGGTCGGCCCAGGAGATCGCCGAGCGGGTTGACGAACTGCTGGCGCGGCGAGCGCAGATCGCCGAGCAGGTGGTTGCCGCCCGGGTGAAGCTCCAGGTCGTCCGAGCGCGTATCGGCGCTGCGCTGGGCTCGTCACTGACGCCCGAAAGCCTGAGCGTCCCGCCCCTGCCGCCTGCATCGCCACGCCTCACCGCGATCCATGTCGGCCGTCGGGGCGAGGTCGCCGGAGGGATGACCCAGGTGCTTAACGGCTACCTCTCGTGGACGTTCGACGAATTCGACACACGAGTCATCGCCTCGCGTGACGGGAGCAAGGGACTGCGAGCCGCCCTGTTGGCCGCGGCCGCCGCATGGCGCATCGTGCGAATGAACGACAGGCAACGAACCGTCATTGTCGTTCATCTGTCGCAGGGGGGTTCGTTCGTTCGGGAGGGCGCGCTCCTGCTTCTTGCGAGAGCACGCGGTTTCGCCACCGTTGCCCAGTTGCACGGGAGCACTTTCGCGGCTTTCGCCGGACAGAAGCCGGTCCTGGTGGGGCGGGTGTTGCGCGCGGCCGACATCGTGCTGACCCTCTCGGCGCAAACATCCGAAATCGCCCGACAGTTCGTGCCGGGCGACGCAGTGGTGTCGCTGCCGAACGCCGTGCCATCCGGAACACCTCGACCCAAGGAAAAGATCGTCGTCTTCGGAGGTGCGATTAGTCACAGGAAGGGCGTTGACGTGCTGGCGACGGCGTGGCAGGCGCTGCGCGACCAACGACCGGACGACCCCTGGACCCTCGTCCTGGCCGGACCGACGATTGATTCGGACGTGGTTCCCACCGGGCTTGATGGCGCAGAGTTCGTCGGCCCTCTCGGGCATGACGCGCTGATGGCACTCCTCGAACGCTCCTCGGTTGCTGTCCTCCCGTCGCGTCATGAGGCGATGCCGATGTTCCTGCTCGAGGCGATGGCACGAGGAAATTGCATCGTGTCAACGCGGGTGGGCGGGATACCCTCCGTCCTCGGCTCAGGCTCCGGAGTGCTGGTGAGCCCGGGCGACGCCGCGATGCTCCAGGCGGCCCTGGAGAAAGTCACGACCGATGCGAACTTCCGTCATGACATCGTGCGCCGCGCAGAGGACGTCTTCGCGGCGACATACTCCGCCGCTGCGGTGTTCCCGCAGCTCGAGCGCGTCTGGAAGTCCGCGCTCGAGTTGCGGTCACACCGCAAGGGAATTATCCCCCCGTTGCAGCGCAGGCCAGGTTACTGAAACCCGCAGCCGCTCCCAAGACGCTGTTGGAGCAGGAGACGATCGTCTGGCTAGTTCCCTTACCCTGACGTTCGTACACGTCGAACCCGTAGCCAGAGGCGTTCACCGTTGCCGTGTTGTGGGCGAACAGATTGCTCAGCCCCCACCCGGCGACGCTCCCATTGACGGCGAAGCCGTGCTCGCTGCTCCTGTCCCCCGTATTCTCGATGATGGACCAGGCGTTGCCCTTCACCTTCACCCAGGCCTCGGCACGCGCCATGGCATTCGCGCCGCTGAGGTTGTTGCCGCGAACAACCCCACCGGTGGTCCCCTCCTTGACCTCGATTAGCTGCGCTCCCGTCGAAGCGATCGTATTGCCGATGATCGCGTTGCGATCGCTTCGGTCCGGCTGGCACGCGGTCAGGTTGCACCAGTTCGCATCGGAAGTGCCGACATAGATGCCCTCGCCGTAGAACGCATCGCGCTGACCGGTTTTCCGGATGGTGTTGCCGACAACGACGCTGTCGGTCGTGTTCTCGCGAAGGTGAATGCCCTCGTAGCCCACAGACTCGACGAGAACGTCGGACACGGTGACGTTGTTGCTCTTTCTCACCGTGACTCCTTTGAGGCCGTTTGTGACCGTCATGCCGGTGAGCACCACATGGGAGGAATCGCTGATGATGATCCCGTGCTTGTCCGCGATGCTCCCCACATTCACGACCGCGTTCCGCGGCCCGCAGACCCAGACGGGCTTGTCGGCAGTTCCCCTGGCGGAGAGGTTCATCTGCCCGCTGTAAGTTCCGGCTGCCATACGGATCGTGGCGCCAGGAGCCGCGTTGGCGACGGCAAGCATCAGCTCTTGTGCGTTGGACACGGTGGCGGTGGCGGGAGGGCAGTGCGAGAAACGATAGGTGCTCGCCGGTGTTGCGGCCGTGTTCACGGATGCCATCGAATACGGGGATGCGTTACCGCTGGAATCCACGGACACCACCGCGTACTGCACGTGCGCGTTGGCGGCTACGCCCAGGTCTCGGAACGAGGTCGCATCCCTCGGAGCAGCGCCGACGAGTACGTAGCGAGCGTCGGAGGTGATGTTGTAGACCCGGTAACCGGCGACGTCGGGGTCCGCGGCGCCCTGCCAGGAGACCACAACGGCACCATCCGTCTGAACTGCCCGGACCCCTGCCGGCTGTGCGGCGGAGGTTGTATCGGGAACGACGAGCGCATCGACCATGAGGTTGCCCCCGGAGGAGGAGGCATTCTTACTGCCGGATCGCACGATCTCTATCACGTGCTCTGTGTCGGTGAGGCCCGTGCGCTCGAAGACTACCTGCTTGTACAGCGTCGACTTCGAATAACGGTCGACCGTGGCCACCTTCACGCCGTCAAGATACACATGCGCAGTGCCGGCAGACGGCGTAGTGCGGCTCAACCAACGCACGGCCGAGCCGGTGAAGGTCAGGCTGAGCGAACCAGCCGCATTCAGATACTCACTCGATCCCCCGCTGTCGCTGCCGGAACACATGCGAGACCACTTCCCAGAGTATTTGAGCGAGGTGGATGAGTTTTCATACGTTCCGGCGCCCACAGCTGTAGCCGCCGGTTTCGGGGTAGCGGGCGCAGGAGTAGCAGGCGGAAGCGGCGTCTGCGTCGCGGTGGCGGCGGGTCGGGCACCGTCGCTCTTGACAAGGAACGCATCGATGATGAGATTCGTTCCCGAAGATGCCGCGTTCCGCCCACCGCTGCGTACCACGGTGATGGTGTGCTCGCCTGCGTCGAGGTTCGCGGTGAACACGGTTTGACGGTACTGCGTCTTACGGGAATACCCGTCGAAGGTTCCGACTGGCTTTCCATCGATCCGGACTTCGCCGATGCCTGAGGACGAGGTGAGACGGCTGAGGACGGTGACCTGGGTGCCCGTAAAGGTCAGGGAGGCCTTCGCAGCGGTCGAGCTGAAGGCCACCGAGCCGCCGTGGTCAGATGCCGACGACGTCGAACGCCAGGCGCCTTCGTAGCGGATGCCGGCCGAGGTGTTGTCCACGACCGTGGGCGCGCTCGACGCAGACGCAGAGGCAGGCACGGCGCCGAGCGGGAGAAGCAGTCCCGCTGCCAGGACAGGGGCCAGTGCCATCAATAAGAATCGTTTGACACGATGTGAACGGGGGTCAGGAGACACGAAGAACCTTCCAAAGGGGAGCGAGCAGGTCATTGTGACAGTCCGTACAGCACCGTCGATGCAGGCTCGTTGATCACTGCGGAGGAAGGCCTTGCAGAATCGTTCGAGGTCAGCTCGACACTGTACGTGGTTTCGGTTGCGTCTGGTGAACGCCCGGTCTGCCACACGGCAAGCGTGCGACCGGTGAGGCGCGAACCCAGAGGAATGAAAAACGAGGTGCGCCCACGTTTCGCGCCTGGCACCGAGGAGCCTTGCGTCCCTTGGAATTCCCAGTGAATACGGAGACAATTCGAGGGTGACCCCATCCGGCTCCGCGTATCGCGGCCGAGAAGTGAGACGACCCCGGGCCAAACGCTCACGGGCGGCTTCCGTCGCCTTGGGCGTCGTATTGTTGGCTTGGTTGCTGGCCGGCTGTGAGCTTTCCCGAGGGTCCACCGAGGGCGGCATCCCCGACACAGTCGAGAGCGGTCCTCTGGTGCAACCGTTCCACGCTGATTTCGGCACCGAGGGATACTCGCAGTACGAATCACCCGTGCACGGGGAACGCATTGACGTGGTCGACGACCCTGTTCCGGGCTCCACCCGCAAAGTCCTCCGCATGCGGGTGAACCGGCACGACAACGGACCGACCGCGAACTCGCGGGCCCAGATCTCCACGCCCGGGAACACCCTTCAAAACGGGGATGAGTTCTGGGCGGGGGTAAGCCTCTACCTGGAGCCACTGGACGCCCAGGATAAGGCGGCCTTCCGCGACGACGCGAACGGGCACGTCAGCTTCGCCCAAATTTATGGCCCACCCTACGCGGCGGCCGCCCCGGTGCGTATTGGCCGAGTATGGGCTTCCTCACTGGACGCCGATCTCTTCGGCGTCGGGGGTGTCACCACAGGCGCGGAGGGCGGGGTCACGACGACGAACATCTGGCGCACACCCACGGTGGAAGGCCGGTGGATCGATACCGTGCTACACGTGCGGCTCTCCCCCGACCCGAACGTCGGCTTCGTGGAGGTGTACTTCAACAGCGGCGACGGTGCAGGGCTGGTGCAGCAGCAGCTCGCTGACGGAACGACCCGCACGCACTACGCCACCCTCACGACCAGCAATTGGACGCGAGGCACCTGGCCGGGGAATCACATGGACCTGCAGGTCTACCGCCCGGCCCGCATGCCTATTGAATGGATGACCGTCTTCTTCGCCGATCACGCGATCGGGAACTCACTGGAGGAGATCCGTCCGGGCGGTTAGTCGCTCGGCCGTCCTCTGCAGCACACGCCGATGCACTGCGATCGAGGTCTTGGCGGTGACTGCAAGCGCGAACCGTTTCCAGTCCAGCCTCAGCGCCACGGCGGCGATCCCCTTCCACCTCAGTCGTGAACGCAGCCGGGCTAGCAAATCTTTCCTCTCCTTGGTTTGATACGGCCCGGTGAGGGCGTCTTTGATGCCCGACAGGAGGATGTACCTCACCTGGAAGTACCGGAAGTCGGCAGAGTCAGGGATGCGAGTGTCGAGGCGATATCCTGCCGATGCCACGGCCTGCTCCACCCGCTCGAGGGACTCGGCTCGGCGAGAGCCTGACCGGATAATCGACCCCGGCCGGAGCACGTAGGAGTACAGCGTGTCGGGGATGGACGCGACCCGTCGCGCCCGCGCGAGGAGCTGCGCGACCATGGCGAGGTCGGAGTGCACGCGGGCGGGCGTGAATTCAATGCCGACGACCAACTCCCGCCGGAACAGCTTGTTCCACAGGTGCCCCGTCACAGAACCGTTGAGCAGAAGTCGGAAGGCCGTCCTGCCGCTGACCGGACGGTCGAGCTCCGGAGCCCGGATGGCGCGACGCCGCTCTCCGTAGAGGTACTCCGCCGAACAGATCACCGCATCGGCATCCGTTGCCTGCGCCGCGGCCACGAGCTTTTCGAGGGCGTTATCAGCGCGGGCATCGTCGACGTCAACGAACCAGAGGTACCGGCCCCAGCTTTCGCGCACGCCCCGCTCCCTCGCTCCTGCCGGCCCTGAATTGACCGGCATTCGGAAGGCGCGAACCCCTGGGTGCATCTCCGCCAGATGCTCGGCAAGCTCTCCGGTGCCGTCGGTGGACCCGTCGTCGATGATGACGATCTCTTTAAGGGCGAGCGTCTGCCCGAGAAGCTCGACCACCGCATTTTCGAGCATCTCCACCGCGTTGTAGGCAGGCACGATGATGCTGGCTAGGGGACGCTCCTCACCGCTCATGCCGTAAGCCTGTGGATCTCCTGCCCGAGTCGCCGGAGGGCGCCGCGAGCTTCAACGACCTTCTGCAGGATCGGGACCGTGCTCGCTAACGCTGCGGCCGCCGTGTCTTCCAGCCCTGCCGCCTCGGCCATCCGGGAGTCCACGGTAACGCCGACGATACCCGCGGTGGCCAGCGTGCGCGGTGTCTTGTCGTACGACGAGCTCGCCAGAGCGAGCGGGATGGCGCCTTCGGTCAGGGCGATGACTGCCGCATGAAGGCGGTTGGTCAGCACCAGCCGGGAGGTGCGGTAGACGGACCGGAGTCTCTCCTCCTGAGTAGCGTGGTCCGGCCCGTCCCAAACCACCGCCTCACCTCCCAGCTCCCGGGCCAGCTCTTGCGCAAGCGGTCCGTCTCGCATGATCTGGCTGACGGTGACGACCTCAAGATCACGGCTCTTCGCGAAGGCACGAACCGTTCGGACCCACGTCGAGTCGGGCAGGGCGCCGTTGTAGCGCAGTGAAACCGCCAGGCGAGTACGTCCCTGTGCCGACCACTCGGTCGTCAGCGCCCCGTCGGCGGAACCCAGGGCGAAGGCCCAGTCCGGAGCGACCGTTCCCAGCCCCATCATGGAGCGACTGTAGGAGTCCCTCCACGACACGATGTCGCAGAGCCGGAGGGTGGCGGCGATCGGGTACCGCCACGGCGTGGCGGTACGGATTCCAAGCCCCGCGTGGATGGCTCGCCCTCCACGCGCCCGGGACGCCATAAGCAGGGGGGCAAGCCGCGCGTAATGCATAGCGTAGGCCCGCTGAGTTTCCATCTCACCGGCGTTGAAGGCGTACCCGATCGCCTCCCGGAACGCGGCGCGGGAGATCGTCTTCCGCCAGGTTCCTGACGACCTGAAGAGCCGGTCGCTCTCTGCTAGGCCCAGCCCGCTGAGATAGTCGTCCCCGCGCGCGCCGATGAAGACGTGCAGGTCGCCGGCCGGGCGCAGCACGTCCAGGAACGCCCGGCGCAGCACGGTGTCACCCACGTTGTCAATCTGCCCCATCGCCGAGGCGAAGATTCTCATCGCATCCACGACCTCACCGGGACGCCTCAAGGGCGCGCACGAGGACACGTTCAAGATCCGCACCGCTGGCCTCCACAGAAAAGCGCCGCAACCATGGTTCGATTCCGTCGAGACTCAGTTCGGAGGCTCGGATCAGGGCATCCGCGAGGTCGGACGGCTCGGCGGTCAAGGCCAGCTCACCGGTGATACCGGGCACGATCGCATCGGCGACACCGAGGGCTCCGGAGACGGCAACGGAGGGGAAACCTGCCGCAGCGGCCTCCACCAAGACGTTCCCGAAACCCTCACGACTCGAGGGAAGCAACACCACCGCATTGTCCCCGAAATGCTCGAACCAGTTCTCCACCCATCCCCGGTGCACGAAGGGAACCCCTGCCCGTTCCGCGGCAGATTCGATCTCCTCACGCATCGGTCCCCCACCGAATGACACAACCCGGGCGGAGACCCCCCGTCGCTGGAGCTCTGCTGCGGCGGCGATGGCGATGAGCGGCCGTTTCTGCTCTACAAGGCGACAAGCAAGCACGATCTCGATTCCCCGCTCAGGTCCCGGCAGGCGTCTACGGGGCCTAGCGGACTCCGGGATCTTGGCTGTGGCCGGGTTGGGCACCACTGTGATGCGGTTTCCGCGAACGCCGAAACCGGCGACGAGTTCACCGGCGACCGGGTGCGAGATCGCCACCACATGATCAGCAAGCGGGTACAAGCGCTTCGCGAACCACACCTTCGCTCGATGCGGCAAATCAGCCCCGGGCAGCCCGAGCGAGACCAGGTTACGCTCGCTCACCAGCACCGCCGGGCGCTTGCCGCGGGGCACCAGTCGAGCAGCCGTGAGCAGCACCAGATTGGGATACGCCTGCAGGGAGAGGGCGACATCGGGCCTCATCTCCGCGATCGCCCGCCGCAGAGCGTTGGCCTTGGCGAAATGCCCGTGGTGTCCGGCCAGTGACAGCGCTGGCACGCCGGACGGCCGGTGCTCGCTCTCTGCCACACCCGAGGTCAACACAGCGGACACCTCGTATCCGCGCTTCACCAGCCAATCCATCCATGTGCGGGCGACGAATTCAGCGCCGCCCCCGTGGAACGAGGGGACGACGAATAGGATGCTGCGCAATGGTATGGCGGGTCGACTTGTCGAAATCACGAGTTCGCCGCCACCTGGGTGCGCGTCGATTGCGCAAGCGCAGGGAAGTTGAGCGCCGCCAGGACTCGCACAGCAGGCAGTCGCGAGCTGATTGCGGACCGATACACCTCCGGGTTCTCAAGGATCTCCGAGATGAGCGGAGAAACCCGGCGGGCGAGACCTGGACCGGGCTCGACGCACAGCGCCTCCGTTCCGAAAAGTTGCATGAGCCCTTCAACTTTGCCCTGGGTCGACAGCGTGATCGCGGGCACGCCGCTCCAGAATGATTGGATCGCCAGGTGCATCCGCCCCGCAACGACCAGCCGTGCGAACGAGCACAGCCCTCGCACCTCCGCCGGCTCGAGCGCCCTCTCGACCAGGATGACTCGCTCGTCGTCCACGCGCTCACAGACCGATCGGCACGCTGCGGCGTCATCGGCGCTCGACCGGACGACATGCGGAACCATCACGACGGTCAGTCCTGCTTCGAGAAGGACCCCAACGATGCCCGCGTATTCGGCCGTCTGGTCGCCCGAGCGTCCGACGAGGCCACTCGCGTTGACGACGGCGTACGGGCCCGGGCTGTCGCCGAGGAACTCCCGAGCTGCTCGAAGTGACGACCCCTGCGCCGAGAAAACGCAGTCGGCAACCTCGATGACGTTCGTGAGCCCATCGGCCCGCGCCCGGCTTGCAGAGAGAGGGTCACGCAGGAGCAGATGGGCGCCGGCGCGGCCCGCGCGCGCCAGCGCACGGTGGGCGCCCCCACGAGCGCGCGCGTTCCAACTGAATCCGAGGATCCTGGCATCCACCCCGATGTTCCGCGCCCACGTCGCGACATCCGCCCGGCGAACGGATGCCCGGAGGTTGTAGGCGCCGTCCATGATGTCAGCACCGACGACAGTGAGGGTAAGGGCTGACGCCAACCGTGGGCGGAGCTCGGCGACTGCCCGCCGATGCGCCCGACCGCCGCCGTAGAGGAGAGCCGGGATGGCATCAAGCCTCGCCCGGGTCGCGTGCTGCGGCGGTATCCGGATGTCGTCGGGGTACCTCACGATGACCCGGATCGGGCCGAGGGTGTTCTCCAGGAACGACTCGACCATAGCCTGGTCGCCGACGTTCCCCCCTCCGGGCGGGGCGATGAGTACGTGGCTCGGAACCTCTGCGGGGGCGTCCCCGGATGCTCGGGCGAAGACGCCGCGGTCGATCATGGAGTCGATGCCGGATGCCGCCGCAACGGTCTCGAGGATCTTCTTGCCGCGCCGGCGGAGGCGTCGGAGCAGGGTCACAGGCTGTCCTCCAGGCTGTTCGCCGGTTCACGGGATGAATCCGGGTTGGTCTGATCTGTCCGGTCTGGCACGGACTTCTTCGAGGACGCCGTTTCCTTAGATGCCGTGACGAAGGCGCGGCTTCGAACGATCGCCGCGACGTCCCTCCTGAACGCAGGCCACAGGACTGCGAGCACGCCGATCGCTGCCAGCAGTGCGGCGAAGCCGAGCCCCATGCTCGCCAGCGGCATCGACGGAGGGACCCAGAACGTCGCTGCGAAGGAAGAGGCGGTCGCGAATCCGTACCCGGCGATGGCACGCGCGCCCGTAAGGAACATCCGGGTCGCCGGCGCATCCGTCGTACGGCTGATCCACCAGAGTCCGAGCGGCCAGATGATCCCGACGCCCAGAGAGTATCCGGCCGCGACGCCGTTCACGCCCCACAACGATCCGAGCAACACGAAACCGATGAGCATGGGGCGGGTGACGAGTGCGAAGTAGAGGACCTGTTTGGTGATCCCCTTAGCGAGGAACACCCAGTACGTGGCGTATGCGGCCGCCTGGAAGAAACCGCCGATGCTCAGGATCTGGAAGGTGGGGGCGGCTTCCAGCCATTTCTGGCCGAGCGCTATGGTGACGACCGGGACGGCCTGCGAGCACGCGAACGCCAGGATGAACGAGACGAGGTGCAACATGATCGTCTGCCCCAGAATGACGAAACGCGCGAATCGTTCCGCATCATCGTGAAGGCGCGAAAGGACCGGAAGCGCCACCCGCGTAGAGGGAGCATTGATCTGGTTAAGGGGAAGCAGAAGCAGCTGGAATGCCCGGTTGTACAAGCCGAGCGGCCCGGGCCCCAGTGTGGCGCCGATGACCACCGAGTCGGTGTTGCGACTCGCGTAGCCGAGGAGCTGAGTGGCGGCCAGGCTCGAACCGAACTTGATGAAGCCAGCCATCTCCGTCCGCCGATGCATCCAGCGGGGTAGCCAACGCGTGACTGCGAGGAGCACCACGATCATCAGCATGCCCTGACTGATCTGCTGCCCGGCCAGCGCCCAGTACCCGTAGCCGGTCAGGGCCATGACCACGCCGACGACCAGCCCGCCGATCTGCGCGGCGATCTCGGTGCCGGCGAGTGCCATGAACCGGAAATTTCTGTTCAAATGCGCGCGGTACTGAGTGGCCAAGCCGTTCAGGAGGAACGTAAATCCGAGGACCTGGGTGAGCTGCATCAGCCGGTCGTCCCCGTACAACGCAGCGATCAAGGGACTACACACAAT
>JAODMM010000245.1 GCA_025465015.1 Cryobacterium sp. | reverse complement strand
GAGGCCGTGCACGGGTACTACATCGGATACAAGTTCCAAAGGGGTCTTGAGAAGGAGACCCAGGAGCGCCGCGATGAGATCAAGGACTACACCTTCAATCTCATGTTCGAGCTGTATGAGAACGAGGTCCAGTACACGCAGGATCTGTACGACGAGGTCGGCCTGACCGAAGACGTGAAGAAATTCCTGCACTACAACGCGAACAAGGCGCTGATGAACCTGGGCTACGAGCCGATGTTCCCGAAGACGGTCACGGATGTGAACCCGGCGATCCTGTCGGCGCTGTCACCCAACGCAGACGAGAACCATGACTTCTTCTCGGGGTCGGGTTCCTCGTACGTGATCGGCAAGGCCGTGGTCACCGAAGACGAGGACTGGGACTTCTAACAACGCCAAGTTCGATGTTCGCGGAAGGATGAGTTCCCTGCCGCGTCCTCGCGACGGCGCACTGGGGCGAGAAACCCATGTCACGGTCGATTTCGAGTTGAGTTTACGGCGATTGCGGTCAGCTCGCTCCGGGTGCCCGCCCCGGTCTTGCGGAGCAGGTTGGAGACATGAAACTTCACGGTGTTGTCGCTTATGCCGAGTTGGTCGGCAATCGCCTTGTTGCGCACCCCCGATGCCACGAGGCGAAGGACATCGCGTTCGCGTGGGCTGAAGGCGACGGAATTCTCGAGCGGTTCGGCCTCGGGCGGCGGGTCGAGGGGGAGCCGGATGGCCAGTGAAGTTCCCCACCCCACCGTGGAGGATACCTCCAGGTTCCCGTCGAGAGCCGACACTCGTTCTGCGATGGGGCGCAACGAATCGTCGTGTCCGGTGATCTCTCCGCGTCCGTCGTCTCGGATTCCGATCAGGAGATTGAGGCCGTCGCAATCCCATTGGATGCGCACACGTTTCGCTTCCTCCTTGTCGACGAGGGCGAGCACGGCACTGCGCACGATTGCTCGTGCAGCGTGAGCAACTTCCCCCGGGAGGGCTCGACCGGTGGCTGGAGGCTCGATGAATTGGACGTCGAGGCCGCCGAATCGGGCGAGGGGGCGAAGATCCGAGCGGAGACGGGCGAACGCGCCGACGACCGATTCGAGCATCGTGCTGAGCTGTTGGTCCGAAGTGCTGCGCAACTCCATCAGTGCCGTTGACGCCAAATCGATGGCCATGGTACGGCTGGCGCGATCGTCCAACCGTGATGAACGGAGGATGGCGAGCATGGACTCAAGCATCACAGCGTGCCGGTCGGCCTGTTCAGCCAGGGTCCGGTCGTGCTCGAGCACAAGCCTGCGCGAGACGGGACCGGCGGTGTCTGCTCTTTCATTCACGCTCCAACCCTACCCACGGGACTGCTCCTATCCCTATGGGTAGGACGACTGGACGGTCGGGCGGGAGACGCATGGCCGCACGTTCACGAGGATGGAGGAATGACTGCTCGGAAACCCACCGCTGTGACCGCTGATGTGCATTCATCTCTGGTTCTGATCGGCCACGAGCTCGATACGGTCACCGCATGGCTGCTCGAGAACGCAACGGAGAGTCTTGAGACTCTGGCTGACACAATCGCGCGCGCCGAGCGTATCTTCGTGCTGGGCGCTGGGCGCTCGGGTCTCGCGCTGCAGATGACGGCGATGCGTCTCATGCACCTCGGGATGACGGTGCACGTCGTAGGAGAGGTCACCGCTCCGGCGATCGGCCCGGGCGACGTCCTCCTGACTGCGAGTGGCTCTGGAACGACGCCGGCGATCGTGCGGGGTGCAGAAGTGGCTGCGAGTGAAGGCGCCCATGTCGCCGTCGTTACCACCGCTGAGGCGTCGCCGTTGGCGCAACTGGCCACCGCCCTGGTCGTGGTCCCCGCGGCGGGGAAGCTCGATCGTTCAGCGACCGCCTCAGGGCAGTATGCCGGGAGCCTCTTCGAACAGGCCGTCATGCTGCTGGGCGACGCTCTCTTCCATTCCCTCTGGCTACGGTCAGGGAAGAGCGCTGACGAGCTGTGGCCGCGCCACGCGAACCTTGAATGACACGACCTCGTCACATTCGGCGGGTCAACAATTTACAACAGAAGGAAGCATCATGAAGTTGCAGTTTGCCATGGACACCCTGACCACCGAGGCCGCCCTTGAACTGGCCGCCGCCGCGGCGCCGCATGTGGACATCCTGGAACTCGGTACACCGCTCATCAAGAGCGAAGGGCTTTCCGCCATCACAGCGGTGAAAGCGGCGCACCCCGACAAGATCGTTTTCGCCGATCTCAAGACCATGGACGCCGGAGAACTCGAGGCGGACATCGCTTTCAGTGCGGGAGCAGACCTCATCACCGTGCTCGGCGCTGCAGGAGACAGCACTATTGCCGGCGCGGTGAAGGCCGCGAAGAAGCACGGCAAGGGCGTCGTCGTCGACCTCATCGGCGTCGCGGACAAGCCCGCTCGTGCCCGGGAAGTCGTCGCTCTGGGAGCCGATTTCGTCGAAATGCACGCAGGGCTCGACGAACAGGCCGAAGAAGGCTTCACTCTCGACACTCTTCTCCGTGACGGAGTGGCATCCGGTGTGCCATTCTCCGTTGCGGGCGGCGTCAATGCCTCGACCATCGCATCCGTACAGGCATCCGGCGCTCAAATCGCCGTAGCCGGTGGGGCCATCTACGGTGCCCCCGACGTTGGGGCGGCCGCTGCACAGCTTCGAGCCGCGATCGCCTGATCCCGGGGGGCGCCGTCAAAGTCGTCGCCTCATTTTCCCGCAGGAGTCTGCTCGTCGTGCGGCAGCCGCACAGGGCGACTTCCCAGCAGGGAGGCAAGTTGTACCAGTTGTAAACGAACGGATGCCTCGGTGGCGAACGCACCGAGGCATCCGTTTTTGCCGTCACGAAGCCAGTGACCCGGCGACGCCGCCGTGTGGAGGATGGCTAGGCACTCACCGGAAGTGGACGAGTGTATTCCCTGGCGTCCTCGACCTTGGTAGGGTCAGGCCCCACACCCATCTCCCTGACCCATCCCAATCATGACGCGCGGACCGCACCGGAACCGGCCTGTGCATGATGGAGGTTGCATGGCACGATCTCGGATCGAACGGGTCAGCGCCGCCACATGCACGGTCGGCCAGCAGTGAGCGTCGACCGTTCCGAGGTGGAATGCGACAGGGTCGGGCCGAAGGTCAGGGCCGTGGGGTCGAACGTGCGTCGGCACCCGACGGGCTTTGCGTGGGCAGCCGGAGTGGTGGTCACCGTGGCGTTGCTCGTCGCAGGCGTCAACACCTACGTCCTCCCACGGGAAGACGGGCTTGAGCATGTGGATGCCATCGTCGTGCTCGGTGGCCTGGACAGTGAGCCGGTGACGAGGAAGGCCCTCGAACTGGCGGATGACGGATTCAGCGACCACGTGGTCATCTCCGACTCATTCGGTGGCGACACCCGTCCGGCCGGGTTGTGCGCCACATCCACCGAGGTGAACGTGGAATGCATCCATCCTCACCCCGCTTCCACAGCCGGTGAGGCTGCGGCGATCCAGCGCCTCACGCAGGAGCGCGGCTGGACGAGCGTGATCGTGGTGACAGAGACCTATCATGTCAGCCGGGCGCGGTTCACCATCGAACGCTGCTACTCCGGGAAACTCGCCATGACAGCGGCAGATGTGCCGATGGGTCTCGGCAAGGAAGCGTACCAATGGCTCTACCAGACCGCTGCGTTCGCCAAAGCGCTCGTCGAGTCGGGCTGCTGATGCCCCCCCGATCCCGAATGGCGCTCTATCGCGCCGCCCCCGGACTGACTTACACTCGGTCGATATCCACGTCGACGCTGATGACGCATTTTGTGCGGCAAGTCGAAAGGGAGGTGCCTGATGCGCGTGAAGCGTAGGTTGAGCCTGCGAGGCTGGCAACTTGTCTTCGTGTCCTCCGGCGCCATCTTCGTTGCTGCTGCTGCTGCCCTCCTCCCGGCGTTTCTGGTCGACTTCGGCATTATCGTAGTTCCGGCTGCATTGGCCGCTTTCGTCGCGGTGGTGACGCTCTTCGTGATCCCGGTGCACACATTGCCAGCCGTTGCCCTTGCAACGTTCGCGATCATCCCCGCGCGGATCCTGCCGCAGGAGGGACCCTTCGGCGCACTCCCCGTGACGAGCGTCATCCTCGTCATCTGGGCGGTTCGGCGGGTTGTGATGCGCCAAGGTGGTCCGGGCAGGACAGCCGGAATGTCCACCTACGGGTTGAGGAGACAGGCAGGACGGGCCCGCACGGAAGACGACCGCTTGTCGTTGTACAAACTCGGGGCAGTAGCGAGCGGCATCGCCTTCGTCGTCTGGGCGCTGTTCCCCCTGATGTGGTCGACGGACCAGCAGACCTCGACGGGATGGCTGACCAGCTTTACGGCGGGTGCCCTCCTGCCGCTTGCGGTTGGGCATTCGCATCGGGAGGCGGAGTTGGTGCGCCGAACGTGGCTGTTCCTGGCCGGGTGGCTGGGATCTTACGCGATCGTCGAGGCTGTGCTGAGGGCAAATCCCATCTGGGGGAACCTCTATATAGCACTCGGTGCCACAGACTCGCAGCACTGGTCCGTCTACCGGGCAGAGGCGTCGTTCGGACATCCACTGTTCGCAGCGCTGTTCTTCGCTGTCGCGTGTGCGCTCGGGATAGGCAACTGGCTCACGACGAATGCGCGATGGGCATTGCTTGCCTCGATCTTCAGCGGACTTGGCTTGGTTGCAACCGTTTCCCGTGGAGCTTTGTTAGCGGGGGCCGTCGCAGTGACCTTCGCGTTCGGCGCATCGATGGTAATCAAGGGGGAGAAGCGTTGGGCCAAGTTCGCGATACTCGGCAGCCTGGCCGTCGTGGGCATCGTCGGTATCTTCCAGTTCGACGCCTTCACCGCTCGGAACGATTCGCAGGAGGCGGAGCTCTCCGCCCTCGCCCGCGACCGGGCAGCCCAGGTGACGCTTCAGGCCGCCAATCTCACCGGATGGGTCGGATCAGGACCGGGCACGTCCGGCATCACCGGCCGGATATTCGACCAGGTCGTCATCGAGAACTCCTTGTTCCAGCTGCTGATCAGTGTCGGCATTCCCGGCCTGCTCTTGTTCGCCGGCGTCATCGGGTTCGCTTTCCTGCACGCGCTCAACCGAAGGATGGTCGGTGAAGCCTCCGCGCTGCTCGCGTATGCGATCTGCATCTCCGGTTTCAACGCGATCGATGCGCTGCGCGGCATGCACCTGATTCTCGGATGCCTGATGATCCTGACCCTCAACGCCCCCCGCCGACCGGAGGGTTTCGTTACCGCCACAGCTATCGGAACCACGAGAGCCCGGCGCAGACCCATTACCCCCCGTCAACCCGTAACGCCGCAAAAGCCGATGAAACACGAGGGGGAGCGACTCTTAACCTAAGCGTCACCTGCGGCCTCGGTGGCCGCGCTACGGTGATTCAACCCGAAGCTCACCGCCGCGCCAACACATTGCACGTCGGCCAGAAGGGAGTGCTGTGACCACCAAATCTCAGGACAACCCGGCCATCACGGTGCTTCAATCCCTCAGCCCACCGGACGGCACGACCCGGTTCGTCAACCAAGTCGTGGAAGGAGCCCCGCCCCAGGTTCGGTTCCGCTTCTTCTCGTGGCGATCAGCTTTGTTCTCCCGCTATGACGTCCTTCACGTCCACTGGCCGGAACTGCTCATCCGCGGGAAGAGACCGCTCAGGGCGTTCCTGCGCCGCCGTGCGTTGTACGCGCTGATGCTTAAGGCACGCCGACAACGCATCCCGATCGTTCGGACTGTTCACAACCTGCGGCCCCATGAGGCCGGCAAAGCTGGCGAGACACGCGCACTTGCCGCCCTGGACGCCAACACCACCCTGTTCATCCGGCTGAACCCGACGACGCCGGTCGCACCGGAAGCGAAGGCAGTCACCATCCTGCACGGGCATTACCGTGACCGGTTCAGTCGCGTTCCTCTCCCGCAGTCCATCCCTGGCCGCTGCCTGTACTTCGGTCTCATCAGGCCCTACAAGGGCGTCGAAACCCTGCTCTCGGTATTCGCTTCCCTCGCCCGCGACGACCTGCAACTCCGGATCGTGGGGCGGCCATCCGAGGGTCTTCGGGCGGTCATCGCCCAGGCTGAGGCACGTGATCGCCGGATAAGTTCCGACTTGCGGTTCGTGCCGGACGACGAACTCGTACAGGAAGTGGGTAGGGCCGACCTCATCGTGTTGCCCTACCGTGAGATGCACAATTCCGGCGCACTTCTGGTCGCTTTGTCCCTGGACCGACCCGTGCTCGTGCCGACCTCGCCCTCGAACGCGGCGCTCGCCGAAGAGGTCGGGCCGGGCTGGATTTACATGTACGACGGGGCCTTGACCCCGGCCATGCTCGAGATAACGATCGACTCGGCTCGGATCATGGAACGGGGCGCCCGTCCCCGGCTGGAGAACCGCGACTGGAATACGCTCGGCGAGCAGACCTACCAGGCCTACCTTCGCGCCCTCCATGCAACCGGCCGAATAACCGGGGAGGAGCGATGACCGATGAGACCGTCGCCCCCGCCGGGCGCCCATCCAGTGGTCTGGGTCGCACCGCCGGACGCGGTGCCGCGACGACTTTGAGCGGGCAGCTGATCCGGATCCTCGTCCAGCTCACCGGAATTGTGATCCTGGCACGTCTGCTGTCGCCCAGCGACTACGGGTTGATCGCGTCGGTGACGGCGATCATCGGCATCGGTGAGGTTTTCCGGGACTTCGGGTTGTCATCGGCTGCTGTCCAGGCGAAAGAACTCAGCCGAAACCAGCAGGACAACCTCTTCTGGATCAACACCCTCATCGGTTTGGTACTCACGGCTGTCGC
>JAODMM010000170.1 GCA_025465015.1 Cryobacterium sp. | reverse complement strand
GAGCTTTTGGTCGATGAGGACTCGGGCCGCAGCCTTCGAGACCAGGAACGAGCCCTTTGCCATGACGTCGTGCTGGAGATCCCAGTCGGCTTCGGTGGTTTCGAGGAGTGACTTCGAAAGCGACAGGCCGGCATTGTTGACGATGAGGTCGACGCCCCCGAAGGCGAGCACGGTCGCGTCGACGGATGCTCGCACCTGCGTCTCATCGGTCACGTTCGCCTGCACTCCGATGGCGACATCGGCAGAGCCGATCCCGGCCGCGGCGGCCTGCGCTTTTTCAAGTTCGAGGTCGGCTATGGCGACGCAGGCGCCTTCCGCGGCGAGCCGCGTGGCGATCGCCTTGCCGATGCCGGAAGCGGCCCCCGTGATGAGGGCGATACGACCAGCCAGCGGCTTGGGTCGCGGCATCCGCTGAAGCTTGGCCTCCTCGAGCGCCCAGTACTCGATCCGGAACTTCTCGGATTCTTCGATGGGTGCATAGCGGGAGATGCCCTCGGCGCCGCGCATCACGTTGATCGCGTTGAGGTAGAACTCGCTCGCGACGCGCGCCGTCTGCTTGTTCGCGCCGTAGCTGAACATCCCTACGCCGGGGATGAGCACGATCAGCGGATCGGCGCCGCGGATGGCGGGCGAGTCGGCAGTAGCGTGCCGGTCATAGTATGCCCGGTAGTCGGTGCGGTACTCCCCGTGCAACTCCGTGAGGCGGGCGATGCTCTCGTCCACCGACGCCGTGGCGGGAAGGTCGAGCACGAGCGGCTTGACCTTGGTGCGCAGGAAATGGTCGGGACAGCTCGTGCCGAGCGCCGCCAGCCGCGGGTGTTCCGCGCGGGAGAGGAAATCAAGCACGGCCGGGTCGTCGGTGAAGTGGCCCACCTGCACCGTGTCGGTGGAGACGAGACCGCGGATGACCGGGGCCAGGAGGGCAGCTTTCGCCCGGCGCTCCTCGGTAGGAAGCGGTGTACACCCCTCAAGCAACGGGCCGAAGGGCTCGGGCCGCGACGTCGCCGCGATGTACTCCGCGGCGGTGTCGATGATCCAGAGCGAGTTGGCCTCGGCCTCGTCGCTGGTGTCGCCCCAGGCGGTGATTCCGTGCCCGCCGAGGATGCAGCCAACGGCCTGCGGGTTCGCCTCCTTGAGCTTGGCGATGTCAAGTCCCAGCTGGAATCCGGGGCGTCGCCAGGGCACCCAGGCGACGCGGTCGCCGAAGATTCTGGCGGTGAGGGCCTCGCCGTCCTCGGCGGTGGCGATTGCGATACCGGAGTCCGGATGTAGATGGTCGACGTGGGCTGCGTCGACGAGGCCGTGCATGGGCGTGTCGATCGAGGGGACGGCGCCGCCTTTGCCGTGCAGCGCGAAGTCGAACGCGGCGACCATCTCGTCCTCACGCTCGATGCCCGGGTACACGTTCACCATTGAGCGCAGCCGGTCCAGTCGCAACACGGCCAGTCCGGCCTCGGTCAGCGTCCCCAAATCGCCGCCCGAGCCCTTGACCCAGAGCAGTTCGACCGGTTCGCCGGTCACCGGGTCGATGGCGGTGCCCTTGGCTGAGGTGTTCCCGCCGGCGTAGTTCGTGTTTTTCGGATCGGCACCGAGTCGGTTCGAGCGGGCGATCAATTCGGCAGCTGCGTTCGCCGGCATCCAATGCTCCTTCGTTGGGTTGGACGGCTGTTCCTATTTGTCAAATATAACAAGCAGTAACTTCGCCGTGCAAGGCTCGGTTCAGAGCAGCTCGACAAGTTCCCGGTACGGGTCGAGACGCGAGTCGCGGGGATCGAGTTCGGTGATCATCACCGATATGCCCGCCAGGGGAAAGCTCAGCGACACAGACTGGCGCCCGAGTTTCGACGAGTCGACGCAGAGCACGACCTCTCGCGATGCGCCCCCGAAGGCATGCTTGACCTGGGTCTCCGCGAGCGAGACCTCTGAGGCGCCGTGGGCGGCATCCACCGCGCTCGCCGACGTGAAGAAGCGCCGGTAGAGCATCGATGACGCCGCCTGACAGGCAATCAGCCCCACAAAACTACCTGTTCGACCCTCGAGCTCTCCGCCGACAAGGACCGGCGTCACGCCGGAGGTTCCTCTGAGCGCTGCGAAGTTCTCGTGCGAGTTCGTGGCCACGGTGACATCGAGTGTCCCGCTCAATGCGCTGCCGAGGGTTCCCGACGTAGTCGACGCGTCCAGCGCAACGGCGCCATCACTCGGGATGAGCGCGAGTGCTTTGTGGGCTATCACCTGTTTGGCCCGGGAGTTCACCGTGCGTCGCTCGCTGAAAGGGCGCGGGCCGAGGGCCAGGACGGCGCCGCCACGCACTCGTCGGACTAGGCCCTCTCCTTCCAGGTCGTCAAGGTCCCGGCGTACGGTCATCGCTGAGACCCTCAGGCCCGCTGCCGCGGCGTCGAGCCGAAGCGCGCCCTCCTGCTCGATGCGCGTCATGATCCACGCCCGTCGTTCCTCCGCTCCAAGGGTGCCGCTTGTTGCCATTCGTGCTCCCTCTTCTGGTCGACGCGGTGGGGCTCGCTCTCGTCGGTCCTGGAATAGAGATGTTACATCGCACATGTCCGCACAACGGATTCGATGGAGTGGGCGCACGCCCGAAGGTCCGGAGGAACGTCGTTGACATGGCGAGAGGCTCGTGTTAGGTTCGCAGAATGCGCGGTTCAATGAACCGCTGCACCATTCAGGGCATCGTCGCTCACTCCCGCACGGGCAGATGCCACGCACGCAAGGGGGAGTCCCACCATGATCGACGGAGCCTACGAGACGGTCGTATCCCGCGCATCGGGTATGGACCGAGCCCTCGACGCCGGTCAGGGTATCGTCCGACTCGCACCGGCCTGGGTGCCTCGGGCATTCTGCACGCCGGGTCGCCGCATCCGGCTCCACCCGGACGACTACTTCCCCCTCGGTCAGACCCGCGGCGGCATCGATGAGCGCTGGCTCGCCTCCGCAATCCGAGCCGACAACGGCCCCTTGACCGGCGCAAACGAAGGTCTCAGCCTTGTCGTGGACCCCGAAGGTGGGCTGCTTCCGTTCGATGAGTTCGTCGACCACCACAAAGGCGAGGTCATCGGTGACCGGCTCTGGAACGAGCACGGGAAATGGCCAATGTACTCGAAGTTCTTCGACAACCAGCAGGCGCTGCCCTTCCACGTGCACCATCGGGACCAGCATGCCGCGCTCGTCGACAAGCCCGGCAAGCCCGAGGCCTACTACTACCCCCCACAAATGAACAATCACCTCGGCGACCAGCCCATCTCGTTCCTCGGTCTGCAGCCGGAAGTCACCAGGGAGGAGGTGAAGGAGAAGCTCCTAGGCTTCCGAAAGGGTGGCGACAACCGGATCACCGACCTCGCCCACGGCTACAGGACGCAACTGGGCACCGGTTGGGATGTGCCCGGCGGGGTGCTCCACGCTCCCGCCAGCGTGTGCACGTATGAACCGCAGGCAGCCTGCGACGTCTTATGCATGTGCGAGTCCTGGAGTAACAACCGAGAAGTCCCCGAGGAACTGCTGTGGAAGGACGTCCCCGCAGACCGTCACGGCGATTTCGACTTCATCGTCGAGCTCCTGGACTGGGAGAAGAACATCGATCCGTTCTTCGTCACAAACCGCTTCATGCGCCCGTTCCCCACGGTGCAGTCGCGCTCCGATGGGGAGTCGCGCTATTGGGAGAAATGGATCGTCTTCCGCTCGACGTACTTCAGCGCGAAGGAACTCACAGTGAAACCGGGCGAGAACATCACCATCACCGACACCGACGCCTATGGCCTCATCGTCGTCCAGGGACACGGAATCCTCGGTAACCATGAGATCGCCGCTGCCACGCTCATCCGCTACGGACAGCTGAGCCAGGACGAGTTCTTCGTGTCGGAGGGTGCGGCCCGCGCCGGTGTCACGATAACCAACCAGAGCGAAACCTCGGACCTCGTCATCCTCAAGCACTTCGGCCCCGACAACGCAGAGCTCGCCTCCCATGCCTGAGGTTTTCGGCCGGTCGAACCAGGAGCTCCGCAGTTACGTCGGGATTCTCGGTCAGGTCATCCGCGTGGACAGCCTGGTCGAGCAGGAGGGACCCGCCAGAGGGGCACGCGTGCTCCGCCTGGTCAACGGTGGTGGGCTGGAGGCCGAAATTCACCCTGATCGGGCGCTCGACCTCGGGCGGGTCACGGTGGATGGAATACCGATCAGTTGGCTCTCCTCCACGGGGATGGCGTCCCCTGCGTTCTCCGAGCCACAGGGCATGGGCTGGCTCCGCACGTTCGGCGGAGGGCTCCTTGCCACGTGCGGCCTCGATTCGTTCGGTCCGCCGAGCGAGGACGCCGGGACGCACTTCCCCCTGCACGGCCGCATCGGTGCTGTCCCCGCCACTGTCACGCGCGCGGAGGCGACGGCCGAAGGTGTTGTCATCGAGGGAACGGTCCGGCAGGCGAAGGTGTTCGGTGAAAACCTGGTGCTGCAGCGTCGGATCAGCTCCGCGGCTGGTTCCGACACCATCACGGTGGAGGACGTGGTCACGAACGACGGCGCGGAGAAGGTTCCGCACATGATCCTCTACCACGCCAATCTGGGCTGGCCGTTGCTCGACGAAACGGCCATCCTCGACGTGCCGTCGCGTGCGGTGCATCCGCGAGATGCCGATGCCGAACCGGGGATCGACACCTGGCGCACATTCGACCAACCCACCACCGGGTTCCGCGAGCAGGTGTACCGGCACGAGCTTCCAGAGGACCGCGATGTGTTGGTCAGGGTCACGAACGACACCATCGGGGTGGAGTTCGCCCTCGCCTTCTCCAGCAGTCAACTACCGCACCTCTACCAGTGGAAGATGACGGGCGAGAGGCACTATGTGCTGGGCGTCGAGCCCTCCAACTCGGCGACCCTGCTCGGCCGCGCGGCCGCCCGTGAGGCCGGAGAACTCCCGTTCCTGGAGCCCGGCGCATCCGCACGCTACAAACTCGATTTCCGCCTTCGCCGAACGTCGGGCGCGGTGATGTCCTCGTCCGCGGGAGTCTGACACGGCAGGACGTCAGGTTCGACCATAAGTCGTGTTGGTGGCGAACCTTCACGCTTGATCGAAACCCGACCTGGGCGCCTCGCCCCGGCGGAAGCGAGGGAAGGTGCCTCGCGCCGGGAGTGCCGCACTCAGCGGCGGACGCTGGACTCCCGTACGACGAGCTCGGGCGGGAGGATGACATGCTCGTGTTGATGGCTCGCCCCCTGCTCGATCTCGTCCAGAATCATGCGGACCGCGGTGCGGCCGAGCAGCTCGCGGGGTTGCCTAATGGTGGAGAGGGGCACCGTGGCCGCGCTCGCCCACTCGATGTCGTCAAAACCCACGATTGCCACATCCTCCGGGACGCTGACTCCTGCCAACACGAGTTCCTGCAGGAGCCCGAGGGCGACGAGATCGTTCGCGCAGAACACGGCATCCGGTCGCTGTTGCGGTGAGCGCTGCGCCAGCTCCTTGCCGATCCGTCGGCCCTCCGTGACCTTCCAAGTCGAAATGGGAATCAGCTCCACGGAGTCGGCAGGGAATCCGGCCGTCTCGACGACGTCGAGGAAGCCGCGGTACCGGTCCTCGACCTGGCGGGAGAAGTCGATGCCGCCGATGAACGCCAGCCGGGCGTGACCGCCTTCCAGCAGATGTTCGGCGGCGAGTTGCCCGCCCCGGAAGTCATCAGTGGCGAGCCAGCAGCACGGCCGGTCGCCCGAGATCCGGTCGACGTACACGATGGGCACGCCGCGTTCCACCAGCTGCTCAAGCCGCGGGTTGCGCTCGTCGACAGGAGTGATCATGATGCCGTGCACGCGCTGCTGGACGAGCAGGTCGAGATTTTGTTCCTCGCGGAAGACGTCCTCGCCATTGTGAACGATCACCACTCCCACGCCGAACTCCTTCGCCGCGGATTCGGCGCCGAGTGCCACGTCGACGAA
>JAODMM010000148.1 GCA_025465015.1 Cryobacterium sp. | reverse complement strand
ACGACTGCATGCTCCTGGTCGGCTCCGGCCTGTGGGACTCCGCGGCGATCCTTCAGGGACGCGGAGTCGAACTCGACGCCGACTCGATCGTGCAGCGGCTGACCGACCGCGTGCAGGAGCGGCTGGCCGAAGACGGGGTTCCCTGGCGGCCTGGTGCTCGCGAGCTCCTCGCCGAGCTCAAGCAGGCGGGCGTTCCCACCGCGCTGGTGACCATGTCGGTTGAGCGGATGGCGCGCCAAATTACCGGCCTGATCGATTTCCCCGCCTTCGACGTCATCGTCGCCGGCGACCAGGTCACCCACCCGAAACCCCATCCCGAGGGCTACCTCACGGCTGCCGCTGCCCTCGGCGTCGACCCCGAACTCTGTGTCGCCATCGAAGACTCCGTGCCCGGAGTCTCTGCCGCTGTAGCGGCGGGCACAGCCACAATCGGTGTTCCCCACCAGATCGCACTGGCACCAAGCATCCTCTACACGCTGTGGCCCAGTCTCGCCGGGCGGACAGTGGCCGACCTGGCTGTCGTTCAGCGAGATCGGCACTTGGCGAGGACCCAGTCTCAGCACCCTGTTCCGCCCGCCGCTCAGAAAGATCCGAATGCCCAGACGCATCAGGTCTCGCTGAGCGGATCCGCGGACACCCACGAAAGCACCCCCACTCGATGAGCGCCAGCCAAGTCGTCCAGAACAGCGGACCGTTCCGGTCCGGAGACCGGGTGCAACTCACCGGCCCCAAGGGCAGGATGAACACGATCACGCTTGAGCCAGGGAAGGTCTTTCACACCCATCGGGGGATCCTCGCCCACGACGACCTCATCGGACTCCCCGACGGGTCTGTCGTCATGAACAACGCCGGGGTCGAGCACCTCGCCCTTCGACCGCTGCTGAACGACTTCGTCATGTCGATGCCACGAGGGGCAGCGATCATCTACCCGAAGGACGCTGCCCAGATCCTCGCGCAAGCCGATATCTTCCCCGGCGCGACCGTGGTCGAGGCCGGCGTCGGCTCCGGCGCCCTCTCGCTCTGGCTCCTGCGGGCAATCGGTCCTGCCGGGCGACTGGCGTCTTTCGAACGGCGCGACGAGTTCGCCGATGTCGCCCGTGGGAACATCGCCACCTTCCTCGGCCACGACCCGGAGAACTGGACGATCACGCTCGGCGACCTTTCTTCGACGCTGCCCGACGTCATGCCCACAGCCAGCGTCGACCGTGTCGTGCTCGACATGCTCGCCCCGTGGGAATGCCTCGACGTGGTCTCTGACGCCCTCAAGCCCGGGGGAGTGGTGCTCTGCTACGTCGCGACGGTCACCCAGCTCTCCCGGGTTGCCGAGGCCATCCGAGCGACCGGGCTCTACACGAACCCCGACTCGAACGAGACGATGGTGCGCGGCTGGCACGTGGAGGGGCTTGCGGTGCGCCCGGACCACCGGATGATCGGCCACACCGGCTTTCTCATCACGGCTCGCAGGCTCGCACCCGGCACAGTCCTTCCCGAGCTCAAGCGCCGCCCGTCTAAGAGTGACTTCGACGACGCCGATGTCGAAGCCTGGACGCCCGGCGCCCTTGGCGAGCGCAACGTCAGCCCGAAGAGCCTCCGCAAGCGTGTGCGCGCCGCCGGCGCGGGCGCAGACCTTTCCAAGGCTCGCGACCTCAACGCGGACTAAGATTGGTTCGGCTCGCCATCCCCGACTTGTTCGGGGCTTCTTGCGGCCCATCCCCACACCCCGACCTCCCCCCTGTATCGAAACGAGGACCTGTGCGTAAAGCATCCGCACTGATCGCAACCGCCGGCCTCGTGCTGGCGGCCCTGACCGGCTGCAGCACAGCCGACTCTGCGGCCGGCGGGTGTGAATCCCCGCTCGCGGAGGGCAACGCCTCCCGATTGGTGGACGTTTCTGGCAAGTTGGGCGAAGCACCCAAAGTCGACTTCCCGACTCCGCTGAAAACTCAAACGTCGCAGAGATCCGAGGTGATCCCCGGTAAGGGCGCGGGGATTGTCACGGGCCAGAAGGTCAAGATCGACCTCAGTGTCTACAACGGCACGACCGGCGAAGCCATCCAGCAGAGCCAGTACGACGGGGAGAACCTGGCGAGTTTCGTCATCAACGACCAGACCATCACCGGCCTCAGCGAAGGTCTCCAATGCGCCCAGGAGGGTTCCCGGTTAGCCGTCGTCGTGTCCCCGGATGACGCTTTCGGCCCGCAAGGTGGCAACGCTGATCTCGGCGTCGGCGAAGCCGACTCGCTCGTCTTCGTGCTCGATGTCGTCAAGACCTACCTGAAGCGCGCCAACGGAACCGACCAGGCGGTGACATCCGGACTTCCCTCGGTTGTCCTGGCGGACGACGGCACCCCGGGTATCACAGTGCCCTCAGCGGACGCGCCCAAGAAGCTCGCAGTGGGCGTTCTCAAGAAGGGTGCGGGCGAGAAAGTCAAAGAAGGCGACCCCGTCACCGTCCACTACACCGGGGTTCTATGGGACACCAAGGAGGTCTTCGACTCCAGCTGGGAGCGTGACGAGCCGGCCGAGTTCCTCGCGGCCGACGGATCCAAGACCCAGGGCGGCGTCATTGCAGGATTCGCTGACGCTCTCGTGGGGCAGACGGTCGGGTCTCAGGTCGTCGCGGTCATTCCGCCAGATCAAGGCTACGGCGAGCAGGGCAATGGCGCCGTTCCGCCGAACGCGACCCTGATCTTCGTCGTCGACATCCTCGGCGTCAACTGATTCGCAGCCGCGGACAGCACCCGGTGGCACAGGGCGAAGTTAGAATCGCACTGTGCCACCCACTCCATCGAAGCCGACCACGCATGCTGTGGCATCCGCCCGGGACACCTCGCTGAGCGACAAGCCCGGTCGCGTCACGGTGGAGGAGCGCCTATTCAGCCTGGTGCTGGCGCTCATCGCGACAGAGTCCGGGCTGACGAAGCCGGACATTCTCTCCACGGTACAGGGCTATCGCCAGCGGTATGACGCGGGCGGCGATAATTCGAGCCTTGAACGCCAGTTCGAACGCGACAAAGACGACATCCGCGAGCTCGGTATTCCGCTGGAAACGGTGGAACCCCTCGACGACCCCGGCAGCAACCACAACCTGCGGTACCGGATCCCGAAAGGCCTGTACGATCTGCCGTCGGACATCTCCTTCACCCCGGACGAGCTGATGCTCCTCAAGCTTGCGGCAGCGGTGTGGCGCGAAGGGTCTCTCTCGGGCGAGTCCCGCCGGGCGTTGACCAAGCTGAATTCACTCGGCATCGACTCAAGCGACCCAGTCCTCGGTTATGCGCCGCACCTGAGGGCGCGGGAAGCGTCATTCGAGCCGCTCAGCAAAGCGATGGACAGAGGTCAGGTCGTGTCATTCCTCTACCTGAAGCCTGGAGAGTCAGCGCCACGGAGTCGCACTGTCGCGCCCCGGGCGGTCGTTCTGCATGAGGGCCGTTGGCACCTGTTCGCCGATGACCAAGTCGCGCACGCTCCCCGCACCTTCCTCCTCTCGCGCATCGTGAGCCAGGTCAGCACTGTCGCCGGCGCTCAGTCAGAGCCGGGCGGCGAGGGCATGGGGCAGCAGGCTCTTGCCGAACTCGACGTGCTCTGGAACAGGAACCTGGCCGAGATTGAGACGATTCCCGGCAGTGATGCCGCCGTTCGCCTGGCCAAGCGGAATGCCAGCGGCTCCGGGGAGAAGAACCGGCCTCAGGAT